>SXOA01000042.1 GCA_005778405.1 Planctomycetaceae bacterium
ACCCTCTCCCAAAGGGAGAGGGGACAGAACTCATCGAAACGAACAGGCAGCATCGGCGAGCATTCGTCGTCCACAAGGGCAAACTGGTTCCCGTCCCCGAGGGCTTCACCCTGATGAGCCCGGCCAAAGTCTGGCCGATTCTCAAGTCACCGCTACTGAGTCCCTTCGGGAAGCTCCGGCTGGCCTGGGAATATTTCACTCCCAAGAAGAAGGACGATGCCGACGAAAGCCTCGAATCGTTCGTCACTCGCCGCTTCGGGCGCGACGCCTTCGACCGCCTCATCCAACCTCTCATTGGCGGAATCTATACCGCCGACCCGTCGCTGCTCAGCATGCAAGCCACGCTGCCGCAGTTTGTGGAGATGGAGCGGCGCAGCGGTAGCTTGATACGAGGAGTCAGGGGACAGGGGTCAGGGGTCAGCAGCCAGAAGGCAGTAGGCAGTAAGCAGGAGAGCGGGGCTAGGTATGGGATGTTTTTGGCCCCTCGTGATGGTATGCAGCGCTTGGTGGACGCGGTAGCAGGGAAATTGCCGCCAGGAGTTGTGCGGCTGAATGCGAGAGTTGAGCGACTGATGCGAGCGGTTGATGGATCGAAATGGCAAGTGGTTATCGCGAGTGAAGAGCCGCGGGAGTTTGACGGAGTGATTCTGGCATCGCCTGCGCCAGTGACGGGCAAGTTGCTGGAAGACATCGACGAAGAACTATCCCGCCTCGTTGGCAGCATCCCTCAAGCCGGCTGCAATGTCGCAATCCTCGGCTATCGTCGCGAGCAGATTGCTCATCCGCTCGATGGCTTCGGGTTCGTGGTGCCGACGATCGAGAAACGCCGCATCATTGCCGGCAGTTTTGCCAGCATCAAGTTCCCCGGCCGCGCGCCGGAGGGTAAAGTTCTGCTCCGTGTCTTCATCGGCGGCGCTCTTCAGCCCGAGCTATTGTCGCTTTCCGACGCCGAGACTTCTAATATCGTCCTCGAAGAGTTGTGTGACCTGCTCGGCATCAGCGGCGAGCCGGAGTTCTGCGACATCGCCCACTGGCACGGCGCGATGCCGCAGTATCACGTCGGCCATCTCGACAAGGTGCAGCAGATCGAAGAGCGAACCGCGAAGTTTCCAGGGCTGGCAATTGCCGGAAATAGTTATCGGGGAGTTGGCGTGCCGTTTTGCATCCACGTCGGCGAAGCAGCCGCTGAACGGATCATGGGTGGCTTGTCCACGGCTTTGCGTGGGCGTGCGGAGGGAGTGAAACCCTAGTTGCCAACCAGAGTGTACGTGTTTAGCCGCCGGGGGACCTTACTTTGGTAGCAGGGCCAGCACCGCGGCGCTCGGCCGAGGGATGACGTGGCTCGCGATGAGCTTGCCAAGACCTTGGACCTTGGCGGTGCCGGCTTCGATGGCGGCTTTCACCGCGGCGACGTCACCCTTGACTATCACGGTGATGTAGCCGCCGCCGAGTTTTTCCTTGCCCAGGACTTCCACGTTGGCGGCTTTGCAGGCACTGTCGATGGCCTCGAAGACGGCGGTGAAGCCCTGTGTTTCGATGAAGCCCAGGGCGAATGAATTGGAGTCGGCCACGGCAGGTTCCTTACGAAGCGATGAGCCGGTGGCACTTTCGTACACCGGCGTTTTGACCACGGGTTGCTGGATCAGTGGGCTGGATTCGGGGGGACTTTTGAGGGCGGCCCAGGCCCGGTCGTCCGGACGATTGATGATGGTGGCAACCGGCTTGCCTCCCATCTGCTCGGCAACCGCCTGGCCGGCCGCAATAGCGGCCGAGACGTTCGCCACGCTTCCCTGGACCTTCAGCACTACCCCATAGAAGTCGTTCGACTCCGTCTGAAGCAGCGTGATATCCCCGGCCTTGTCCATGCAATCCAGGGCGACCATGGCCGGCGTAAAACCGGTAACTTCCAGGATGCCAAGGGCTTGGTGCACGGTGGATTGGGGAAATAGGGGGGGGAGCCGGCTAAAGCCGGGACTCCAACGAGGAGAAGCGACCTGCCAGTATAGCTTACGCAGCTTGCCAGGGCAGAGGGTAAAATGGGCGAGATCTGGTCGTATTGACACGTTTATTCCGTATTAAACGACTGGACCTTCCGCCACTGGAAAAGTAGGGAGCCTTTCCCAGGAAGTTCGATTTCACTGCTACGCCGCGCTAGGAGAGTGCGGCAACCCACTTCTTCCACGCGTCGTGACGAAACGGAGTTCTCGTGAAGACTATCGCTCTGGCCCTCGGGGCCGCGCTTACGCTTTCAATTCTCTTCACCGGCGGCTTACGGGCCGAAGATGAAATCAGGGTAACCAATCTGCTGACGGAGTCCGAGACCATCGCCACCGATTCGGCGGCGGCGGATGTGGGGCTGGATGATGTTTGCTGTAACTGCTCCGCTCCGTTCTGGTTTTCGGGAGTGGAAATGACCTTCATGCAGTACGACGCCCGCACGGGAGGTCGCATCAACCTGAGCTACGACGATTCGGGCACAGCGGGCGTCGACTATTCCATTCGAGACGGCAACAACTCGGAGGGCCTGGCTTACACGCCGCGGATCTGGTTCGGCCGGCAGTTCGGCGAGAAATGGGGGATCGTGGTCCGTTATTGGAACCTCTCGGACTTCGACACGCATCGCCCCGAGCTGGTGCCGGGACAGGTGAACCTCCCCAACTTCGCCACCAAAACGGAGTTTGATCGAGCCCGCCTTTACACGTTTGACGTGGAGGCGGTTCGCAGCTTCACCCCCGGCGACTGGAAGGTCGACGGGACGATTGGCGTCAGGCAGGCCTCGATTCTTGCCGACGCCAAGATCGATACCTTTGGCGTGTTCACCACCGGAAACTTTGTGAACCTGTCTCTCTCGAACGGGTTCCGATTCGACGGAGCGGGCGTGACCAGCGCCCTGACCGGCCGGCGTCAAATCGGCGGCACTAACGCCAGCTTGATTCTCGGCGCGCGGGCATCCCACATGTGGGGCCACACGGATTCTTTTGGACGAGTAGCAGGTTCCGTTGCCTCTTCTCCAAGTGCTCCGCTCGTGGGCGCGGCGACTGTCACCCGCAACAACGCCGTTGCGGAGATGACGATCGCAGAGTTCCAGGTTGGCATCCAATGGGACTTTGCCGTGGAAAGCTTGCCGATGACGACCTTCTTCCGCACGACGTTCGAATACCAGAACTGGAGCGTCAACGGCCCACCCACCGGCGGAGCTGGCTTTGGAGGAACCATCGGCACGCTGACCACCAATTCGTTCTCCCGCGCGGGATTGGGCGAGGCCCAGCTTTACGGCTTGGGTTTGGCCGCTGGCTTTACCTGGTAGACCGCGAGTCCGACTAAAAAACTTCGACGGGGATTAAGGACGCTGGCAGATTTGCCAGCGTCCTCCTTTTGGTTGGCCAAGGTCGCGAAATATTTGTGCCGTGGACCCCGTTTTTCCATAAGGTGGCTCGTGTTGAAACTGGAGGGGGCCGAATTCAACAGTCAGAAATGAAGCGGATTTCGGTTGAACGGGTTTTGGCACTCGACGAACAGGGCGATTGCAGGTACAAAGCGGCGAATTGAACCGAAAACAACGGACGTCGTGATTCGCGGCGATGAATAGGTTGCCGAATGATTGAATCGCGGAAGTCACGACGCAAGAACGAGAAGCGGGTAGACGACCAGGCGGCGGTCGTTCGTTCTCTGCCGATGCCTGAGAGCCGTCGGACCTTTTGTGTTTCGCTGGGTTGCTCCGTGCTTGGCGGCCTCCTACTGTGGGTAGCCTTTCCACCGCTCAACTGGTGGCCGATTGCCTGGCTCGCACCTCTGCCGTGGCTCTACCTGGTCCTCCGCCCCACTCCTATGACGCGGTGGGCGTATGTCGGCATCTGGCTGGGGAGCTTCGTCCATTGGCTGTTGATGCTGCAGGGGATTTCGCTCGCCCACCTACTGCTCATTGGAGGCTGGGTTGCGCTGGCCGCGTATCTGGCGGTCTACGTTCCGCTGTTTGTGGGCCTGTGTCGGGTGGGACAGAGATTGCGAATTCCCATCGTGATTGGTGCGCCGGTCATTTGGGTCGGGCTGGAACTGGCTCGTGGATATATCATCACCGGATTCTCAGCAGGCCTCCTCAGCCATTCGCAAACCGACTGGCTTGCGCTCGTGCAAACCGCCGACGTCTTCGGCGCTTACGGCGTGAGCTTTGTGATGATGCTCGCGGCGGCAGCGGTGGCCAGGGCTCTTGTTCCCGCCGGCCGCACCTTCTGGCCTCTCATTCCTGCCGCGATAGTGATGGTCCTGACGCTCGCCTATGGCTCGTTTCGACTGGCGGAAACGCCGCCAAGCCCTGGTACGCCACCGTTGCACGTCGCTCTCATTCAGGGATCTCGCGACGTTCACATCGACATGGATTTTGAACAGTCCCTAGAACGGATGCAGCATTATTCGGAGCTGACCAAACAGGCCCGAGAGCAAAATGCCCGCCTGGACCTGGTGATCTGGCCGGAGTCGATGTTTGCGCTTCCGCACATTCTGCTTTCACCCGGGACGGTGGTTCCCTCCGATCAAGAAGAGGCAATTGGGCAATTTCGCCAGGAGTTTCCCAAGGCACTCCGCCAGGCCTCGGAGCTACTCAATCCCCCCGCCAATTCGAGCGATGGGAATCCAACGCTGTTCTACTTTTGCACGACGACCTTCGATTACGGTTCGAGTCGCCGCCTGGCCTACAACTCCGCGATCTTGGCGGATGAGCACGGGGAAATTATCAGCCGCTATGACAAGACTCATGCCGTGATGTTCGGCGAGTACGTTCCCTTCGCCGGCTGGTTTCCGGTAATCTACGACTTCATCCCCGTTGAAGGCATGACGGAAGGGGACCAGCCGATTGCCGCACAGGTGAAAGGACTTTCGTTCAGTCCCAGCATCTGCTTTGAGAGCACCGTGCCACACCTCATTCGCTCGCAGGTGCTGACTTTGGAGAAACAAGGGACGCCGCCAGACGTGCTGGTCAACTTGACCAACGACGGCTGGTTCTATGGTTCGTCGATTCTCGATCTGCATCTTAAGTGCAGCACCTTTCGCGCGATCGAGAACCGCCGGCCTGTGCTCATTGCCGCCAACACCGGCATCTCCGCCCACATCGACGGCAGCGGTCGAGTCCTCGTTCACGGTCCCAAGCGGCAGCCGCAGGTGCTGATTGCCGCCGTAACTCCCGATGGCCGCCGGCCGCTCTATCACACGCTGGGGGACTGGCCGGCTATTAGCTGCGCTGCCGCGTGCATGAGTTTGCTCGTTACAGGACTCATGTTGCGACGCAAGAAGTCAGTCTCGATCACGAGAGTATCTCCGTGACGACCTTGCCGGAAACATCGGTCAAACGAAAATCCCGCCCCTGAGCCCGAATGGTCAGCCGCTCGTGGTCGATGCCGAGCTGGTGCAGCAGCGTGGCGTGCAGGTCGTGGACGGGTACAATCTTTTCGGCGGAGTGGTAGCCGAGCTCGTCGGTGGCACCGTGAGTGATGCCCGGCTTGATACCGCCGCCGGCGAGCCACATGGAAAACCCCTTCATGTGATGGTCGCGGCCGAGTTGGTCCCCCTTGCCGTCCTGGGCCATCGGCGTGCGTCCGAATTCGCCCCCCCAAAGGATGAGAGTGTCCTTGAGCAGCCCTCGCTGTTTGAGGTCTTGAACCAAAGCGGCACTGGCCCGGTCCGTGGCTCCCGCGCAGATGCCTACGAATTTTTTCAGGTCGTTGTGATGGTCCCAGTCGCGGTGATAAAGCTGAATGAAGCGGACGCCTCGCTCCGCCATCCGCCGGGCCAGCAGACAGTTCGCCGCGAAGCTACCGTCCGCCGACCCTTTGCAGCCGTACAGATCCAGAATGTTCTGCGGCTCATCCTTGAGGTCCATGAGATGCGGCACACTGGCCTGCATCTTGAACGCCATTTCGTACTGGCTGATGCGAGTTTCGATTTCCGGGTCGGCGGAGAAAGCATTCTGCTCCTCATCGAGCGCGCGGACCGCCGCCACCACATCCCGCTGCCGCTGGCCGTCAACGCCGCCGGGCGCATCCAGAAAATGCACTGGCGCACCCTTGGAATTGAACAGGATTCCCTGATACCGCCCCGGCAAAAAACCAGCGGACCACATGCGGGTGGAAATCGGCTGCGGACTCCGTCCGGCAAAGCTCGTCATTACCACAAAGCCAGGCAAATCATCGGCTTCGCTTCCCAGACCATAGTTGATCCAGGAGCCCATGCTGGGACGGCCAGAAATAGTCGAACCGGTGTTCATGAACGTATGGGCCGGGTCGTGATTGATGGCCTCGGTCACCAGCGAGCGAATGATGCAGATGTCGTCGGCGATGCCGGCGATGTGCGGCAACGCGGAACTGATCTCTTGCCCGGATTGGCCATGTTTTTTGAACTCAAACAGCGGCGGCAGAATCTTGAGCTGGCTCTTGCCTTGCAACTGGGCGATTGGCTGGCCGCTCGTCACCGATTCGGGCATCGGCTCGCCACCCCGTTTGGCCAACACCGGCTTGTAATCGAAGGTTTCCAGGTGCGAGGGGCCACCGGACATATACAGGTAGATGACCCGTTTCGCGCGGGGGGCAAAGTGCAGCGGGCTCACGACGCCGCGGGACAGTGAACCCGCCGCTCCTCCCGCTCCCAAGCCGGCTCGTTGCAGAAGCGATGCCAAAGCGAGCGACCCCAGCCCCATTCCCGACCTGGCGAGGAACGCGCGGCGGGCCTGAACCGGAAATACTGCGGGGCTGGTCATGCCTCCAGTTTGCGGAGTTCCGACTCCACTGTCAATCAATTGCCTCGCTCGCCCGCCAAGTCCCAGGATCTCGCTAAAAGGAAACAGGACAGGTCCATGACCTGTCCTGTCGGAGTCATCCAGTTTCAATCGGCGTCCTACTGCACAATCTGCAAAGGGCGATCCGAAGCTACCTGCACGAAGACCGCTTCCAGTTGGGCCTGGACACTCGCAATCGGCTGACCGCCAGGGACCACAAAGGCCACGCCGCCGGAAATGTCGGCAAGCTCTTGCATCAAGGCAGTGTCGGCCAGGGCACCGACGCAAATGGTCACCACGGGGATCTTGGCGTTCGCGCACAACTGGGCTTCATTACGACACAGTTGCTTATCGGTGGTGGTGTTTCCCGTCGGCCGATTGACCACGCCGTCCGTCATCACGACCAACATTCTCGCGGCACCGATGCGGGCGTTGTTTTGCAAATCAACTCGGCCTTTGGTCATGCCGGCCGAGATGTTCGTGTAAGGAATGTAATGCCCTGCCTGGCGGCTTCGGCACTTGGAGGCGATTACCGAGTAGTCGTGAGTCAGCGCCTGTTCCAGAATGGCCGTTCCATCCGAGTAGGTGTAGATGGAAAGGCTGACGCGGTCATCCGTGCTGTTGTAGTTCAGGAACTCCAGGAAAACATCCACCGCATCCTTGAGTGCGGTGACCGGCTGTTCGCTGCAATTCTTCAAGGCGGGAGTGTTGGAATTGCCGTAGCGGCTGGTCGTCAAGTAATTCACCCAGGTCAGGTAACCATACTTGTAGCGGTATCCGGCGGAGTTGACATAGTTGTCGGACTGCACAAAGTCGATGTACTCATCCCAGGAGCCTCCCGGGTAGGGGTAGGGGACGCTGGTCAGGCCGAAATTGGCCTTGATGGTGCTATTCGACGTGCTGCCGTTCCCATAGGCGACGGGAGTGTAGGTCAGCGTGCCATAGGTCGGCGATCCAAGCTGCGTATAAATCTGCTGCAAGTTGGTTTCGACGGCGGCCTGGCCAATCAGGCTGATGTTGCGAAAGGTGCTGTCGTAGGCCATCGAACCCGAGTAATCGAGCACCAGGCCAATTTCGCGGGGCTGATACGTTGCCACGACGTCGGCACCTGTATTAAACGTATTGCGGCCCAGAACTCGTCCGAAGAATAGCGGTTGCTGCATGATGCTTGTCGTCAGATGAATGGCATTGGGAGTTTCGTTGGTGACCGTGAAAACACGCGTGGAACTGTTCCAATTACCAAATTCAAATGCGGCGTTTGTCTCGTTCAACGTGTGGCCCCCCGCTTTATTCGCGGCCAGATAGGTCATCGCCGCTGCCTGAGCGGCAGCCGTGCCATTGACGAGCTCGCCGGCACCGGCCAGGGCCGCGGCATCCGTGGAGGTTTGCAACTCTCCTTTGGTCAGCGCCATGTATCCAACGTCCACTCCAAAGGCCACCATTCCGAGCATAAAAATCAGGAGGAAGGCGGCCATAACGACGATTTTTCCGCCTCGTTCTTGTTGGGCGTGCCGCAATTCCCGCTTCTCAATGGTGTGGTCACGGTTCATGGCTGATCCTCTCTTCCGCTCAATTGTCACATTTCGGTTCCACAGTAACCATATTTTATTTTCGCGGCGTGGGATGAGCGAAACAGCGCCATTTCATGAGCTAAATTTTTGCTGGGATGGTAAATGTGACGTTTGGTCCGCCTGCACTGCCTCTTCCGGCTCCGAAACAGGAACAACTCCATGTCAAAGTCAGCGATTTTCCGGCTGGCCGCAGCCGTAATTCTGCTTGCCTCTCTGGCAGGCACGGAGCGCCGCCTCGCGGCCAACCCACCCAACATGACGGAGGTGAGGGCGGTAGTGGAGAAGCACTTGCGCGCGAATGCCGAATATGCTCCCGGAGACCTGATTTCCCGCCAGGACGTCGAGCCAATTTTTGACGAGCTCATTGCAATGGGAGTCCCCCTGTCGGCCGGCCAGGAGGAACTCTACGACGACTTTGTCCCGGACAATTCGCACCTGGTGCGATTGCTGCGCACGCCCCTCGGCAGAGTGTTCATGCAGAAGGTGAAGCCTATTCCGAGGGTCTATGACCGTCTGGAACGCCTCTCCTGGAACCCGAAGGGAAGAGAGCTGATTGAGCAGCTCATCGAAGATCCACAGGGGCCGGCGATTCTCCAAGTAATGCTCGAGCCGGCGGGAAAGGCGGCCACGGCCAAGTATTTGAATGACGACCCCAGCGGGAAGAACTTTTCCATTCCCACCGGCCATGTGCATTCGGCGAATGAGCTGCTCAAGCGGCTGGAATCGGTGGTCCCATCCCAGAAGAAGAAGAAAAAATAGACGTAGCGAAGGGCGAATGACCGGCTCGATCCTCAGCTTCCGGCGGTTGAGGCCGCTGCTCCTCCGCGAGCCTTTTCCACTTCCTTGGCCAGCACATTCTTCGTTTCGGGATCCAGGAACTTATTGAGCAACAGATTGCGAGCTTCTCCCATCAAGGTATTGATGCGGAGCATGGTCAGCTTCTCCAACTTGGCTTCCATGTCCCCAATTTCGCCTTGCCGTGCGTCCAATTCCTTGAGCAGCCCTTCGCGAGTCTCCAGTTTGCCATAGGCAATCAGGAGTTCCTCGGCTTCGTCGAGTTTCCCTTCCGTGATTCGCTTACGAATGCGGGCGGCCAGGATTTCCCGCCGGGTCACCAGGTCCGTCACTCGCCCCTGCAAAGCCATCACGAAGCCCTCGATCTGCAGGCGATAATCGTCTTCCGTCGTCGTGGCCACAACCTCCCGTTCATAGCCGGGCACAAGCGGCAAACGGGCCAAGAGCTGATTGCCATTCTTCACGTAAAGCGTCCGCACCAGCATGTCTCCCCGGGGAACCTCAATCGCGCCGCGCCAGTCCGTCACACCCAGAAGCTGCGTCGGCTGGTCGTCGATTCCCTTGACAAAGACTTGATAGCCGGTCAGCGGATGGGGATCTTTTCCCTTCGAGTGCAGCACCACTCTCGTCGCCGGCAGCAGCGGCCGGGAAACCACCGCCAGGCGCTCCATCCGCAAATTCGCGCGCGTCGGAATCGGCGTGCGATAGCCGGAGGCGACGGTACACTCCAGCAGCGAATCACGGCGGGATTGAACGCTCAAGACGGTCCAGGCAATCGCTTGGATGCCGTTCTTCGCCGGCTCGCCGGTTTTTTCATTGCGACGGATGATGGGGTGGAGCGCATCTCCGGGCTGGATAAGCGCGGGAGAACCAGGATCGGTGATCAGTCCCCCCGCGCGGACGCGGGCAGTGATATTCCGCTCGACAATAGTTTCAATCTTGGCCAAAGGGATAAATGTGGCCGCGACTGCGTCCCAACAGGCGAGTGGAATCCCCGGCAATGCACCGCACCGCCGCTCCACGGTCGGCCCCATCATCCGAGTCCGCAGGTCAAGCTCTCGGCCACGAATCAGGTAATCTCCCCGGTCGCGCGTGACGGCCAGGAGGTACAACTTGTCCCCTTTCACTAATTCTGCGTCGCCTGCCTTGATCCCGTCGAACGTCAGCTTGTCCCATTGCGTCAGCATCTGCCCGGCCACCTGGGAATTCGCACTCACCGCCGCCAGCTTCCAGGTGGCAAAGAAAACGATGTCTGCCCGAGTGGCCAATTCCTCGCGAACGCGGGCAGTGAATGGGGGCGTAAATTCCGGCGCGTCGGCCAGTGCGAGACAGACCTTCATGTCGTAAGGAGAAAACTCCCAGGCCGCCTGGGCAAACACGCACCGTGGGAACGCGGCCATTGCCACTGCGCAACAAATTATCGCCATTCTTCGCCACGCGCAGCGGCCCACCAGGGCCGATTTCGGCCGCACGACGAATTGCGAATAATTAACGAATTGCATGCTTTTTTGAAGGTCTACTTCAGCGAAAAGCGGCCGGCGGCCCGCCATTTCTCGATATTCTGGTACAGCGTCGCTTGCCCGTCCGCCAGTCCCTGCACGGACTTGCGGTAGGCGTAGTAATCGTAAGTTTGATAAAGGGGAATGAGCGTAACGTCGTCGCTAACCAGACGGTGCAGCTTGAGCAAGGCGCTTCGTGCCTCGCGCCAATCTTTGGCATTCTCAATATTTCGCAGTTCCAGGCTGACGTAAGTATTATTGGCGGGATTGAGTCCCCACGTGGCAAATAGCCGGGCCGCGTCAACAGCCGGTTCCCAAGTAGCCGCCTGCACATAGACCAGATCGCATTCCCCCTTTTCGTCGGTGAATACGCCGGGAGGGAATTCAACCAGTTTGGTTTTAACTTGAATCGCCTCCCACTGCCGGCCGAGGGCTCGGCAGGCCAGCCGACTGATTTCGTCGTTGGGATGGCCAAGAACCAGCGGAGTAAGTTCGGGTGGTTTCAGCTTGAGCATTTCGGCCTGGGCCTTGATTTGGCGGGTCGCCATGGTCTTTAGAATGACCGCGACCCTGGGCTCGTAGGGGAGAGCCTCAATCGTATCGTTATAGCCATAACACAAGGCGTCTCCGGCACCGACCGGTGCTGGGAACGGTCCGCTAATGGTGCGGAAACCGGGAATCTTGGCATTCTTGAGCAACCCCAGGTTGAGGATCGCTTCCCGATTGCAGCCATAAACCAAAGCGCGGCGGAACTGGTCGTTCTGCAAATAGGGGTGCTTGCGCTGGACCGTCAAAAAGTGGGTCGTGGGAACGCTGTAGCGGCCGATGGCAATTTCGTCGCTCGCCAGCGTGGGAATGTCGGCCGGAAACACCTGGTCGAGCACATCCACTTCCCCTCGCTGCAATGCCAGCAAGGCCCGTTGCGGGTCGGTATAGAATCGCTCCATCACTTCCGCGGGTTGGCCGGGTTCGGCCAACGCGTAGCCGTCATTCTTGCTGTACCGCGTGATTTCATTCGTCCGCGAGAGCATGAAATAGGGGCCGCTCCCCTTCACGCCGGGCTGGCCCAGATTCGCGTCCCGCAAATAGCTGGTCTGTAGAAAGGCTTCGGGCAAAATGTGCGGCAGTCGCAGGCTGGCATCCACGCGACTGACGCCTCGAACCTGGACGGTATTCACCAGGCGAGCCCAGGGGGGCTGATAGAAGGGGCTGGCCGGGTCCGCCAGATCCAGCAGATGCCGCGATACGTCAAACCCGGTCAGCGGCGCGCTGCTGGCAGTGAGGGCAGCGCCCCCGATGGTAAACGTCAAGCGCAAACCGTCGTCGGATCGCTTCACGGTTCCCAGCGAGCAAGTGTACTTGCCCCCTTCCGGTCCGCGGCCGACGAATTCCATCAGCCGCCGCTCCAACAGGCGGCCGGCACGGCGGGCAGCGGGATTGTCCAGGCTGCGTGGGTCGTAAGCGAGAGCCGGCTGAGAGATCCCCACCATGACCAAGGGATAGGTGCGCGAGATTTCCGCGGCCAGTTCCGCGCCTCCCTCCACATAAGGCCAAACGTCATACATGCGGGCGCAAGCATCGTAAGCTTCCACGAATCGCCCTGCCGCAAAGTGCACCTTGCATTCGTCGCGATGCCCCGCCGCGACATTGGACAGCTTGCCCTTCGCGGACTTGACGAAGGGCTCGTCGCTGGCGTTGTACTTGGTCTCCAGCCGCCGCAGCATCATTTTCGCGGAGCGAAAATCCTCCTTGGCCATGTAATCGCCAATCAGCGACTCCGCGAGAACGCCGATCCGGTCCAGAAGGGGTGGCGAATTCTCATTCAGTTTGAACTTGGGGTTCTGGGCATACAGCTCCTCGATGATGCCCAGGGCTTCGTCGTATTGTCTGGCTTTGGCCGCCGCCGCGAAGCACTGATAAAGATAGGTTTGATGTCCCTGGGCGAGTCCATCCACATCCCGATAATAGAGGCTCAGAAAGGCGAAATAATCAAACGCCTCGTCGAGTTTGCCAGCTTCGACGAGCGCATTCGCCTCCGAAAGTACCAATTGCTCGAATAGCTCCAGCTTTTTGATGGCCACCCAGGCGATGTCCTGGGGCGTTTCGGAACCGAGCGGCTGAACCCGGAGCTTATCTCCCGGTTTCTGCTTTGTTGGAACGCGTCGCGGATTCCAGGGAATCGGTAAGACGTCGATGACATCCCCATCAAATGCTTCCGTGCAAGTGATGCGGTCGAAGGGATCGCGTTCGAAGATCCGCCTTTTGTCGGCGATCTCTTGCGCCATGGCCGCCGCGGGAACGAATAGCAGCACGAGGCAGGCCACGAACCAAGGCAGCCTCGCCGGAATCGCGGACAAACTGCTGATGTAGCGAATCTTCATGGCGACTTAGGACCCTTTGGGAAGCGGGACCAGATGAATCGTGCCGTCGGGTCCGGCCACCAACAGCTTTTCGCCCGTCAGACTGGCCGGTGCGACGAGAGGCTCTCCGACCTCTAGCAGACCCGTTTCCTGCCCCTTGTCCTGAGAAACTCGAAACACACTGCCGGCCCCAGTGACGATCAGGAAATCCTGCTCGTGAGAAATGGGAGGCGCGGAAGGGATGCCGTGCGCCAGCGCGATCGACCAGCGCACCTTGCCCGCCGCTTCCAAGCAGTGAAGTTTCTTGTCATCCGCCACAAACACCACATCGCCCACTTGAACCGGGCCAAATCGGACCCGCCCCTCTAGAGGCTTTTTGGGGCCAGCTTGCAAATCGGGGGCTTGAAAGGAATAAAGTATGTCCACGGATGCACTGTGGCCGACGGCGTAGAGCGTTCCACTGGCGACTGCCAGGGGCGAGACGACATCCTGGTCAATCACCGTTTCACCGAGCGATTCCAGGTGCGGTTGTGGCGAGTTCTTCACCGTCAATCGAAAAATCGTGTTCGCTCCGTCGGAAATCGCCAGGACGCTGCCATCCGCGGAGACCACCGCCGCTTGCCTCCAATTCAGCCGCTGGCCGGCTTGCAGCGATGGCTGAAACGGCAGTGCCAGGTCGGCCGCGGAATCGGCGCTCACCAGCTTCACTGGGCCTGAGCTAAAGGGGACCGCCGCCCCGCCGCGAAACGCCACAGCCGGAGCCGAAGCATCCTTGCCGGGCACCTTGGACTCGAAGTGCTTCGTGCGCCCCGCGGCTGCCGCATTGTCGTAAGTGAGATAATGGCCGCTGAACTGCATTCCGAGGCAAGCCCATTTGTCATTCCCCACGCGAACACCGTCGGTCAGCGTCATCGCTTCCGTCCCGGCCAAAGGGACAAAAGCTGGCGTATCCGAGTAACCAGCGGCAATTGCCTCCGCGGAAAGCTCAAAGACTCGTCCAGGACTGGTGACCGCCACAATCTGATTGCGGGCTTCACTGGGAAAGAGGGCTGCCAGGGGCGCGGCCAGGTTGAGCGTCCAAAGTGGTTTGCCGGTCGCAACATCGGCGGCTTCGACGGTGGTGGCAAGCGATCCCAGCCGCCGGCGAACATGAATTACCGCATTGTCGACAACCTGTGGGGGGGCGAGAAAGGCGTCATCGGAAGCGCCGACCGTCCATTTGCGGCCAAGTTTTTCTTGCGAAGCCTGAATTTCATATCCCGCTAACTGTCTTCTGCCAACGAAAATCATCCCTTTGTCGACCGTGTAGTAACTGAGGAGGGGACTCTTCTCAATCGCTTCGCTCCCTCCCACCTGGCGAATGGGATGGGTTTTGTTGGAAGGATCCACCTGCAGCACTGCCACCTGGCCCAGGTCTGTCACGATCACCACTCGTTTTCCTTCCACCACCATCGGCACCACCACTCGCCCCTTCAGTCGCACCACGTCCGGCAGCGGGGCCAGTGTCCTGCTAGTTCCCTGCGGAGCAAACAAATGGACGAGGGCATAGTCGTCCGTCGGGTTTTCAACGACGAGCAAATGATCCAAGACGGCTGCCGGCGGAACGGCGATTCCACCCGGCTTGTGCCCCAAGTGAATCGTTTGCGTGCATTTCAGGTCTTCTGTCTGCAGCACAAACAGCGTCGAGTGCAATCCCGGCTGATAGAGCTTGCCACGAGAAGCATCCACCGCGGCACCAACTCCAGGTTTTTGCGGCAATTGCGCTTGCTGCTCGCTGTTGCCGGTCTTGGCATCAATTTCCAAAACTCGGCCGTCACTGGTCGTAACGTACAACTTTTCTTCGCCCATCACGGGCGCGGAAAACGGCTTGCCGACGACCAGCTTCCAGACCATTTTTCCGGTAGCGCTTTGGAGCCGAAAGATCTCGTGCTTGCGGCTATCGACGGCGATCACATCGGCGTTTTTTTCCGGCGAAATTGGGATGGGGTGCACAAACGTCTCGAAGCCCACCGGCCTCCGCCAATTGATTTTGGCGTCCTTCGCGCTCAGGCCCCACAGCGCCCCTTGCACCAGGAAGACGGCCGAACCTTCCAGGGACGAATCTCCCTCGTGAGTCGCCAGGATGATGCGTGTATCGACCGGCGGGGGATCATCCGTGGAAGCCGCCAGCGACGACGTTTGGACCTTGACTTGTTTTTGCTCCATTTGGCCAATGCTTTGGGTCGCAGTCGCCAGCCCCGCATCCGACTCGACAGCCGGATACGTCCGGATCAGATCCAATCGAATTTTGTAGGCCGCCGTTGCGTCCCCCGCATCAACTGCTTTCTTGATGGCCGCCAGCGCCTTTTCCAGATCCTTATCCTGATCGATGCTACGTCGAGCCGCTTTCATGCGATCCTCGATTTCGCTGAGCTGTGGCCGGATCTCCGTCTTTTCCTTAGCGGGAATGTACGTCGGATTGTCGAGCAGTTTCATTGTGTCTTCCGCCCGGGCGACCAGTTCCTCTCGTTTCGCTGTGTCCTTCATAGCGATTGCTTGAGTGGCAAAGCTCTGCACGATGTTCACGAGCAGCGACCGCAAATCGACGCGAATGCTATCAAACTGGTCCTCGGTTTCCATTTCCGGCAGCAACTTCTGTGCGGCCGTCAGGCCGGGGCGAGGATTCCTCCCCTCACCGGCGGTGACGCGCAGTTCCGCCATTTTGCGGCGGACGCGGGCGCGGCTCGCGTCGGCCCCCGAGGGATTGCTCTCCAGGAACTGGTCGTACAACGTTATCGCGCTCTCCATCGCGCCGGCGTCGTACTCGGACTCCGCCCGCTGATAGGCTTCGGCCGTCTTGCCGTACATGAACCAGAACGAAAGCGGTACCAACGGAATCAGCAAAAAACCGACGGCTGTCGCCAGGATGAACAGTAGACTATGACTTTTTTCCTTCTTGATCTTCTTGGCCGGTCGCTGGGCGGCCGGCCGCTCGGCGAGCGGATTGAGCCCATCGCCGGTTCCCAGTGGAGTCAAAGGGGACATCAAGTCGCCAGTGCCGGGGGGCGATCCCTTCCATGTTTGAGCCGACGCGAGGATTTCGGTTTCGCCTAGCGGAGTCAACTGAGAGTCTAAGGAAGTCAGACCTTCCATTTCCACAGTCGGACCGGGACTGGGACGAGTGCTTCGGGGTGGCCGTTTGGGACTGGGAGGCGCTGCCACCGGGGGCGAGGGTGGCGGCTCGGACACGGGGGGACGAGCGGCCGGGGGCTTGGCTGCTGGCGGCTTGGGGGCAGGGGGCTTTGGGGGTGCGCTTTTTGGAGGTGCCGGCGGGGGTGGCGAGGGCGCGGCAACGGGAGGGGGCGCTGCGGTCGCGGGAGGCGGCGCGTCGGCCAAGAATAAATCGTCATCAACGACCGGCTTCTTGGCGGCGGGCATTTCGGCGGCGGGAGGTGGAGCCGCTAGGGGTGCAGCTGCCGGAACTGGGGTGGTGGCCGCACTCTCGAATTCTTCCAGGGCCGAGGCCACCAGGCGGCGGGCCTGAAAGGCGGTGAGCAGCCCCTT
Organism: Planctomycetaceae bacterium; assembly: GCA_005778405.1. GTDB lineage: Bacteria > Planctomycetota > Planctomycetia > Pirellulales > Pirellulaceae > SXOA01. The sequence continues at coordinate 16,532 of SXOA01000042.1, forward strand.
GTCAACAAGGATTTTTGCCACCGCTTCGGGCGCGACAACGAATTTCGATTCGGCGACCTGCTTGCGCAACTCACCAATCGCCTTGGCGTCCATCAGCCCTTGCCGTTCCGCCAGTTCCAATACCTTCAATGCCGGCATGCCTTTAGTCCCTCGGATTCATTCGTCTCGAAACTTGGAAGGGCGATTCAATCTCATGGTGCCGCATCTTTGTCGATGACGGAAAACATCACGTTGGCCAAATTGGCGTCGGCGCAGGCGTCGAACACTTTAACCGCCGCTCCGTGGCTGGCATCGGCATCCCCCGTCACAAAGACCCCTTCCCCATGGGTGCCGTCGTCGCGAGCTTGCTTGAGCCGCACGCGCAAGTCACTCTCGTTGAAGGCTTGTTCTTCATCGACCCAGATCGAATCGTCGTCCTCAATTCGCACTTGAATGAAGTCTGAGTGATCGGTCTGTTCGGACGCCTGGCTCGCCGCCGCGCTCCCCTCCTGTTTGGGTGGAGGCATGTCCATGGTCGATTCCACCGGCTGGGTCGACGTAATCATGAAGAAAATCAGCATGAAAAAGACGATGTCCACCATGGCCGTCATATCGACGAGATCCTCCGGCAGCTTGGCGGGAGGACGCAACGCGAACCCAGATTTCGAGCCGCCGGACATAGGTTAGTTCACCCTTTCCTCGACGGAGAAGTGCAGCGCGATACCCTCCATCGTGGCCGCCCGCGCCAACCGCCGCATATCGCGGAGGCGGATGGACTTGTCGGCTTTGAACAGCACATCCGACTTTCCTCCTCCGAGGTCCGACCGGACCGTTTCCGTGATCCGTTCCTCCTGGTCCTCGGGAGTGGTCAACGGCGTTCCATTTTTCCCATCGCCGACGTACAGCTCGATGGTTTCCCCTCGGCCGCGAATCACCGTGAAGATAATGGCTTTGTCGGGATCAAGCGCTTTGCAATGGCTCGCGGGGGGTGGGTCGAAAAGCCCCATCGCCGCACCGACAAACGTGATCAAAAAATAGATATTCATGAGCGAAACCACGTCGACCATGGCCGTGACATCGAACGTGTTGTCGTCGTGTTCCGCCCGCGCTGAAAGGAAATCGCCGCTTGATCCCCCCAGCAGGTTCGAACTATGCATGGCTCCGCTCCCGTCCGACCACCGGTCGATCTTGGAAGTGGTCGAGAACCCGCACCAGGCCGGCGGACAGCGAATCGCGGACACGTCCAACCCGGGCGTTGATGTTGGCCAGCAGGTAATTGAAGGGAATGGCCGTGGCCAGACCCATTGCCGTGCAGACCAAGGCAATACTGATTTCGGCCGCAATCGTCGATGTCTCGACCTTTTTACCCGTGCCAATTTGCCCGAACGCCGCCATCATTCCCAGCACTGTTCCAAACAGTCCGAGCAGCGGACCGCTCTTGATGGTCGTCGCCACCCAGCCGGTGATGCGTTCGAGGTCGGCCAGAATATCGCGCTGCAGAACCTCCAGCACCAACTGCCGCAGAGGTTCCGCGCCGATCTCTCGATTGACGATCACGAGATGGGCAAGCTGCGGCAGGGCGCGCTGATCGCCATCGCACATCTCCTCGGCTTCCGCGTACTGGCCTTTGTTCAGCAGGGCCATGAGTTGCTCGATAAATTCGTTCTGTTGTTTGGGCGAGCGAAAGCCCAGCTTGCGGACCCGCATGAACGAAATTATGACGAAATACAGGCCCCACAAAAAATTGAGCGCCAAGAGTCCGTAACAGCCATCCGCCAGCATCTTGGCCAGGCGCAAGCTGAAGTCGCTGTTCCCTTCTTCAGCCGCCAGTAAGTAACAGCCGCCCGCCAGAAATTGTGCCAGGTCAACGGTATCTATCACGGAGCAACTCCTCGCGGAAATCAAAGAAAGTATGCCGCCGAGCGCGGCGATGCCGACACAGAAGCACCTGATTATGTCACAACTTCCCTTGGGAGGGGAGTAGCGTTCGATATTGCTGGTCGACGACGTAAAACTCCCACTTGCCGGGGGTTCCGCGAAGGCCGAAGGTCGTTCTTTTCACCTCGCTGATTCGCCGCTTCCCCATCCGCTCATTTTCCAGCGTCAGCAGCCGCTGGTACATCTCCGGCGTGTAGAACTGAAAGACCACGCGGTCGGAAACTTCAATGCCGGCCTTCCGGGCCAGGGTGCGGTCAGCTTCGCGCAGGGTCCCCGATTTGTAAAGAAAAAACAGCCGTTTCTCGAGGGCTGGCTTGGCCCAACGCCAATTCGGTTTGGCGGCTGCAAGATGGGAGCAATAGTCGACCCATTCAATACCACCTCCTGCCACGCCAAGCTCCACCTGAAAAAAATCAAGCTGCTGGGCGTACAGATTGATGTCGCAGGCAGAGAATTCGATCTCCCACCGTTCCCAGGCCGGAATACCGTCGATTTCCCCGATTCCCCTTCGCCGCTCTTTGCGGGCGTCCGACTCGCTCAAGCCGCAGTCGGACATTTGCAAGACGCGGTCGGAGGCCAGGATGGCAATGGATTCCAAAGCTGGAGCGACTTTTTCCTCAACCACCCCGTCGCGCACCTCCGCCGGATTAGGGACATCCAAATCCTTGTCCCCACCGGTCAGCCTATCGCCGTCGAAACCGCCGCCCACGTCGACAGGAATCATTTTTGCGGCCGGCGTGTCCCGCACCATCGTTGCCGACAGCCAGGCCAAGAACAAACCGATGGTCATCACACCCAGCAAGAGCAAGACGGACGACAGCGCCGCCGAAGCTTGCTCCTGTCGCGTCAACCCGACTGCTGCAAAAACGGACGGTTTGCGTGGAGGTTTGGAGGCCATGGGATACTGGAAAAATCAAATGCCGGGCGCGATGACTCGCTGTGAGCTCGGTCAAAAGGTCGCGGAGCTGAATGAATTCATGACTTCTTATAAGGCAATGGTGGCCGATATTCCTGGCCGACGACAAAAAACTCCCAGTTGCCCGGCGTACCCCGCAATCCAAAAGTCGTTTTCTTCACCTCGATGATGCGGCGAGTTCCCTTCCTGACGGCCTCGAGCATCAGCAACTTGTCATACATTTCCTTGGTATAGAATTGAAACACGACGCGATCCGTCACCTCGATGCCGGCTTTCGAGGCCAGGGCGCGATCGGCTTGTTGCAGCGTCCCCGACTTATACAGAAAGAACAACCGCTTCTCGAGCGTTGGCTTGGCGTCGCGCCTGGTCGGTTTGGCGGCGGAGAGATTCGAGCAATAGTTGACGACATCAATGCCCCCTCCAGCCACACCGAGCTCGACTTTGAAGAAATCAAGTTGCCGGGAATACAAGTTGAGGTCGTTGGACGAGAACTTGATCTCCCACCGTTCCCAGGCGGGAATTCCGTCAGAAGTTCCCGGGCCACCTGGACCCGGCCCGCGGCCGTCCCCCTGCCCCGTCCCTTCCCCTCGACCAAGGGCAGTTGAGCCCCCCACCGAATCCACCGCATCCAGGTCGACAGCCGCAGTGGTAACCAGGCTAGTGATGGCTTCCAATCCCTGATCGGAATTTTTGTCTTCGACCATCACCTCCCTGACTTCTTCGGGACTGGGTTCTTCCAGATCCCGTTCCCCGCCCGGCATGGTGTTTCCCCAACTGCCGCCACCCACGTCCTCCAGTGTCACGGGGACGACGGGGCGTTCCCACACAATAGTCGCCGACAGCCAGGCCACGAACATCGCAACCGTGATCACTCCCAGCATCAGCAGCACCGACGAGAGCATCGCGGAGGCTTGCTCCGACTTGGACATGTTGAGTTGTCCGACGTCCGTCTCGAGGCGCTTGGACGGGCGGAGTGGTGCGGAGGCCATGATTTACTCTTGAGAATTTATTCAACGTGATCGGAACGGCATCATGCAAACAAACGCTAATCGAGTAGTTCCGCATTGGGCCGGATTGAAATGTACCAGGCCTTCCAGGCTGCCTGGGCCGCTTTGATCTGGATCTCTGTCGGGTCCGCTTCCGGCAAACCCACACCGCTCACCTTGCGGCTGATGAAGCGGAGGCCACGGTCGGCCTGCAAGACGATCTGAGGCTCCTTGTCGGTCAAGGCATAGAGCAGCCGGGGGACATTGTCGAGGTCGCGATTTTTGCCCAGCGTCATTACGGCGACCAACCGGGCATTGTAATCGCCGGCCCCGACAAACTTGCGCAGTTTTTCGATCTGGCGGTCCCGGTCCGACTTGTTGCTACTGAGTTCGAGTGCTTCCCTTTTCTCAGCCAGCCGCGTCACATCTTCACTCTCGCCCTTGTTGACCAAATCAAGGATCTGATCGGTGGAGACTACGATCTTTCGGTCAACAACCTTGCCGTTTTCACTTTGAATCGTCTTGACATCTTTAGGCAATCGGATCCCCCCCGCCGCCAGTAATCCATCGCCCATCAGCAACTTCTCGCGCTTTACGATCGCCTTCTCGGAACTTCGCAGCAGGAACAAGGTGGCAAAGCAAGTGGCGATACCCGCAGAGTCCGATGTCGACGCCCAAGAGCCATCCCCTTGTTGTGTCTTCTCCAGGTAGGCGACTCCCTGGTCGTACCACAGATTGTCCTTGGCTCCGCCTGCCTTCTCGCGAAAGCTGTGGTAGCGTTCCAATGCATACATGTAGTAGTGGTTCCATTGGGGTTGCTCTTTAAAGCCATTCCCCAGGGCGCGATCCGCGGCTGCCAGTGTACTCTTGATGTCGTCTGGGTTCAGCGTTTCGGTGAGCGAACCGCCAGAAGGTCCCTTTTTGCCCGATTCCGCCACATCCTGCAGCGCCTTTGACTTTTGCGCCAGCGCAACGTCGACTCGCTTCGTGACTCTCAGCATGTCGGCCACCATGTACATGGATCCGGCCGCTGATGCGGCCAGCGTCGGAGTGAGGGGAGTTTGACTGACTTTGACGAGTGAACCGGGATCTACTCCCTGATACCCCCAGCCACCGGATGGATCCTGTGTCCGCATCAGCCAGCCCCCCACCCCTTCAATGCGGTCGATCGGAACCTCAATCTTGGTGGCGTCCTTAACCATCCACATCCCGAGCACCGCATACTGCGTCTGTGACGTGTCGCCTGTCGGAGAATTTGCGTAACCCCACGCCCCCATCGTCTTCTGGCGCTTGAACAATTCGGTCGAGAATTTCTCGATCAGGTCCTGATTCTGGAGATCGATTTCGCAAAGAAACATCAAACCAATGCCCAGGCTGTAGTTATCACAGTCGTTGATACCTGTTGCGCTACTGTTGAAATTCACGTCCCTACAGGCTTTGAGAGCTCGTTGGATTTTGGGATGATCAACCGGCTCGCCGGCCTTGTAAAAACAGAGGCCAATCAGACACTCTCCGCCGAGCCGTGCATCTTGGAATTTGGACAAAGCGCTGAGCGCCTTCTTCACGCAATCTTTCACGCGCTTGTCATCTGGCGTGATCGCCGCGGCTGGCTTGGGGAGCAGCAAGACCGCTCCGAGGAGGATTAGCGCAACCGTCAAAATCCGTTTTCCAGACAAGGGTGGAAGCCGCATGAAATTGTTCCTGGGCATAAGAGAATGGACTCGCCCTAACGTCCGCAGTGGAAACGCAAAAACTGCCTATTTTCCGCAGTAATTCCTTGATGCTACTGCTTGGCGAGTGGTGAGTCAAGCAAATGCAGCTCGTTGTCACCCTTGGACCTTGTCCGGAATGGTCGAGCGCTCTTTATGCCCTTCGCGGTACAATACCCTGATCAATTACTTTCGGCAGAACCTGGCGGGAGCGGACTGTTTTGTTGACATCCCAGGAAAAGAAGATCGTCTATGTAGTCGCCATCGGCATCACGCTCAGCGTGCTCGTTTCCATGTTGCTGTGCGCGTGCGGCGCTGGACTGGGGTTTCTGATGGGCGTTGCCAAGGGACTGGCCAAGGAGGCGGGTGGGTGAGCTAACGAGGAACTCAGCGGATTTGACATTTTCTTTGGAAACAGCCACACTGGTCCTTGATTAGTGTCTTCCTTGAAGTAATTGCGCAGGTGAGCCGTTGGGAGCCACAGCATGAACTGGCGGATAGTCTCTTTTCTGGCGGTTCTTCTTGGTGCGGCGACAGCCATTGCCGCTGGCAAGGTTCGAACCTGGACCAACACGGACGGCCGCACGATGCAGGCGGAATTTGTCCGTGAGGTCGATGGGGACGTGACCTTCCTCAAAAATGGCAAGTTAATTGTCGTTCCGCTGGAAAAACTGAGTGTCGAGGACCAGAAAGTCGTTCAGGATTTGGCCGCGGGAAAGGAACCCGAAGACGACCCATTCACGCCGACGGCGGAAAGAAAAACGCCCGTCGAGGAAAAGCCGGCTGAGTTGCCTGCCGAGAAGCCTGCTGCCGAAAAGCCGGAGGCGAATTCTGATAAGCCCAAAAAGCCTGTCACGATTCAGACCCGAACCTGGACGGATCGATTTGGCAACAAAAGTAGCGGCAAATTCGTGCGCGTCGATGGAAACGACGTGGTTCTCAGTCGCGGAGCGCGGGTGGTCACCGTGGCCTTTGGAAATCTGAGCGAGGCGGATCAGGAATACGTCCGCAGCGTCCTGACTTCGCAAGGAAAGGAAGATGCGATTCCTTCCGCAACGGCAGGTGGCACAGGAGGAGCCGGAAACTTTCCAGGTGGGGGTGGCGGTGTTGGCGGGCCGGGAATGGCGCCGCTGGGTCCCGCCGGAAGACCTGGGTTGCCGGGAGGCCCAATGATGGGACCGCCTGGCGGCATGGCCGGCGGAATGCCTGGTGCACCCCTAGGTCCGGGCGGAATGGCTGGGGGACCTGGTCGTGGCCCAGGAATTGGAGCTGGACCGCCGCCGGGAATGATGCCCCCGTTAACCACTGGCCCCATGGGCGGCGCGGTTGGCCCTGGTGGAATTGGAGGGCCGATCGGAACTGGCGGACCCATGGTGGGTGGATTCCCCGGTATGGCGGATCCAATGGCTGCGGGGGGATTGAGGGGAACCGGGGAAGCTGCCGGACCCGGCGGCGCGATGGCCTCGGGAATGATGCCGCCGCCAGGATCGATGGGAGGAACTGGCGCGATCGGCGGACCAGGAGGGATGGGGGGCGCTGGTTCATTTCCTGGTGCGAGAATGCCGGGGATGGAGACGACTTCCATTCCGTCCCTTCCCAGTCATTCGGGGATTCAAGTCGAGGAGTATTTCGAATGCTCTAAGTGCAAAGCCAAACTGACGAAGCTGGAAGCTTCCGGAACGACATGCCCGCGGTGCAGTACGACCTGGGGTTTCAAGCAGGACGAATTCGGCAACAAGCAGATGACCAATGTCCTTGGCGACCAGTACGGCAAGGTGGGGAAGATGGGGGCGGTCATCGTTATTTTCGTGCTGCTGGGCACGGTGGTTTTTATCGCGCTGTTCGTGGGAATCATCATCGCCATCGTCAAAGCGACCTCTGGCTCCGCTCGCCCCCCTCAGCAGATGCCCCAGCAGCGGTATTATTAGAGCCGGGCTGGCCAGGATCATTCGGCGGTCCAATCGCGGCCAAAGTATCTCCTTGAATACTGAATAAAAGTGCACTTTTGCGCATCGTGACTGTTGCTGCGCGCGGATGGCGAGCCGGTGAGTCATGAATCAAGAAACGGCTGAATTTGTCACAAATGAATCAAGTGTTAGCGATACGAATGAATGCAACTTATGACGATATTTCGACTTGCGAAGAGGCCAAAGAATCGCCAAACCCTGGCAAGCGGAGCACTGAATCATGAATCAAAACCCGCCAGCCGGGGGGCGTTTGACGAGCCGCTCCCTATCGCATACAACTGGTCTTCCGAGTCGCCGCTGCCCGAGAGCGGCCCTCGCGAGGGGGAGCCGTGAACCTGGTCAGGCCTTAACCGGAGCAGCCATAAGCGGGGTACTCTTGTGCGAGGGCCACTCACGGGCAGCGGCTTTTTCGTCGCTCATCTCGGCAAATCCAACGTAAGGGGTGGGCTCGATGGCCACGCAAGCTCCTGAAACCGACGCCTCCGGCAACGACTATGTCGTTGTCGCCCGCCGCTATCGGCCGCAGAACTTCACCGAACTGGTGGGGCAGAACCAGGTTTCGCAGGCCCTGGGAAACGCGATTGCCACGGGGCGCGTGGGGCATGCCTATCTCTTTACCGGGGCCCGCGGGGTGGGGAAGACCAGCACCGCTCGCATTTTTGCCAAGTGCCTGAACTGCGTGAACGGGCCGACGGACAAGCCTTGCGGCGAGTGCGACATTTGCCAGGGAGTTGCCGCCGGAGAAGACATGGACGTGCTGGAAATCGACGGCGCAAGCAATCGCGGCATCGACGAGATTCGGCAATTGCGGCAGAACGTGAACGTGCGGCCGAGCCGTGCCCGGTTCAAGATTTACATTATCGACGAAGTCCACATGCTGACGACTCCGGCTTTCAACGCGCTGCTCAAAACGCTGGAAGAGCC
>SXOA01000043.1 GCA_005778405.1 Planctomycetaceae bacterium
ATCGGGCCAGCACCTGCCTCGAATCCATCCCGGCTTTGATGAGCTTGACGGCGACCTTCCGCTTGACCGGCTCGGACTGCTTGGCCACCCAGACATCGCCCATCCCCCCTTCGCCGATTTTCTCTTGCAGCGTGTAACGGCAACCGATGACCACGCCGGCCACTGCATCGCGACGAAAGTCGGTGGTCGCGGTATGGGAGGCACGGGACTCTAATGCGACCATCGGATGCGGTGTGTGCTCGCCCGTTGCGGCCGAGTCTCCCGCGACCAACTGGGAATCCATGGTCGCGGCGAGGTTGCCGCCCGAAACATCGGGAACGATCGGCCCTTTCGGTTTGGCAGCGGGCTGCTCCAGAAACTGCGATTCCGCCGCATAAGCACTCAGCAGTTTCTCGACACGCTGCCTTAGTTCGGAGTCCTTTCCACAAGCCTCATTCAGGTAGGCGGACCGCTGGTCACTGGATTCGATCTTCCGAGCGGTATTGAAGAGGATTTCTTCGTTGGGTTTTTCAGGCAACATGGGCTGTGCTTTCTCAATCTGTCGGTCAGGTCTAGTTAACGCGATCAAACAACTCCAAAAGTCAATGCGACATCCATTTGAAAAACACCCAGACAGAATTCGATAATTCAGGATTTTTTTGGGGCTTTATCCGAATCCGACACTTCCAGCCGCAACCAGGTTTTCGCGTAAACCCAGTCGTGATCAGCGGTTGAGCTCGAAATGCCGAGTACCTGAGCTGCTTCGGCCAGTGTCAAACCTGCAAAGAATCGCAAGCGGACCAGTTCCGCTTTGCGGCGGTCGTGATGCTCTAGTTTCCGCAATGCTTCGTCAATTGCCAGCACGTCCACCGATGAACCAGGGACTGGAGCGGCCACCTCGGAAAGCTCGATGCGCTGGTATCCGCCCCCCGCCTTCAGGCGTTTCTTGTGCCGTGCGATCTCAACCAGAATCCGTTGCATCGCCAAGGCGGCTGCCCCGAAGAAGTGCCCACGTCCCTGCCAGTGGATATCCACATCGGCACCCACCAGCCGCAGGTACGCCTCATGCACCAGGGCCGTCGCCTGCAACGTCTGCCCCGGCTTCTCGTGGGCCAGTTTCGCCGCGGCGAGTTTCCGCAGCTCGTCATACACCAGCGGCAACAATTGCTCCGCCGCGGACGGATCGCCGGACTCGATTTGCGACAGGATGCGGGTGACGTCGGACATGGGGAGTCTCGCGGTGAAAACCTTGGCCCGATTATACTCGGCCCGCTTGTCGGCGAGATGTTTTGGACTGGGGCGAACTCTTGCTGCTGTTATCTCGCGTGAATATCCCGCATAATCACGGTCTCGTTGATCGCTTCAGTTTGTTCGAGAGGAGACTCATCCATGGCAGCGAACTTTGGCTGGTTCAAGGGAGAGGTGATCGCGCTCTGGCTCACGGACGGGCGGAATATGCAGTTGACGCAGCCGTTTGCATATATCGACCCGCGCGGGAAAGAGTGGGTCGCGCCGCAGGGGTCGGTGGTGAACGGGGCGTCCATTCCGGGGGCACTCTGGTCCACGATTGGCGGGCCGTATGAAGGAAAATACCGGCATGCCTCGGTGATTCATGACGTGGCTTGCGAGGAGATGACTTCCAAGTGGGAGGACGTGCACAACATGTTTTACGAGGCGTGCCGCTGCGGCGGAGTCTCGGTGGGCGAGGCCAAGAAGATGTACTATGCGGTCTATTGGTTTGGCCCTCGCTGGCAGACCCCTGCTGCGGGGGCTGCTCCCCTGGCTACTTTTGGAACGGGAGTCTCCGGTTTGGGGCCCGCGGCCTTTGCTCTGAAACCGGTGGTCGTCGATCCTCAAGAGTTGAAGGCGGTCATGGCTTACATTCAGAAGAAGAATCCTTCGCTGGCCGAGCTCCGAAAACTCACGCCGCAGAAGGCCGGTGCCCAGCCAAAGGCGAAAGTTGGCGGAGCGAAAAAGAAAAAAGCCCCGAAGAAGGCCAAAAAGAAACCGAAGGGATAAGAGTGTTGCCTTTCGCTCCGCGAAAGTGCGCCGTTTCGCGGAGCGAAAGGCGACAATAACCGAAGGGATAGCCGCCGATGAGCTTGCTCGACAAGGAATCGCTGCGCCGCCTGGGAGCCGGCGAGAGCATCGAAGCACTTTGCCGGAGCCTGGAGTTGGACCGGGCGGAGTTCGATCGCCGCTGGCAGCGGACGATCGAAGCCCGCGTGCCGCAGACTTCGGGCAGCGTGCCGAATGGTCTGAATGCGCAGGTGGAAATCCAGCGGGACCAATGGGGTATTCCGCATATCTACGCGAGCAGCGACCGCGATTTGTCCATCGGACTGGGCTATGCGATGGCCCAGGACCGGCTGTTTCAGCTGGACTACTTGCGGCGAAAAGGGCTGGGCCGACTGGCGGAAGTGCTGGGGAAGAGCGTCCTCGAATCGGACACCGTGGCACGAACCGTGGGGCTCAATCGGATCGCGGCAGCGGAGTTTGAACGCTTGCCGGGCGAAGTGAAGAGCGTGCTGGAGGCCTTTGCCGGCGGCGTGAACTTGCTGATCGAGCAATCGGGGGAGAACTTGCCGATTGAGTTCGATCTGCTGGGCTATCGTCCCGAGCCGTGGACGCCGATCGACTCGCTCGCCATCGAAAGCGAGTTCCGCTGGTATCTCACTGGCCGTTTCCCGATCATCGTCATGCCGGAACTGGCGAAGCGGCAGCTTGGGGACGGGGCGCTCTACAAAGAGTATCTACTGGGTGAAGCGGATGACGAGTCGATTCTCTGGCCGGGGGAATATGAGCCGCGTGGCAAAGGCACGAACCAAAGAAAACCCGAACCCGTCGGTCACGCCGTCAACGCCCCGGACGGAGCCATCGGCAGCAATAACTGGGTCCTCGCCGGCAGCCGCACGGTCAGCGGGCGGCCGCTGGTGGCGAGCGATCCGCATATTGCCTTCGAGGCGGTCTCTTGCTGGTACGAAGCCCACCTGTGCAGCAGTACGTGCAACGTGGCGGGAATGGCCTATGCCGGGATCCCCGCCATCATGTTCGGCCGCAACGAACGGGTCGCCTGGGGAATCACCAACAACATCTGCTCCCTGCGGGATCTCTATCAAGAGCGGACCTCTGGGCAGCATCCTGGGTGTTTTGAATTCGATCGCCAGTGGGAGCCCGCCCGCGAGCTGACCGAAGTGATTCAGGTCCGCGGAGCGGAGCCGGTGACGAAGACGATCCGCTTCTCCCGCAATGGTCCGGTCGTGGACGAAGTGCTCCCCGCGGCGGCCAAGGAAGCCGGTCCCGTCACGCTCAAGTGGCTTGGCTCCTATCAAGGAGGCTGGCTCACTTCGCTCTTGGGCATGAATCGGGCGAAGAACGTGGCAGAGTTTCGCGAAGCGGTCCGACCCTGGCATGTTCCCACGTTCTCGTTGGTAGTTGCCGACGACGCTGGAACCATCGCCTTCCACGCCGCCGGCCGAATCCCCATCAGGAACAGCCTCCAGCGCGGTTATCGGAAGGGATGGGACCCAGTCGATCAGTGGCAAGGGCTGATTCCGTTTGAAGAGATGCCCCATCTGGTTGATCCGAGTCGCGGCTGGATCGCCACCGCCAACAATCGGGTCGCCCCGGACGATTTCCCGCACCTCCTCTTCGGCTGCTGGAGCAGCGGCCACAGAGCGCTGCGCATCCGGCAAATGATCGAGGCCCAGGCCCGGCACTCGGCGGAGGACATGGGGCGGATGCACCAGGATGCCCGCAATCTCCGCGCGGCGGAATGCGTCCCTGCTCTGGCGAGTGTGCTGAAATCCAGCGGCGATGCCCGCATCCTCGCGGCCGCGAAGCTGCTGGAGCGCTGGGATTTCGAAGTCGCGGCCGACTCTGTCCCCGCCACTCTGTTCAACGTCTTCTTCGCCCATTGGTGCAAAGCCGTCGCTGCCGAGCGGTTCGACGGCCATTCCGCGGAGCTAATGGCGCAAGGAGTCCAGTCCATCGCTAGCCGACTGCTCGCCGCCGACCCCGCGGGTTGGTTCCACCGGAGTGACCGAGTGGCCCGCATTTTCGCGGCATTCACTGCCACGCTCGACGTGCTCGCTGGCAAGCTCGGCCCCGAGATGACCGCCTGGCACTGGGGCCGCTTGCACCGGCTGCCGCTGAGGCATGTCCTCTCCTCGCGCGGCGACCTCGGCCAGCTACTCGACCATGGCGGCGAAGCGGTCCGCGGCGACATGGTTACCGTCTGCAACACGGGCAGCGCACCGGACTTCACCGCCACGAGCGGCGCGGGCTATCGCTTGATTGCGGATTTCTCCGCGGCCACCCCGACGCTTTTGGCCATCGACGGCCAAAGCCAATCCGGCCACCCCGGCAGCCCGCATTACCGCGACCAGTTCCCCGATTGGCAAGCGGGCAGATATCACGAGATCCCGCTTCGCCGAGAACCCGCCGCGGACTCGACTCAGCCGGTATTTCAACTCAGCCCAAAGGCAAACTGAGTACGGAGTACTGAGTGTTGGGCACCGCCTCCTCCTGCTAAACTGTCGTACGATAGGAATCTCGACCTTACCTCCCATCCAAGGAGCACTCGTCATGGTTAAGAAGTTCATCTGCTTATTCGCGGCATTGGCCGTCTCCAGCTTTGCGGCGGCGCTCCCGGGACAAGACAAGGACCAGCCGGCTGCGGGCAAGCCCGTGGAGGGGGCGCTGGTGATCGATGAAAAGAACTACCCGCTCCCGCACGCGCTGGCATATGCGACGACGATCGACGATGAGGAGATCATTGCCGTGGTCTTGAGCGGTCAGGCGGTTTCCAGCGAGCAGCTTAAGGATGAAATGGAAGAGGAGAAGAAGGATCGCGGAGGCAACTTCAAACGGCCCTACCTCAAGCTGGAATTCAACAAAGCGGGGGAACTTGCCTACTGGAGCGCCGCCGCTGACAACACCTCCCTGGGGAGGGCGCGGGGCAAGGCAAAGGGGGAATTGAAGCGGGAAGGGGGCCGGGTGAGCGGTAAGGCCAGCCAGGCCAGCGACAAAAGGGCCTTTGGCTCCGGCTTCGACATTCGTTTCGACGTGGCACTGGTGGGGGCCGGGGAATCTCTGCCGGCCGCCAAGAAGCCTGGCCCGGCCGCCAACGTCAAGCCGACCGTGTCGGGCGAATTCAAGGGGAACGGCAAGGAGGCCAAGCTGTCACATGTCTCGGCCCACTGGCGCGAGCCCTTCAGCGATGAGCCGAGTTTTGTGCTGGTGTTCACGGAGAAGGACCATTCCAAGGACAAGAAACCGGACTTCAAAGCCTCGTTCGGCGACTTTGGCAGTGCGCTCATTATCTCACTGCACGAAGGGGGCGGCATCTTTGGCTGCCAGGTGGTGCATGCCGCCCACGAAAAGCAGGGGTTCAGTTCGATTGGCAATGTCAAGACAAACAACTTCAGCTTCGCGGACGGGAAAGTGGAGGGGGAGTTGATGACCGATGGCCAGGTCGAAACCTTCGGTGAGACCTGGGAGGTCAAGATCAAGTTCGTCGTCCCGTTGGGAGAAATCCCCGCGGAGTTTCAGCCCGAGGCGAAAGAGCCCAAACCGGCCCCGACCGAAAAGCCGGCCACCAAAAAGCCGACCAAGCCGACAACCAAGAAGCCAAGTGACAAGCCGGCGACCGAACCTGCCGGCGACCAGCTTAACGTCAAGGACCTGGCGCTTACCAAGGATGCAGCCGACTTCGTTTATAAGAAGCTGGTCGAGCACCTCGATTTCAAGAGCAGACTGGGCGTGGAAGCCGCCTGTGCCGAACTGGCTACGAATCTCAAGGCCCAAGGCTGGACTGCGGACGGAAGCGATTTGATCACGCCCACCTCTTCGATCCTCAATCGCAAGCGAGGAGACTCCTCGCTCACGATTTTCGTGAAACCGGACAAGGACGGGAGCCAAATCAGAATGTTCACCAAGGGGCTGGACTGGTCAGGAAAATAGGGCCGGCTTCGTCAAGGTCGGCTGATCTTTGATGCGGGGGGCAGTGGTCCGTCCGCGCACTCCTGATCATAGACGGGCTGGCATTGGCTGGCCCGTACAAAGATGCTGGCCGGGGCGTAAATGGCGCACCCATTCCCGCAGCAATTGCAGGAAAACGGCGGGGCGCCGCACTCTGGGCAGTAGATGATGTCACGATTGCAATGTTTTCCCAGGCATCCCGAACCTGCCCCATAGCAAGTAATCCCGCATCCGTGCCCGCTGCGTGGGCCGCAAGGGACGAGGCAATCGAGCGTCCGCACAAAATTCCTCACGGTCAGGGGAACACCTCCCGCGGTACTGTTTTGGGCATAGGCACCAAGCTGTTGCCGGCCGGCACGGCAGTTCCCATCCGCGGAATACTCCACGGGAAAATACGGGCGAATGATAGTAGCCGAGCGAGGACTACAAGGGCAGGGTTTCTGCGCAAGTACCAACGTGGGTACAAGGAAGATTGCAGTTGCTAGCGCAATGAGTTTGCTACGCATGAACGGCCCTCAATTCTGAAACTTCCTAATTGCGTGTGAACGTCGTAACTTATCGAGCACCCGCAGGCCATAAAGTTACAACGTCCGGAAAAACCGGCAAACTTTACTCGGTTTGCCTAGCTTTCCAAGTGGCGTACGAAGTCAGAAGCTGTTCTGGCCGCTATTGAAACCACCTCTGCACATCCATGGCCGTGGCAAACAGCATCAGCGAAAGCAGGAAGGCGAGGCCGCCGATGCTGAGCCAGTTCTGAATGAACGGGGAGACCGGTTTGCGGCGGACTCCTTCGGCAGCGAGGAACAACATGTGCCCGCCGTCGAGGACCGGGATGGGAAGGAAGTTGATGATCGCCAGATTGGCGCTGAGCATCGTCAGGAACAACAGCAGCATTGGAAAGCCATTATTTGCAAAAGTCCCGGCGGCGTGCATGATGCCAATGGGGCCGGAAAGATGCTTGGGATGGATGCCACCACCGACCAGTTTGAACAGCGTGGTTGCGACGTCCCCCAATCGCTCCTTGACCTCGCGAAAACCAAGACTGAATGCATCACCAAATCCGGACGCCTGATGCTCAACTTTGATGCCGTAAAAGGTTAACCCTCGGTCCTCTTCAAAGAAGGTCGTGGATTCCATCGGGAGCATTGTGGCGATGACTTCTTTACCCTGCCGGTCGATGGTCAGCTCGATTTTTGTTTTGGGGTCGGCGAGAGTCTGCAGGTAAAAGTGAACCCGGGTCCAGCCCCAAGTGGTGTCATCGAGCGGGTTGGCAGCATCGAAGTATTTGTTGTCCCGGAATTTCTCCCACTCTTTGCTGCGAGCCACTTTATCGACCGGGATGAACCTGACCGCTTTGACGACGTCTCCTGGCTGCAAGCCCTCGGCTTCGGCGGGTGTTCCCGGCTCAACACCGGCGACCCGGTTGGTCACGTCATACGCCACACCCATTGATTCGATCGCTGTTGGGCCGCCGAACGTGAAGCCGTCCAGAACCGACTGCTCAGGGGGAACTGCCGCGACCAGGAGCTCTTTGGTGACAGTCTTGCCCCCAGCTTTCCGCGAAACCACAACTGCGTACGGCGGAGCGGACGGCGATTTGGGAATCAAACGCTGGCTCAGGGAGAGCGGATTACCAATCGGTTTGCCATCAATCTGTTCGATGACATCTCCGATTTGCATGCCAGCTTTCGCAGCCGGCGAGTTCTCGCGAAGGGCGACAACGGGGCCGATTTTCATGTAGACGCCGATGGTCTTTTTGCCGCGCTCGGGGACTACAACTTCAATCCGCTTCTTAGGGGCATCCTTCTTGACGGAGCCGTTAGCGGCCTTTTCCGCTCGTTCGAGCGTCAGCTTCAGTGGGCCGCTCGGATTTTGAGCCAGGATGGCGCTTACTCGAGGATCAAATTTCTCCTGGTCTTGTTCCAACTCGATTCCATTCATCTTGACGACCAGATCCCGATCTTCAATTTGCTCAATCGGGGGAAGGAGTTCTTTGTCAGCGACAAGCTTTCGGCCGTTGGGGCCATAAAAACCGAGCGAAGGAAAGTCAGCCTCTTTTAAAGCGCGGCCGCTGGGTTTCAGCGATTGCAGCGTTTCCTTGCCATCCAGATCGCGAAACAGGATTTTCATTTCCTTGTCTGCGCCCGTGAAGACAACTCTCCGGCGAATGTCGTCGAAGCGGTGGAATTCGTAGGTATCGCCACTTTCGCCAAAGCGGATGGCCCGCATGCCGGGCATCAGCTTTTCCCACGCTGGGCTGCCGGGCGAAGTGCCGCCGATGATGGCGGGAGTTTCGGGGACGCCAATCGCATAGGCCAGGGTTCCCAGCAATACGCCGAAGATCAGGTTCATAATGACGCCGGCGGAAATGATCGCCATGCGCGCGGGAACGGACTTCGCCTGATAGCTGCGCGGATCGAGGACGTATTCCTTCTCAACGGTGGTGCCTGGCGTCAGTCCTTCGGCTGCGGTTCCTTCCTTGAGAACCTTGCTTCTCTCCGCCTCAATTTCCGCGTTCCGCGGGTCGTCATCCTGTCCCAGCATTTTCACGTATCCGCCCAGGGGCAGAATGCCGATGCCGTAAACCGTTTCGCCCCACTGCTTTTTGAAGAGCGAATGGGGAATGGTGAAGGGACCGATTTTTTTGATCGGGAACCAATCGAAGCCGACGTAGAACTTCTCACACTTTACGCCGCAAGCTTTGGCTACCAGAAAGTGGCCCAGCTCGTGCACGAACACGACAAAGCCGAGGCCGGCGGCGACGCTGCCGATAATCCACACGTAGCTAAGAATGGTTTCAAGCGGGGTCGGATCGGGGGGCAACGCGGCAATCAGGGACAAATCCACCGTGAAATCTCCTGTCGGGCCCAGATGTCGAGCCTGAGCAGCTCTTCCAGCGTGGGGCTCAAATCAAAAGGGTGATGTGCTAGGACACTTTGGCAGGCGGGAACAATTTTCAAAAAGGGAATCTCCCCTGCCAAAAAAGCCGCTACTGCGGCTTCGTTGGCTGCATTCAATACCGCGCCGGCGGTACCGCCGGCCTCGGCGACTTCCCGCCCCAGCCGCAGAGCAGGGAAGCGGTCTTCGTCGGGCGGCTCGAAATCGAGTTGCAGGGACTTCGTCAGGTCAAGCTTTTTGGCTGGCCCTTCCCGCCGCTCCGGCCAGGTCAGGGCATACTGGATGGGGAGCTTCATATCGGGGGGACTGAGCTGAGCCAGCACACTGCCATCCTTAAATTCTACCAGGGAATGGACGATTGACTGAGGGTGAATCACCACATCGATCTGATTTGGAGGCAAATCGAACAGCCAGCGGGCTTCGATGATTTCCAAGGCTTTGTTCATCATGGTGGCCGAATCGATCGTGATTTTCGGCCCCATTTGCCAAGTGGGGTGGGCCAGCGCGTCCTGAACGGTCACTGTCTGCATCTGCTGGGCCGAATGACGGCGAAATGGTCCGCCGCTGGCCGTCAAAATGATACGCCGCAGATCCTCCCGTCGGCCGCAGGCCAGAGCCTGAAACACTGCACTATGTTCGCTATCCACCGGCAAAATCTTGGCCTGCCGCTTGGCCGCAACTTTCATGACCAGCGGTCCCGCCATGACAAGTGTTTCTTTATTGGCAAGTGCGACGGCTTTTCCCGCTTCCAGCGCAGCCCAAGTCCCTGTCAAGCCAACACTTCCGACGACGGCAGCAACCACCGTATCCACTTCTGCGGCGGTCGCGATTTGCTGCACTCCTTCCTGGCCGATGAGTAATTTCGTGCCTTTGGGCAGCGCCGACCAGTCAAATCGTTCGGCTTGGGCTGGATCCGTGGCGACCACCCATTGAGGTTGAAACTCCGCAGCTTGCTGACATAGAAGAGCAAGATTCGTATTGGCAGTTAGCGCGAAAACCTGCAGAAGCCCCCGCGATTCCTTGACCACCTCGAGCGTACTTCTGCCGATGCTCCCGGTTGAGCCCAGAATTGCGATGCTGCGGGATAGCTCGGACATGAGTGACCAGCAAGATATTCACTTGCCAGCGGCGAGAATAGAATTGCTGTCGGAAAAATCGGCACAGTCGCTAAATAAAACCGCCGCTTGCACTTGGGGCGTGTGCCATTGTAGAAGTCAGCCCCCGCAGCAACAACCCGGATTTGACATGCCGGTGCCCGGCTTGCTTCCAAGGGTATACTAGTAGAAATTCGCTAAGAACTCCGCGTGTGGGTCTTCCTCGCGTTACTTTACCTTTTTGAGCTTTTTCATGAGTCAAGACAACGGACGCAACCGAGACCGAGACCGCGATGGCGAGGGGCGGGGCCCCAACGCATTTAACGTCCTGCTCTGGGTCTCTCTCGTATCGCTGGTAATCTTGCTTGGTTACGGCTGGGCGATTTCCCTCTTCCGTGTCGAGCTTTCTCCGTCCGATTTGCAGAGACTTATCAAGCAAAGTTACGACGCCAAGGGGCAGCCCAAAACGGGCGACAACTACATCGACGTCAGGACTTCAGACAAGCCCGCCAGGACCTTTCGCTTCTCCAACATCCGCGACCTGACGATTACGGAGGAATCGATTTCCGGCAAGTTGGAACGTGTCGAGATGAAAATTCCGGCGAGGAAAGATGGCGAGACTCCTCCGCCAACGCTCGAACCAGAACCCGATAAGGCCACTCATTCGCCGAATCTCAACTTCCATACCCCTTTGCTCGCGAAGACCAGCAACCGTGACGAATTGGAAAGGACGATCAAAGATAGCGGCATCAATTACAAGTATTCCAAAGCCAGTCCCATGGAGACCTGGGGGCTGGCACTGATGATTTTTGTCCTGATTTCCATCGGCTTGTACTTCATCGTCCGCCGCATCAGTGGAATTGCCTCCCCCATGTCCTTTGGTCGGAGCAAAGGCCGGCTGTATGCGATTGAGGATTTGGGAATCACGTTTAACGATGTCGCCGGAATCGATGAAGCAGTTGATGAAGTTCGAGAAGTGGTTGACTTTCTGCGCATGCCGGAAAAGTATCAGCGTCTCGGCGGCCGCATTCCCAAGGGGGTGCTGCTCGTAGGCCCGCCAGGTACCGGCAAGACGCTGCTTG
>SXOA01000044.1 GCA_005778405.1 Planctomycetaceae bacterium
ATTCCAGAGTTCGGGGCGCTGGTTTTTGGGGTCCCAACGGTGGAACTCATCGCGGAAGGAAAAAACCCGTTCCTTGGCGCGCGACTTTTCCTCGTCGCGGCGGGCACCGCCGAAGGCGGCATCGAACTGATATTTGTTGAGGGCCTGCTTCAGCCCCTCGGTCTTCATCACGTCCGTGTGCACCTTGCTGCCGTGCGTGATCGGATTGATCCCCTGGCGGACACCTTCTTCATTGACATGCACGATCAGCTTCAGGCCCAGTTCTTTCGCCACGTAGTTGTCACGCAGGGCGTACATCTCCCGGAATTTCCAGGGGGTGTCGACGTGCATCAGCGGGAACGGCGGCTTGGCGGGGTGGAAGGCTTTGAGGGCCAGGTGGACCATGCAGGCCGAGTCCTTGCCGATGCTATAGAGCATCACCGGATTCTCGAACTCCGCCACTACCTCGCGGATGATATGGATGCTCTCGGCTTCCAGTTGCTTGAGGTGGGTGAGGGAGTAGCCGGGCATGAAGCGGGGAGGGCTAGGGACAAGCCAGAATTCTTGCTGGCGCTTACGGTTACGTAGAATGGCCAGTATAGAAGTTTGCCCGAAAACGCGGAAGCGGCGTTTTGGGGACCGCACTACTGCAGATGCACCTTACATGCATCCCCGTCACAGGCTTCCCCCGTTTTCCCCGCGATTTTGTAGCGGCGGACGGCCACCTGACGATAGAGCCACTGCCACATGGGGAGCGAAAAAGGAATGTGAACCAGCGGCGCGAGCACGTATAGGACCGGCAAACGGCGGGTAAAATGCCGAAAGGCCGCAGCTCCGGCATACTGGGTTCCGCCGGCAGTGACCACGTACATTTGCTTCATCAGGTCGTCGTAAGATAGCTGCGGATAACGCTTTGCAACCTCCGGGTCGTGCAAGGAAAGAAATGCCAACCGCCCATGGCCGTCCCAACGGGCAAGCTTTTGCACCTGATTGGTGCAAAATCGGCAGTGGCCGTCGTAGATCACCACGTCGGCGGCTGGATGTTCGGCAGGTTTTGGCAGGGGAAGTGTCATGGCCAGGAATCCTACCGCACTCCCCACCCAGCCGTAACTCCAACAATTCCAATCCACTACCGCTTTTCTTCGGAAAATGCGCTATAATGGGGCGACTCTTGAAACGAAAGACTCTATGAGGGAGTCTCGTTTTACATAGCCACTGGCGACCCGCCTGTGGGCTTAGTTTGTAACGACATCGAAGAGGCAGACAGGCGAGCCGCCTGTCGCCACGACAAGAAGGACACGGCCATGGACGTTTTGCAACTGCAAGTGCGGCGGGCTCGGCGGCGACTGGTGCTGGAACAATTCATTTCCATTGCCACCTGGTCCCTCTTTGTCACCCTTCTGGTGGCCGTGGTCGGCGTGGCCATTCCCAAAATCTGGGTGCTGGCCATCGACAGCCAAACCTGGATGTGGAGCTGGGTCGGCGGCTCAATCGGAGCCGGCGTTTTGACCGCGATGATTTGGACGTTCTGCGTCCGCCGCAGCGCCCTGGAAGCGGCCATTGAAATCGACCGGCGGTTCGGTCTCAAAGAGCGAGTCTCCAGTACGCTGGCCCTGGGCCCGGAAGAGCGCGATACCGAAATCGGCAAAGCCCTCGTCACCGACACGGCCCGCCGCGTCGAGCGGATTGACGTCAAAGACAAATTCCGCCTTTCGCCCAGTTGGCGGAATGCCCTGCCGCTATTGCCCGCGGCCATTGTGGCCCTGCTCGCCATTCTGCCCAATGCGGTCATGAAGAAGACGGAAGCCTCCACCGAGGTGACCGAGCAGCAGAACAAGAAACTAAACAAGACGGTCGTGAAGATGCAGCAAATGCTGGCCCAGCAGCAAACCGAGAAGAAGGATGCCGACGACAATCTCAAGGACGGCGAATTCAAGCAAGAGCTGGCCAAGAAGCTCAACGAGCTGGCCAATAAGGAAAACGCGGAACGCAAGGACGTGTTCGTCAAGCTCAACGACCTGGCCCAGGAAATCGAAAAGAAGAAGAAGGAATTCGGCGGGGCGGAGGATCTGAAAAAGGAGCTCGCCAAGCTCAAGGAAATCGAAAAAGGCCCGGCTGACAAGTTCGCGGAAGCCCTCAAGGATGGGGATCTCGGCAAAGCCCAGGAAGAACTGAAAAAGCTCGTCGAAGCGGCCAAGAAGGGGGAGCTGAAGGAAGAGGACAAAAAGGCCCTGGCCAAACAGCTCGAGAAAATCAAGGAACAAGTCGAGCAGAAAAAGCAGCAGCGGGACCAGGTCAAGAAGGAGCTGGAAGAAGAAGTCAAAAAGAAGATGGCTGCCGGCGACCAGGAAGGGGCCGAGAAGGCCCAGCAGAAGCTCGACGAAATGAAGCAAAAGGAAGCCCAGGCCCAGCAGAAGATGGAACAGATGGCCCAAAAGCTCGGCGAATGCGCCAAGTGCATGAAGGAAGGTGGCCAGCAGGGTAACGAAAACGCCGCCAAGAAGATGGACCAGCTCGCCAAGGACCTCAAGGACCTGGAAAAGGAACTGAAGGAAGTTGAAAACCTGGACGAAATGCTCGACCAACTGGCCGACGCCAAGGAAGCCATGCAGGGAGACGGCGAGGACGGCAAGAAGGGGCAGCCGCAGGATGGCGAGGGTGACGGGGAGGATGGCAAAGATGGCAAGGAAGGTAAAGAGCCCGGCAAGGGAAAGACCGGCAAAGGTCGCGGCGAAGGGGAGCGCGATGAAGAGGAAAACAAGACTGGCTTTTATGATTCGCGCGTGGCGGACGAGGCCCGCAAGGACGGCAAGTCGGTGAAGATCGGCGATGCCCGCGGCAAGAACGTCAAGGGAAAGACCAGCATCGAGTTGCGTCAGGAAGTTTCCTCGAACCTCGGCAAAGACCCCGACGCCCAGGAAGAAACCGCCCTTCCCCGCGAACAGCGCGAACACTCCAAGCAGTACTTCGAAAAATTCCGCAAGGGAGACCTCGGCACGCTGACAGAAGAGCCCTCCACGAAGGAGCCAGCCAAGGAAGAGCCGGCGACGAAGTAATGTTCTCTCCCTCTCCCCTTGGGTGTGGGCCGGGGTGAGGGTCTTGAATCGATACTCTGGGTGCCACGCCCACGGCTTTGTGTGGGCGTGTATGCCGTTGCCAGCGGCGCAATTCTTCGCGCTTGCTTTTCTGGCCAGCGCTTCAGTGCCATAATCCGTGGCACGTCTTGTTGGTCCCCGTCTGACACCGCCTTGGGTTTCCTTCCCATGCCCGCTTCCAGCGACCGCAATTTGCTGTTTGGCATCCTGGCCTTGCAGATGGATTTCATCACCCGCGAGCAGCTCGTGGCGGGGATGCAGGCGTGGGTGCTGGCCAAGGACATTTCGCTGGCCGAACATCTGGTGCAAGCAGACGCCATGAAGCCCGCGAACCGGCAGCTTCTCGAGCCGCTGGTGGAGGCGCATATCCGCCAGCATGGGGACGACCCGCAGCAGAGCCTGGCGTCGATCAGCTCCTTGGATGCGCTGCGCGGGGAATTAGCGGCACTTGGCGACCCGCAGATAGATGTCTCGATGGGTCACATCCCGGCGAAAAAGAAAAAGGGAGAAGACGCTGATCCCTATGCCACCATTTCCGTCGGCGCGGCCAGCTCGCAGGGAATGCGGTTCCGCATCCTGCGGCCCCATGCGGAAGGGGGCCTGGGGCGTGTCTCGGTCGCCCTCGACGGCGAGCTAGGCCGGGAGGTCGCCCTCAAGGAGATCAAGCCCGAGCGGGCCGACGATCCCGACAGCCGCGGCCGCTTCACCCGCGAGGCGGAAATCACCGGCGGCCTCGAGCACCCCGGCATCGTCCCCGTCTACGGCCTCGGCGCTTACCCCGACGGCCGCCCCTTCTACGCGATGCGCTTCATCCGGGGCAAGAGCCTGAAGGAAGCGATTGAGAAATTTCATGAGCGCCGCGCGGCGAGCGGGGGGCGTCAGCCCCCTGATACTTCCTCCAAAAAACTCTCCCTCACCGAGGAAAACCTCGAGCTCCGCAAACTCCTCCAGCGCCTCATCGACGTCTGCGAAGCGATGGACTACGCCCACAGCCGCGGCGTCCTGCACCGCGACCTCAAGCCGGGCAACATCATGCTCGGGAAATATGGCGAAACGCTGGTTGTCGATTGGGGGCTGGCCAAGCCGCTGGGCAAAGCCGCCGGCGATTCGGCTCATGGCAATCCTGAAACGGTGTCCACGGTCGGCATGTCTTCGATCCGCGAACTACCCCTCGAACCGCAGACAGGAAGTAGCGAGTCAACATTTCAAGGCTCCGCCCTCGGCACTCCTGCCTTCATGAGTCCCGAGCAGGCCCTGGGCCGCCTCGATCTCCTCGGCCCGGCCAGCGATGTATTCAGCCTCGGAGCGATTCTCTATCAAGTTCTCACCGGCCAGCCGCCGTATGCTGCGCCCACGAAGGAAGAGGTTCTTCGCAAGGCGCAAGTTGCCGACTATTCGCTCCCCCGCACGCTGCGTCGCAGTATTCCCGCGCCACTGGAAGCGATCTGCCTTAAAGCGCTCGCGCCGCTATCCTCCAATCGCTATTCCAGTTGCCGCGCTTTGGCCCAAGACCTCGAAAGCTTCCTCGCCGACGAGCCAATCACCGCCCGTCGGGAAACGATTAGTGGACGCATCTCCCGCCTGGCACGCCGTCACCGGTCCTGGGTTCAAGCCGCCACAGGCGCACTGGTACTGATGACTTTCGGTGCGATTCTCGCGCTCATCATTGTTAATGGCTATCGCCGCGAGGCGATCGAAATGGCTGTGAAAAATAAGTCGCTGGCAGAAGAACTCGACGGCAAAAACAGCGAATTGAAGGACAAGAGCTTGCTGCAGCAGATCGAACTTGCTCGTGCTCCAGTTCACTGGCAAGGATGGTTCGAGAGAGCCTGGAGCCTGGTGAGCGATGCCAGCCGCATCCGCGCCAATGTTGAATTGCGGAGCGAAGCGGTCGCGACCCTTGCCCACTTTGATACCCAGGTGGAAAAGGATGTTCGACACCAGCCTGCGTCCTCGGTGGCGTTCAGCCTCAAGGGTGGCCAGCTTCTCGTCGGCGGTGTAGCGGGAACAAGGCATTACGAGGCACGCGGGGCTGAGTTGTACGACAGAACCTACCTTCAATTGTTATCGTCGCCACCCGCAGGCTACGCTATTGTCGGCTTTCGCGACAAGAGCCCAGTGCAGATTGTGAGCCGCAAAGACTCCAAGCTGGAACTGTGGGACATTGGTGCGAACAAGGCAATTCGAGAGTTTCGTTTTTCCGAAGGACCGGAAAGGGTTGAGGTTTCGGAGCTGACGAAAAACGATCACGGCGCTCCGCTGGCGGCGATGTCTGCCAATGCCAAACGCATTGCCGCCGCCGCCAAACGGACCGATGGCACCGAGGTCGTCTCGGTCTGGGATGGCGAGTCCGGCGAGCAGCAGTTTTCACAGGAGTTGAGTGCCAGCGCCCTGGCATTCTCGACGGATGGAGAAATGTTGGCAGTTGGCAATCCTCGAGGCGACGTCGCTGTCTGGTCGTTCTTGGACGGCAAAAAACTCCAGTCGTTCCAGGCAACGCGTGGCGGCATCAACTGTCTGGCATTCAGCGGCGATGATCGTCGTCTGGCTATCGGCGGCACGGACGGAAATCTGGCCATTTGGGATTGGCAGGTTCCGATTGCAATGGCAAACTGCCGGGGCTCCGAGTACGACGTATACGCTGTTGCTTTCAGCCCCGACGGGATGACATTGGCATCGGGGGGCCGCAACCGCGGTTTTCTGTGGGACGTAGCGACTGGCCGTCCCCTCCTGCAACTGCACACTGGTGACCATGTGACGGGGCTGGCGTTTTCGCCTGATGGCCGCAGACTCGCCTGCAGCAACCTCGGAGGAGAAGGCGAAGGGGGCGTCTACGTTTGGGCACTTGACGAAGATCGAGGCATCCAAACGCTGCGCGGACTGGATACGCAGGTCGTCCAGCTCTGGTTTTCCGAGGATGGGAAGTCGCTGGCAGCGCTGAGCCAAAACTGGCGGATCGGCGTATGGAGACTTGCGACCCCGCAGACTCCCTTGCGACTGCTGCATGTGTTCGACGCGCCACGAGGGGCTTTGGCTGACAATGCGGGGCTGGCGTTCAGTCGCGACGGCAGCCAGATTGCGTTTTCAACATCGGGCGAGACACCGGGCAAAGCACTGATGTGGGACTTGAAAACGGGGGAGATAGCGAACGAGTGGCCGCTTCCACCCGGACTGCAAGATGCTTTGGCATTTCATCCTTCCGGCAAGTTGCTCCTTTTCCGAGTCGAGACTCGCGACAAGGAGCCCGGGCCGTTCAGCTACGCACCGCCCGACAAACATCCCCGCGTGGTGCGAGTCCGGGAACTGGACCGCTTGCGGCGGGAACCGCGAGAGCCATTCCCGGCGATCAGCGTGTTTCCCTGGCAGGTGTTTCCGGTGCTGACGCCGCGCGATGGAGCCTTTTTCGTGATGCGGGGCAAGAGCGCGGCCGCCGACTCAATGCGCACCGTCAACGCCCTTGACAGCCTGACCGGCAAGGAATTGTGGGCGCATAAGTGGGATACAGCCATCACCTTGGCTCTTGATCCCCTCGGCAAGGTTTTGTCCGTTGCCGGAAGCGATAAGTCGAGTTTCTATGACCCGCGGTCGGGCGAAGAATTGCTACCCACCGTGCCCCCCGGCGTGATCGGAATCGGCGACAAGGGTCGCTGGCTCGTGCGCGAGCAGAAGGTACGCGGCGGCATTTCGCTCTTTCGTCGTGGAACGTCGGAGGCGAAAGTCGACCTGTCCCTGGACCAGACTGGATGGGGTGCTCGGTTCAGCGACGATGGCAACCTATTGGCCGTTGGACATCCCGACGGCAGCGTGTCGGTGCATAATCTGAGTGCGATCCAAAAGCGCCTGACTGAAGTCGGGCTGGAATGGTGAGGGGGTGACGAAGCAATAGAGTAGGCCGTCTTTCCAAGACGTGCCGGGGGCGAACTTTGCCCCGCGAAAAGAGTCCTGTCGCGAAAAGACCGCGACCAAGTGCGACGTTTGTTCCTGGCCGTCTTGGAAAGACGGCCTACCTTCCCCCCGTTCGGGGACTTGCCGGACAGTTGGTAAATGTGTACAATTGTTACATAACTGGCCGGCGGGAATCCGGCAGGGTCTTTGACAAGTTGGTTGGGAAAGTAGTTTTCAGTTTTCAGGGTTCAGTTTTCAGTGGGGGACCGCCTGAAGGCGGGACTCCAACGGGGGATTTGAAAAAGACGTTATCAAAGCCGCGAGTTTTGATGAATCGAGAATGGCGAAAAATTGGGTGATGAATCAAGACTTACGGCGAGGCTCCTGGGTGGAACATGCTTTCCCGCAAGGAGTTCGGTTGATTCATGAAGACGAAAGTTTTTTGAGAATGAACTTGTGAATCAATGAATCAAAACGCTCGGAAGGGGGGGGTGTCAAGGTTCCCGCATAGGAATGGGGATTAACCGCGGAGTTCGCTAAGGGGCGCAGAGAGAGGGCGAGGGGGAGACCCTAAGGCGCGCAACCGCAAGCGTGGATCGGGCGACTCTAGTCGCTTTCAGACTACAGGCAGAGTGCGTTAGAATCCCGCTTGCGGTTTCGCGCCATGCCTGTTGGTTTTTGCCCACTGAGGATCCCCGTGGTCGTTGCCTATCATCTGGTCTGGACCGTGTATGGTTAGTGGCTTCCCAAATGACCCGCGGGGGAATACGTCACGGACGATTCGGAGCGACGTGATTGCGGAGCTCGGCGAGTTGCATTTCGGACGTAAGAAGGTGCAACCCGCGTCGCGGGTGATTCGCGAGTTTTACGAACAAGCCCGCGAGACGCTCGCCTTTCCGCTGGTGAGGTTCAACCACGCCCAAGTGGCCCTGATTGCGGATTCGTTTGCCAAGGTCATTCGCGAAACGCCGTATACCTGTTACGCCTGCGCGATCATGCCCGACCATGTCCACATCCTGATCCGCAAGCATCGCGACAAGGCAGAGACGATGATCGCCAGACTGCAAGATGCGAGCAAACAGGTATTGAGGACGCTGGGGAAGATTCCCACCAGTCATCCGGTCTGGGGCGGACCTGGATGGAAAGTGTTTTTGGACTCGGCGGACGACGTGGAGCGAACGATCCGCTACATTCGGCGGAATCCGGTTCCTTTGGGTAAACCCGTGCAAGAATGGGAGGTCGTCAAACCGTATGACGGATGGTTGCCAGGGGTGGGGGCGAGACGGAAAACGTGAGGCGCGAAACCGCAAGCGTGGATCGGGCGTCTCTTTAGGGTGAAGGTTCAAGACCCTCACCCCGGCCCTCTCCCAAGGGGAGAGGGTGATGTCAGTCGTCGAAGCGACTGCAAGTTTCGGTGCCAGCGAGGGCGGCGAGCTCGAGGAATTTTTCGCGGGGGTCTTTGAGGCCGTCGGCCAGTTTGGCGAGGGCTTCGGTTTCGATCTGGCGGACTCGTTCGCGGGTGAGGCCGAGGCTTTCGCCGATTTCCTTGAGGGTGTGGGGCTCGGTGTCTTGCAGGCCGAACCGCATTTTGAGAACGGTGGCTTCGCGGGAGTCCATGGTGCGGAGCATCTCCTGCACTTCCTTGAGCACGTCGTTCTCGACCATCGCGTCTTCGGGGTTCTTGAGCCGCTCGTCCATGACGATTTCGCCGAGGGACCAGCCGGCGTCGGCCTGGTCGGTCTGAGGGGTGGCGTTGTAGATGCGGATGGCCTTCTTGATGATGGGGAGCTTTTTCTTTTGCAGGCCGAGGACGCGGGCGATTTCTTCCGGCGTGGGAGTGCGGCCGAGCTCTTCGGTCAGGCGGGCGGTGGCCCTGCGCCACTTGGAGAGGAGCTCGACCATATAGGCCGGGATGCGGATGGTCTTGGCGCAGTTGATGAGGGCCCGCTTGATGGACTGCTTGATCCAGTAGCTGGCGTAGGTGCTAAACCGCGTTCCCATCGTCGGGTCGAACCCTTCGACCGCTCGCAGCAGGCCCAGGTTGCCTTCTTCGATCAGGTCCTGCAGGCCGAGCCCCTTGCCCGTGTAGCCGCGGGCGATGTTGACGACGAGTCGGAGGTTGGCCCGGACCATGCGGTCGCGGGCGCGAACATCGCCGTCGGCAATTCCCCCAGCCAGTTCCCGCTCGTCTTTCGCGGTCAGCAGGGCGGTCTCGTTGATTTCACGCAGATAGGTTTCGAGCGGCGTTTGCGCGGCCGGCAGCCGTTTGCTGGGTTTCTTGGTCTTGGCGGCGGTGGAGACGGACCGTTTGAGCGAGGCCATGGGCACGGAAGGGCTGGTGGGTCATGGGCTGGCTCCTTCCCTGGGGCTATCCGATGCGGGCCTCGTGCCTGCACGCCGCGGTAACATCAACCGCCGCTAGTGATTCTGCGTCTTGCAACAAGAGACCTATCGACCCCCTGATAGCAGATGCTGCATGTTGCCTGCGACTCTCGGAGATGTGCGGCTTGTGCGAGTTACACAAGCCTGAAGCGCCAGCGAAAGACGGCGCGGCATCGCCAAAGACAAGGAGCTGTCCTTCGCTGGCGCTTCAGGTTTGTGTGGGAAAGCCGGCAAATCCGGTCATTTTGGCAGCGAATCCAGAAACTTGTGCAGGGCCGGCACATAGTGCTCCGGCTCGGAGTCGTTGTGATCGCCGCCGGTAATCTCAAAAAACTCCTTGGGACCGGTGGCCGCGGCAAAGAGCTTCTGGCCGTGCGCGAAAGGAACGATTCTGTCGGCTGTGCCGTGGCTGAGGAAAATGGGACCGGAGTAGCGGCTAATCCGGGAAAGCGAGTCGTATCGATTTTTCATCAGCAGCCGGATGGGTGCCCAGGGATAATGGTGGGCGGCTGCATCGGGCAGCGAGGTGAACGTGTTTTGCAGGATGACGCCGCGGGCACCGTTTTCGGCGGCCAGGTGCAGGGCGATGCCGCCGCCGAGGGATCGCCCCATCAGCACGATGTTCTGCTTCTCGATTCCGGCTCTCCTGGCAAGCCAATCCTGGGCCGCCTCGGCGTCTTCCAGAATCCCATTTTCCTCGGGTTGTCCTTCGCTCTTGCCGTAGCCGCGGTAATCGAAGGCAAAGATTGAGACCTGAAATTCGTCGCGCATGGCCGCGAGGAACTGTGCCAGGTCCGGCACATGCGTACCGTTGCCGTGGCAATACAGCACGACTGCTTGGGGCTGCGAGTGCTCAACATACCAAGCGTGGAGCCTGGTGCCGTCGGCGGAGCGAAAATCAACGTCTTCGTGCTTGAGCCACGTCGCCTGCCAGTCTCCTTCCGGATACCGGGGAGCGGGATAGACCAGCATGTTTTCGAGGTAGAGGAGCACGAGCAGCACCAGGCAGTATGCAACGGCAGCGGCTTTCAGGCCCCGCAGGGCAAATTGACCCACACGAACCATGCCGAAATTGAATGCCAGACCCATACCATAATCCTACAACAAAAAAACCCCGCATAGCCGGAGGGCGATGCGAGGTTTCCGAGTTTACACAGTTGTCTTGCGACAAAAACGGCTATTTCTTCTCCGCTTGCACCTTCTCGCGGGCAATCTTGTTGTCTTCCGCCGGGTTGCCGACACCGCGATATTTGTAGATGGGATTGGCGGGGTCAAAATCGGCGTCTTTCAGGTCGATGTTAAACTTGATTTTGGTGTAGTTGTATTCTTCCAGAATCGGACTCCCCTTTTCACCGGCTGCCGGCCAGCCAAAGGCCACATAACGAACCGGAAGGTTGTACTCGTCATCGATGAAAATCTGGGCGAGTTGGAATTCAAACCCACCTCTCATGGCGGGGTGCGAAATCTGCAAGATGGTGCAAGGGCGTTTGTCAACTCCGCTCCCCAGCTTGGCCCCCTTGGTCATGGTGACGACGGTCACCTCTCCTTTGGGGTCAGCCTGCTTTTCCCGATTGCCGCGCTGAATCAACTTGGCTACCAAATTCTCGATGCCGATTTCGGAAATCGGGTAGAGGTTTCCCTTCATGGCAAGCGCTCCATTGGGATCAAGCCATAATGCGGGGAGCCTGCCGATGAGCCCTCCTTCATGGGCACAGAGCTTGCCGGAATTGGCTCCTTCGACCCAGATCACTTCCCGGCCGGCGACGTTGTTCGGTTTCTGGAAATTGAGGTAGACGCTGAGGGGCGTCGTCATCTTCCCGTTCTCTTCCTTGTGGTTGCGGATTTTGGCGTACATGTACTCATATTCGTTCAGCACGCCTCGAATCCGCTCCCGTTTCACAATCAGACATTCGTAGTCCTTGATGTCCGCCTGAATCCGCTTCAGTTGGTCCTCGGCATACTTGAGGGCCGGGTCCAGCGGGTGCTGCCCGGCGACAGCATCGGGAATGAGGACGGTGTTGACATTGGCCGCGGCGACCCTGAAGACCGGCTCTTTCAGCTTGCTGGTGTCCTGGGCAAAAATCTGCCCCGCAGCCAAGCTAGTGCCGGCAGCAGCCAGGGCCAAGAGGAAACTGCGGCGGCTTTTCTGAGAAATCATCATCGGGTTCTCTGCTCCTTCGAGGATTCCGGCTGGCTGAGTGGAGGCGAGGGGCCAAGGGTCAGCGAAGAATCTTCCTTGAATTGGGCGGTATAGGGAATGTGTACGGGCGAGTTGGTGGGAATGCAAGTGGCGCGCCCGGCTGGCAATCGTCTAGCCGAAACATCTTAACTTGTTGCCGGCCATAATCTTAGGCAGAATCAGACACCTGCCGGCGCGCGGCCGCAGTTGTCCTTTCTGAGTTATCGCCCAACAATCCACGTAGTTATTACAGCGAAGGAGCCATCCTGTGACGCTTGCCCAATCCTAAAAGGGGGCATCGGAGGAGCCCTTTCTGCACAAGTCACATTGTATTGCCAGTCAAAACTCGAAGCGAGGGTAGTTTCTTGAATCCGCCAGGCATTTGGATCAGAACCGTCACCTCCCGCATGTTCGCGGAGAACTGCTATGTTGTCCGGCTGCCCGGAAGAGCCGATTGCGTGGTTATCGACCCCGGTCTGGAACCGAGCCGCATTCTGTCCGTAATGCAAGACTCCGGCCTGGAGCCCGCCGCCATCCTCTGCACTCACGGCCATGCCGACCACATTGCCGGCAATGCCGCACTGAAGAATGCCTTTCCCGATGCTCCGCTGATCATCGGCGAAGGAGACGCAAAAAAGCTGGTGGACCCCGAGCTCAATCTATCCGCTTTGTTCAGCGCCCCGCTGGTCAGCCCGCCGGCCGAACGCCTGGTTCGGGAAGGGGACACCGTGGAAGCCGCCGGGATGACCTTTCAGGTGCGAGAAACGCCCGGTCACAGTTCTGGGCACGTCGTGTTCATCACCAAAGATCAACAACCGTGGGTGGTATTCGGCGGCGACGTGCTGTTTCTGGGAAGCGTCGGCCGCACGGATTTTCCCGACGGCGATTTTGACCAGCTCTTTGCGTCGATTCGCGACAAGCTGTTCGTGCTCCCCGGCAACACCGAGGTCTACCCCGGCCACGGCGAGCCGACGACGATTGGGGAAGAGATGGAGACGAATCCGTATGTGGGGCGAGGACGCGTTTAGTACGTCGGCTCATTCCGACTTCGGCAGCCGCACTGGCGATTCATGCGAAGCCGGAGTCACCTGGGGGCCAGATCCTGATGAACCTATTCCGTTTTCCCGTGGACCAGCTTGATTCTGCACCAGCGATGGAGCACTCCTCCTGGCATCCACTTGGCGCGCAGCGGCGAGATACAGCACTTGCTCGTCCTTCAGCCGCTTTTGCGTCTCGTGGTAGAGCGTCGCGGAATAGCTGGCCATGGCCTTGTTGATGTGCAGCGTGGCGGCCGGGAAGTCGTGCCGGGCTTCGGCAGCAAGTGCCAGATTGTGGAGGGCCGCGTGATTGCCGGGGTTGTCCTTGACGGCTGCTTCCCACGAGTCGGCAGCGGCGGCCCAGTCCCCTTGCTGGGCATGCTCATTGCCGCGGCGGACGTCGTCGCCTCCCTTGCCATAAAGCTGGCGGGCCAGCGTAACAGTCGCGGGGACATAATGGGGAGCAATGAGAGTGACCACATCCTTGGAGCACGCCGTCAGAAGTTCCGTAAGAACCCGTTCGCGAGCCGGGAGGTTGCCTTCGCCGTTTACCTTCTGAGCGACAACGTTGTGAGACGACTCGCGCACCGCCACTACTTGTTGCGATTGCACGTCGATGAGCTTAACGGTAAGAGATACGGACGCCTCGCGGGTGATCGTGTGGTTGTTGTCGATGCCGATGCCGAAAGCATTGAATGACGTGCCGGCTTTCTTGTTCTTGCCGCTGTTCTCGCCGAAAGAGAAATGCGTGTCGTGCTGCTCGTCGTCGTCCACTTTGTAACTGACGACCTGGCCGGTGAGGATGGCGTCCACTCCCGCGAATTTGGCCGCGGCAAGTGCCGCCGAAACATCGGTCGTTCCTTCGCCGTTCTTCACACTCCGCGCCGTTCCCAGCACGGCGGGGTCGACTAGTGTGTAATGCCGATTCTCCGCGAACTGAGCCTCCAGCGCCCCGCGGGCAATCCGCCCATACGGCTCCTCGCCGTCCAGATCCAGGATCACCAGCTTATTGACTCCCTGAATCTCTTCGGCAGCCGGACGCCAAACCAGGAGCCTGGCATGCGGCGCACAGCCGGAGAGCATCAGAGCCGTGAAGACCAGCAGAAGTAGTTTGCGAGCGCGCATGGCACCACCAAGCAGCAGAAACGGAGAGTCCGCCGGGCGAGGGATGTACCCGAAACGGCCGAGGCCGGCAAGGTCAACGTGTGCTTCGCCGGGCGGAGCACTGGGTGGAAGGGACGCGGGGATCAAAAATGCCCTTTCAGGGCTCCGATGATTTCGCCTTGAGGCCGGGGTCGGGAGTCTTTGGCAAGCGCGAGTTACCACCGGCAATGATCTCTACTCGCCAAAGACTCCCGTCCCCGAACTGCCGCGGCGCAAGCCGGATTGGAGATCCGAAGGAGTTGAAAAGGGAAATGCCGGTACCATGAAAATCCACCAAGCGTTAGGGGACTTTCATGGTACGAATTCGGCTGCCGTGCTCCCGCTATCCGCGTGCGAGGCACCTTCCGGCCAAGAAAATCCCGCCAAGGAGGCTGAGGCGTACCATGAAATTCTAACGCTCAACGTTAGATTTTCATGGTGCCAGTCACGTCGACGAAGATGCCCCCGAGGTTATCCGTCGCAAACCCGGCTGCATCCCGTTTTGCGACCCTGAAAGGGTCACCGAGCAAAGCCCAGGCTCGCGAGGCTTGGCGAGCACAGCCTGGGTTGGTGAGAACACAGTCGTCTGGACCCCAACGGGGTCACCAACGGCTGGCCAGATGACCGGGGTCGGGAGTCTTTGGCGAGCGCGAGCAACCACCGGCAATCATCTCTGCTCGCCAAAGACTCCCGTCCCCCTGGCGTAGCGCTCAAGTGCGTCCAGAGCAATGTCGTGGCAACACGCGGCCCCGCGTGTTTGCCTCAGAAGCCAGCACGCGGGCCGCGTGCGGCTATGAGAAAACAGCCCTGCCCCAGGTCATAAGGCGTCTCGGGCGATGGACGCCGCAAGCCAATTCCACCTCAGGGGGACGGGAGTCATTGGCGGCAGTGCGAACTCGTGTGGTAAGTCTGGGACGCCAATGACTCTAGGGCCCCGGAAGCGCCGCCCCTGCGGGGCTGAGAACGTCCAGCAGCTCCTCGGCGGCGGGGGAAATCGGGGCCGCGTGCTCGCGTTACCCGTGCTGAAACACGGGCCTGACGAGGAAAATCCCGCTGAAGCGGGCTCGGCAGCAAGGACTGCGGCGGCAGATATCTCGCTACTCCGAGCGGGCTCGGGTATCATTCCATTGAATGAGTGTGAGTTCGTGGCGCTATGAAATGTCACCGCCCCCCATTCTGCTTTTCGCCTTCAGCGCTGGGTAAATAATGCTCGTCGGATTAACTCTCCTTTTTCTGCTTTGCATGCTGATTTTGGCAGCAATATTTGTCGAGCTTAAGAACGGGAATGTAATTTTGCTGTTGCTTCTCATGACTGTTGTCGTTGGCGCGGTATGCATTTTTTCGTTCTGGTGGTTTACTACCCCACCCACAATCAGCCCTGAGACGAAATTGAGGAATGCAGAACTGGCAGCGGAGCAAAAGGAAAAGCTGGCAAAAGAGCGAAACACGGAAGCAGAAGCAATAAACAAACGCATTACTGATGAGGCGGAACTACGGCGGCGCGAGGCTGAAGAGCAGCAGCAACCGATGCCGCAACCTTAGCCAAAATGGAGATAGTACGATTCATTTTGGACTTCCAGCAGCCTACCCAGTCGGACACTACATGGTTCAAGTTGTTCCATTGTCATGTAGCATTTTGGCGCGAATGAATGGATCCTTGGGTTGGTATGTGCGTCCATCTTGTCCGACAAATGCCCCGAATACATTCAGCCAAGCGTCAGCATCGTCTTGCAATAAAGCTGTCCATTTCTGGTTTTTCAGAAGAATCTTCGCCGGATAGAGGAAGAAGTCTTGGGGCAGCGGACTCACTTCATTGCGTCCGATTAGCTTTGTGCAGTACGAAATCTTGGAAAGTTCTGGTGAAAGCGACGTCATCGCAAATGCCTTTGGGAACTTTACCTGACCGCCGTCCTCAAATCTGCCAATTATGCGGCGACCGTGGATTTCATGGTTCATTTTCCCATCGAAGAGCTGTCTTAGAGCTTTAATGATCTCATTATTGAACCTCAGGCCACACTCAACACCCGCTCGAAAGTGAGCACGATATTCGGTTCTGCCGTTGAAGAACCAATTAAAGAGCGTCGCACCAACCGGAATCTGGATGACAACTCGATAGTCGTCAGGAAAATTGCAATCATGTCTCTGCTCTTGTCCCCAACGGATGTCCTTTCGGTCTATCGCCGCAGCACTCGCGTCACAGATTGCGTCAAGAAGTTGAGTCGCCGTTCCAGCATTCTCAAGTTCCATGCCTCGTTCCGCACAGAAATTTGTTATCTCTTCAAAACTCCAATCTGATTTGTTTGGAAGCATATAGATCTCAAGGCGTCCTTACCCCACATCCCCCAGCTCCAGCGCCTCTCCGTATCGCTTCAGCACTTGGCGTTTCAGCCGCTCATAGGCGGGATTCTGTAAATCGGGGTCAGATTTCACTAAGCGAATCGCGTCTTGGCGGGCTTCTTCGACGATGGGGGCGTCGCGGAGCATGTCGGCGATGCGGAGGGGGGGGAGGCCGTGTTGGCGGGTGCCAAAGAGGTCGCCGGGGCCGCGGAGCTCGAAGTCGATTTCGGCGAGGCTGAAGCCGTCGGTCGTTTTGGTGAAGGCGTCCAGCCGTTTCGCTCCGTCGTCGGTCTGCGGGATGGCGAAGACGCACGCGAAGCCGGGGTGGCTGCCGCGGCTGATGCGGCCGCGGAGCTGGTGGAGC
>SXOA01000045.1 GCA_005778405.1 Planctomycetaceae bacterium
CCATGATGGCGTTCTTTCTGGTCATGTGGATCACCGCCCAAAATCCCGATGTGAAAAAGGCCATCGCCCACCACTTCACCGATCCCTTCGAGCCCCTCGATGGGGAAAGCGAAGCGGAATCGGGAGGCCCCCCGCAGGCCGCTGGCAAAAACCCGGTCAAGCCGTTTGCCAAGAAGCCGCACGAGGCGAACAAACGCCGCAGCAAGACCGACGACCCCAACGATCCCACGGCTCAAAAATCCCGCGTCATGAAGAACCGGCAGGGGGAAAAGAGCGGCGTGGGAACGATGCTGTTCTTTGACGAGGATTCGGTCGAGCTCGACAAGCCGGCCCAAGCCCGTTTGGATGGGCTCATTCCGCAACTCGCCGGCAAGCCGCACAAAGTCGAGATTCGAGGGCATACTTCCCGCAACCCGCCGTTGGCTAAAGGGGGTTTTCAAGATGCCTGGCAAATGTCGTATGCCCGTTGCCAAGCGGTGCTGAAATATCTGACGGAGCACGGGGTTTCCGTCGAGCAGGTCCGGCTCAGTCAGGCGGGGGGCAACGAACCCCTCACCACCCGCGAGGATGCCCAGGGACAAGTTCGCAATCCGCGCGTGGAAGTGATGATGCTCAATGAATGGGTGCACGACCTCGTCGGCGCTCCCCAGGAGCCGAAGCAGCCGGTCAAGGAAGTTCACTGAGGCGGTTTTCGCATACCCGGGACTATTTGCCCGCTGGAAGCAGTTGATGACTTTGCAACCAGCGCTCGCAAAGCCCGGTCCAACTGGAGGGGAGCTTTTCGTTCTGGCGGACGCCGAAGTCGTGGTCACCCGTGGAATAGACGTGCAGCTCCGCGGAAATGCCGGCTCGCTGCAGGGCCACGTACATGACAACGCTGTTGAGGGGATCGCTGATTTTGTCGTCCGAGGAATGGACGAGCAGGATCGGCGGCGTCTTGTCCGCCAGTTGAATGCTCGGAGGGACTTCGTTCGTGTCCTTCACCTTCAAGTAACCGCTGTAGCAGCAGACGGCGAAGTCCGGCCGGCAACTGGTATTGTCGACGTCGTCGATCGCTTCGTAATGCCGCTTCTCAAATCCGGCAGCAGTGGCGAGGGCCAAATGCCCTCCGGCGGAGAAGCCGACCATGCCAATGCGGCCGGGATCGATCCCCCACTCTTTCGCCCGGCTGCGGACCAAGCTGACGGCCCTTTGGGCATCGATTTGCGGACCGAGTGGCGGCTCTCCCTTGATGTCGCCGGGGCGGCGCGGACAGCGGTACTTGAGGATTATCCCCGTCAAGCCGCGGGAGTTGAGCCAGGCCGCAACCTCTTCACCTTCGAGTTCCCAAAACAAATCGTGGTATCCGCCGCCGGGGCAAATCAGCATTGCCGTTCCATTGTTCTTCTCCCGCGGCGGCGAATAGATCGTAATCGACGGTTTCGTCACATTCGTAATCAGCCGCGTCGGTCCTTTGATAATGGCGGACTGATAGATGCGGCTGTTCTCTTCTCCCTTGATGCCGACATCGCCGGGCACTTTGCCCGGCCAGAGCTCAACAACGAGCGGCTCCGCGGCAGAAACGGAAACGGGGAGTGACGCAACCAAGAGCAAGGCAACTGGGAATAGCTTGCGTTTCATATCAAGGTTTCCGTAAAGATTATGCATGAACCAATTCATCGCCTATCGTAACTCATCTGTTGCTACAATGACTCTGGGCAAGCAACCGGAGCGGATTCATGGCTGGCCGGAGATTCTTTCAGATCAGCATTCGTACGCTGCTGATTCTCACCACGCTGGTGGCGGTCGGCATGGCCTATTGGTCGCAAATTCTGCAGCGCGTGCGAGAACAAAAACTCGCGACCGCGCGAATTCTGCAACTGGGCGGTAAAGCGATAATCCGGCCGACAGGGCGGGATTGGCCGGGGGCGAATATGCTCGTCGGCGATGATTTCTTTCAGGAGGTCGTCGACGTTGATATGTACGGGACATTGGTGACGGATGCCGACCTTGAGCTCGTCGGCAAGCTACGCGGGATGAAGTCGTTGTCGTTAGAAGGTGCCGATGGCTGGAGTTCTAAGCCCTCACCGCACAATCCGCAGCAAGTCGGGTCGCAGATTTCCGGCGATGGAATTCGTCGACTCGGGATACAAAGAAACATGGAGATTGCCCGGCTCGCGCAGACTCCGATCGCCGATGAAGCACTCGAGACGATAGCCTCATGGTCACAC
This sequence comes from Planctomycetaceae bacterium, assembly GCA_005778405.1. Lineage (GTDB taxonomy): Bacteria > Planctomycetota > Planctomycetia > Pirellulales > Pirellulaceae > SXOA01. The sequence continues at coordinate 2,211 of SXOA01000045.1, forward strand.
CTCGAAATCTTGGATATTCAGCGGACAAAGGTCACCTCCCGCGGGGTGGCTCAACTTGGCAAACTCACGCGGCTGAGTGTGCTGAATCTCCATCAGACTAAAATGGACGATGAAGTTGTCCCCACCCTTTGCCAGATGAAATCGCTGCGCGAGCTTGGAATTGTGAAAACTGCGATCTCCGGAGAGGGCTTGCTGCGGCTGCGAGAAGCGTTGCCGTCCTGCAAGATTCAAGGTGATCTGTGGGACTTAACTTCGGGCATTGACCCCAATCCCGACAGCATGCGCTGGAAGGAGATTACCCGCCCCATGTGGGCACTCAGCCGTAGCGGGGACCTGAAGCTCCTGATCCTCGCGGGCACGGCCCTGACGGACTTGCATCTCTCGGATCTGGATCGGCTAGAGAACGTTGATGTGATCGACATTCGCCGGACAAAGGTTACCAAAACTGGCGTGGAAACACTGCAACGGTTACTGCCGAAGTGCAGAATTGTCTGGTAGGACCAGGATGCAGCGGGATTGAATTTTCACCCCGCCAGTCGGCTAATTCGACTGGTCACGGCTTCTTCCGCTTCGGCCGGCGTGGCGACGTAGCGATACTGCATGAGGTAAGCGTCTTCGGTGGTGTCTTCGTAAAAGTCGCGGAGCAGTGAGATCGCTCGAAAGCCCATTTCGCGAAAGAAGAGCTGAGCACTGAGGTTGGTTTCCCGCACCTCCAGCATAATTTTGTTCCGCCGCTGCGGCGAAAGCTTGCTGACCAGCTTGCGGAGCATCTGCTCCCCGACCCGCCGCCGCTGCAAATCGCGGTGGACCGCGAAGTTCAAAATGTGCAGCCGGTTGCGGTGCAGCTCATAGATCATGAAGCCGATGACCCGCTCGTGGTGCTCGGCAACCATTCCGATGCAGTTCCGTTGCCGCAGACAACGAACAAAGTCCTCCTCGGACCAGGGGAACTCAAAGGACTGCCCTTCGATGGCCAGCACTTCGGGCATATCGCGGCGGATCATCCAGCGGATGTGTACCGGAACCTGGAGTTTTGGCGAGCCGATCATGCGTCGTTCCTCCATGAGAACCTGTCCTTGCTAGCGTCCTGCGGCGAGGGGTTCAAGCAACCATAAAGTCGCTCAAGGGGGCGTAACATACCGTAGAGGGAAAAAAATGCCAAGATGAACCAAGGGGCAGTTTTTCAGCCGTAACGCCATTTTACGGCCCAATCGCTCCCCCGTCTGTAACCTCCTGTTTTCAGCGGGTAGGATCGACTGTTCCCAAACACGGACTACCGCACTGCCAGGACCGACCTCATGAACCGATTTTGCTTGCTGACTCTTGGACTGACTTCCATCGCTCTTGTTTTCGGCTGCGGCGGACGAACCGCGGAGGCCCAGCCGGCCACGCGATCCGCCAAGACGGCCAAGGCAAACACGAAAGCCCCGGCGGCTTCCAATCAGGAATGGTCTTGCTTCCGCGGGCCGACAGGGATGGGGACGAGCGACGCTAAGGGACTGCCGGAGGCCTGGAGCCTGGACGAAAACATTGCTTGGAAAGTGAGTCTTCCTGGTCCGGGAGCGTCGAGCCCCGTGGTCTTCGGCGATAGGATTTACATCACCTGTTACACGGGGTTCTTCGTCCCTGGTGAAGAAGGGAGCAAGGAGAAGCTCAAGCGGCACCTTATCGCCCTTGATCGTAAGACCGGCAAAACGATCTGGGACGAAGGCATCGCCGCAAAGCTGCCGGAAGAGGACAAGATCCGCGACCACGGCTTCGCGGCCAGCACGCCGGCCGTCGATGCCGACCGAATCTACACGTTCCACGGCAAGACCGGCGTCATCGCCTTCGATCATGACGGCAAAAAGCTCTGGGAAGCGGACGTCGGCTCGCGGACGAATGGTTGGGGCTCGGCGGCTTCGCCCGTTCTGTGGAAGGATCTGGTCTTTATCAACGCCAGCGTGGAAAGCGATTCGCTGGTCGCACTGGACCGCAAAACTGGCCAGGAAAAATGGCGGGCCAAGGGGATTAAGGAATCCTGGAGCACTCCGGTGGTTGTCACGGCCCAGTCCGGGCGCGAGGAACTGGTCGTCCCCACGCAAGGGAAAGTCATGGCCTTCGTCCCGGCAACCGGCAAGGCATTGTGGACCTGCAAGATCGACAATCCCTGGTACATGGTTCCCAGCGTGGTGGCCGACAAAGGGATAGTCTATTGCCTCGGCGGACGGAGCGAATTTACGGGCATGGCGGTCAAGGCCGGCGGCGAAGGTGATGTGACCAGCACGCACCGCCTCTGGACCAGCCAGAAAGGCTCCAATGTTTCCTCGCCGATTTACCTCGATGGGTATCTCTACTGGATGCACGATTCAAGGGGCTTGGCCTATTGCGCCAAGGCGGACACGGGAGAAGTGGTCTATGAACAGACCCTGAACCGAGCCGAGTCATCCTATTCTTCCGCCCTGCTCGCCAATGGCAAGTTGTATTATCTGACCCGAAACGGCAAGACATTCGTCATTGCCGCCAAGCCGGAGTTCGAACAGATTGCCGCCAACGAACTGCGGGATCGAAGCACTTTCAACGGCAGCCCGACCCCCGATGGCAACCGGCTCTTGATCCGCTCGGACAAGTTCCTGTACTGCATTGGAAAATAAGAGCCGCATGCCACCGCTCGAAATCCTGGAAACGTGCCTCTGCGTGGACGACCTGACCGCGGCAGAAAAGTTCTATTCCGAGGTACTGGGGCTAACGGTCCATAGCCGGCAGACCGGACGGCACGTCTTTTTTCGTTGTGGCCGGGGGATGTTGCTGCTCTTCAACCCGGAGCAAAGCCGCCTCCCCGGCGACATTCCGGCCCACGGAACCCACGGCGCGGGGCACGTCGCGTTTTCCGCGGATGAAGCGGAACTGCCCGCGTGGCGAATGCACCTGGAAGGTCACGGCGTCGCTATCGAAAGACTTCACTCCTGGCCAGGGGGCGGACACTCGCTCTATTTTCGCGACCCGGCGGGGAACAGTTTGGAGCTGGCGACTCCGAGGATTTGGGAAGGTAAGGAATGACGAATTCCGAATGGCGAATGAATGCAAAGCAACAGTTTTCCCTCTTCTGCATTCGTCATTCGAATTTCGTCATTTGCCCTACGGGTTACCCACAATCGGCCCCCGAAAGAAGCCGCTACTCTTGGGGGCCTGGTAGGCGATTTTCAGTGCCGGGCTGCTGACCGGTTTGCTGCCGTCCTTGAGCGAGTGCAGCGCTAAATCCAAGATGGTCGAGGTCAAAAGCGTGCGCTGCACGGGATAGGGTGCCTTGCCGCCGCTGAGGAAGAATTGCTCGATGTTCCAGGTCAGTGGGTCGAAGAAACGGGCTCCGGGCGGGGAGGGAAGGAAGAAGCAACTGGAAACGGGCTCTTTCGCTCCTTTCACGCTTCCTGCAAAAGCGAAGTCGGAGACTTGCTCGATGAGGTTCAGGACGGTTCCCTTGGTGCCGTCGGCGTATTCGATCAGGATGGCGACGGGTTTGAGCACATTTTCGCGGATGGGACCGACGTTATGACTCGGGCAGCGGGCGAGGGCCGCTTCGAGAAGTTTCCAGGACCAGCGCCCTTCGTCACCGGCTTTCCAGACGGCGTCCCCTTCCAGGAGGATGACTGTTTTGACGCCCGTTTCGCCGCCGGCCCGCCGCTCCAACATGCATTGCAGTGTTTCCAAGGCGTGGATGAGATAGATTTCCTGCGCCCCCCGGTCAAAACCATAACTGACCAGCCCCTCGGTGAACGGCGTTCCCAGCGGCGGCTCAATTTCCGGCTGCCGCCAGGTGACGGGGAGAGATGAGCCGGCCATCAGGCCAAAGCTGACCTTGTCCGCGGTGGCAACCATCTCGGCGGCCCGCTGGTGGTCGTAGGAAAGGTGTTTGTCGACAAAGACCGGCACGCCCCGGCCGCTTTTGCGAAAAACCTCCACGATTTCCTGAAATCGCTCGTAACGCGGGTAGAGGACCTGACCAAGTTCATTCGTCTTGTAGTCGCCGTGCTCAATGATGAGCAGCACGGCGTCCACGTCCAACTTTTCCCCGCCGAGGGTCTCCGCCACGGTCTTACAGAGCTGAATTCCATGCGTTTTGCAGAATGCCGGTCCCAGGTCATCCGCCGGGGCCTGGTCGTTGTACATCCGCACCACCTCAAACGGCGGCTGATGATGAAAGCCGTCCTTGCGATAGCCATGAACAAACCGGCCGACAATGTGATACGCGTGCGAACGGAGACGGAAAATGGAGTTCACTGCGGCCACACGGAGCTTTTTGCCGGGGAGAGGCTTTGTTTCGTCCGCCCCAACGACGTTGCCTCCCAGATAACCCATCAGAGCCGCAGCAGAGCTTGCTGCCAGGATTTCACGGCGAGAAAACTTCCCATCGAGATTCAACATGGACTTGCTCTCCGCTTTTTACCTCTGCATCCCTCCGCGTCCTCCGCGGTGATCACGTCCTCAACCTACTGACCCGCGCGCCTCCATTCAACTCGGCATGACATCTTCGCAAGATTCCCGGCAAATCTCTGGCAAAAACGCCGCTGCGCGGTTGCCATTTTTTTGCAAACTGCGTACTATGCCGCCGGTCGACCTTCTCTACCCGAACCTTCGCCCTTCCGGCGAGTCCCTGGCTGCATGAAGCTGCACCGTTTTGACGAACAATTCGCGCTGTTCATCGACCTGGGCCTGTCCAGGTGCCGGGCCAGCGGCGGCAGCGCGCTGTTCCTAATGCTCTCCGGCCCCACGGAATGGGATCAGCTCAAGGCCAAGGCGGACGGCATGAAGGTGGTGGTTGCGGCGGACGATCCAGCCGATCTGGCCGGGGCGGAAGAAGCAGGGCTGCTCGCGTTGCCGCTGGACCTTTCCGAAGCCCCCGTGATCGAGCGGCTGACACAAGCCCTGCTGCGAGGCGTGGCCCGGGAATTCCTCACCCCTGGCGACGCCGTCGTCGTGATGTACAGCGGATTCGAAGCGGACACGCTCGATTCCATCAGCTTCATCCGACTGGATGAACATCTTGGCCGCCTCACCGCGCGGGATCTTCGGCAGCTCGAAACCAGCGTGCCGCTGGAGACTCTGAAGACGGTTGTCGACCTGGCCGTGGAAATCGGCCGAGAAGGACGAGAAGGGAAGGCGGTGGGGACCATGTTCGTGGTGGGGGATACCCGCCGCGTGCTCACACATTGTCAGCCCGCCGGGTTCGACCCCGTGAAGGGTTATCCCCGCAGCGAACGAGACTTACACGACCCGCGGGTCCGCGAAGCCATCAAGGAGGTCGGTACGCTGGACGGCGCGTTCATCGTCTCCGCCGAAGGGATTGTGGAAAAAGCCGCCCAACTGGTGGACGCCCCCTACGCCAACCTCACGCTCTCCAAAGGTCTCGGTTCGCGGCATTGGGCCGGCGCAGCCATCAGCAAGGTCACGCACGCGATCGCCGTCGTCGTCAGCCAGTCCAGCGGGACGGTACGCATCTTCCAGAACGGCGACGTGATGCTGCGCATTGAGCCCTTCCGCCAGGCCATGAAATGGCGCGACTTTGAGTACGAACGGCCGGGCGAAGAAGGGTAGAGAGTTACTTCTGCACTCGCCCTTCATACACGTGCTGCCCTTTGAACGGCGGCAGAGCGCGGTGCATGACGACCGGACCTCGGCGGGAGTGCACGACGTAATCCTTGCCGTCGCGGTTGACGCCGTATTGCCGGGCCTGGGCCGCGAGTGGGAGGCCGATGAAGAGGAGCAGCGAAAGGATGTGTCGGATCATAGGGTTTGGCCTGGACCGTGTATGGGGAATAGGCGTCCTCCCTGACGACAAACAAGTAATCTTCTCTCTTCGACCAATTCCCTCGTGCGCATGCATGCCCAGCGAAGGTGCCGGAAATTCAGGAATGAATGGCATGCATTACCCCACCGGCGAGTTCGCGCAGCCCACCGGGAGCCCCGCCGCCGTTTGACAAGTTCCCGGGAAAACCTAGGTTTGATTGCACCTGCGCCTCGGGGAGGGGCGCTGGTTCTTGGGCGCGGCGGGGATAGCTAGGAGCTAGAGGGGACCCCGCCGTGCTCCCTTTGTTTCCTGCTGAATTTCAGGCCGCGCCAAGCCGCTCGGCCCTGCAACCATGCGCCGTCAATCTAGAACCAGGACCGCCTTTACGCTGGTTGAGGCCCTCGTGGCCATCAGCATCATGGCCCTGGCCGGCTCTGTCCTGCTGCTGGCTTCGCAAACTTCTCTCGATGCCACCGACGAGGCTGCCAAGCAGGCCATCGCCCAGGGCATTTGCGAGCAGGTGCTCGACGAAATCATGAGCAAGCGCTACATGGAAGCCGGCACGGCTTACGACCAAAACACGCTCGTGGCAAATGCGGGCGAGTCTATTCGTCAGATTTGGGACGATTCCGACGATTATAACGGTTACAGCGCGCAACCCATCCTTGATACTTGGGGACAGACGCTGGGCGTTGGGAACGACGCCGGCAGCACTCGCCACGCCAATTTTCGCGTCGATAGCGGCTTTTTCGCCAAGTGGCGGCTGCGCGTGGACATCTATTATGTCAGCTCCAGCGACCTGTCGCTCAGGCTGGATGATCCGCCCGTTGCGGCGGGCGGAACGCTCTCTTCCACGAGCGGTTATCGAGCCGCGGAAGTGACCGTGGACTATCAAGACACGGATGGAACTTTCCGGACCTTGGCGAAAGGTAGGCGCGTCTATGCCTATGTCCCACCTCCCACTTAAATCAGTGCCCTTCAAGACTGTGCCCATTCGCCAGAGGGGATTCACCCTGCCGGAGTTGCTCTGCGCGGTGGCGATTCTGACGCTTCTGGCCGGCGCGATGGGCACTCTATCTTACGGCGTCAGCACCGCCGGCGACTTCAGCCGTGGCCAGAATGAAGCGGCTCAGCATGCGCGAGTCGCGCTCGAACGCATCCGCCGAAACGTGCTCGGTTCCAAGGCTAGCGAGAGCTTTCCCGGCTGTATGGTGGCCTCGACCACGGTAGCCTCCTACACCTTTCCCGATCGGCTCTTGATCTGGAAGTCGGATGGCGTACTCGCCAGCGCCACGGAGCTTCCCAATCAGAGCGACTTGATCGTCTATACATACAACCCCAGCAACCCAGTTGAACTGCTGGAGATCACCACAATTGATAATACGCCTCTCACCGGCACTTCCAACGCGGAGCTCAATACCGTGGTGGACTCGCTGCTCGCTTCGCCCAACAGCACCAAAATCGCGATCACCCAGCGTCTGGACATCGCCACTACCGGCAACGGTACCGTAATCAGGCTGGACGATCTGCTGGCGGACTCCGGGTCGCGAGGCAAAATCCGCCACCGCATCATCATGAGCCCCACGGCCGCTCAGTGGTCAGAGTATAGGGCAAACACGCGGACCTGGGCCAACATTGATTGGCCCCTGGATCAGTACGGTACAAGCATCGGCAGCCGCCGCGTCAGTTGCCTGACTGAGATTCAGATGCTGGCCGACGACAACAGCGAGAAGCCGGCGATCCCCTTTTTCGGCTCGGCGACAAAGGTCTATCAATTGGCGAAGTAACGTAGTCCGCTCACTCCGTGAGCGGACATACCATCACACGAAGTGTGCTGGCAACTTTGCAAAGCAGTTTCCGAGCGCGGAGAATCCGACGAATGACCAATCATAGTCGTCTCAGAATTAATCGAGCCAAGCGTTCCCCTCGCCGCGGTCTGGCCCTGATCCTGATTCTGGGAATGCTCGCCATTACCATCGCGGTCAGCTATGCGCTGATGCGGTCGCAGGTTCAGTCCACGCTGCTGCAAACGAATTCGCAGACCAATAGTCTGGCTCGCCAGGCCGCCGAAGCGGGCCTGAATCGGGCGATTCGCAAGATCAGCGTGGACGACTGGGGAGGAGTCGGCACCACGCTAACGGGCAACGTTGACAGTCAATCCTCCTATTCCGTCACTCACACCGCCGGCGATGCGTCGCTTGCGCCCGGCGACGCGAACTATTCCGAGCTTCCCTTCCGGGTCACGGTCACCTCCACGGGCACCGCCTGGGTCAACGACGACGTGACACTCCCCACCACCCACACCATGACTGCCGTCCTGCAGTTGGTCAGGCGGGCACTCAACACCACTGCGACACCCGCCCTGTGGAACTCCATGAACGGCTATACCTGTTTTCAGTGGAATTCGTCCGCGACCGTATGGAACGTGGATGTGAACGCCCCGATCCAATTCCAAGGAGCCAATTGCTTCATGGGAAAACTGAACCTCCAAAAACTTTCGATCGACCCGACGCTGACAAACTCCAACTCTCGCACACAGTATCTCAACGACCTGCTAAGCAAATATGTGCAAACCGGTGTCGACTATCGGCACTTTACCAGTGATGTGACTCTGAGCACTGGTCGGCAGGATGCCTCTGTGAGCACCGACCTAACCAAATTGGGTGTGGGCAAGGTCGACATCGCGCCTTTAAGTGCAGTCCCGGTGACCTACACCAATGCTCCCACCACCTACCAGTTGTACGCTGGGGGACCAACCTATTCCGTCCCGAACCTGGTCGGAGTTTTCGGATCTAACCCCACTGGGCAAACCATCGGTGCCAGTACGGCCACCAACCCGCTAGGCATTTATCAGGCGGGGGGGACGGTGAGCTTCAAGTCGGGCACGAACTTCACGGGAGTCCTGTTTTCGGATGGGACCTCTGACGAAATCCGCCTGGATGGCACAGGCGTCGAAATCAACGGCCTCAACCTACCGGCCCTCAGCGGCAGCAGCACGGTTTACCAACTGCCGGCTTCGATGGCCCGCAATAATATGGTGATTAAGAGCAATAGCAGTTCGCAAGTGCAGGGACTCGTCATGACTTGGACGAACTTCGTGATCGACTCCGGCAGTCAAAACACGTCCTTCCAGCTGCAGGGTCGGCTGTTTTCGGAGGATCTGGACATCGCCGCCCGAACGGAATGGACGGCCGTTTTGGCAGCCAATTGGTTGCTGCAATACAACCTGTTTCAAATTCAAAAGGCCACTGGCGTCAAGTACTATCCCGACTGGATGGACGCGTCCTCTTACAACCTTCAAGCTCCCCCCCTGATCAAGTTCCAGCCCCCCAGTGGCGTCACTTACCATTGGCCCAATTGGAGCCAGCCCATCTATTCCAAGGCTGCTGGAGATACTTACCACCGCTGGGATATTGTCTCTCGGAAAGACGGGCCATAGGGGAGGCTGTTTGAGATAGGTGAGTGGCGGTTTCTGACGTAGACTCCCGAAACCAACCAGGCCTCGCCTGCCCCACGACCGCTACATCCCTCCGGAGCCTTCTGACATGCGCACTTTCCCCAATCGGTCCTTCCTCGCCTGCGCCGCCGGAGCGGCGCTCCTTTGCATGCTAGGTTTCTACAGCTTCTTAGCCGCGGCCCCTCCGGGAAGGCCGCCGTTTGAGGATGCCGGCATCCAGCGGGAAGAAATGATCCGCGAGCTGCGAGAAATCAAAGACCTGATCAAGGAGCAAAACTCGCTCCTGAAAGAAGTGCTTGCTCCACCCCATGCACGCGACAAGACCAAAAAGTGAAATCAGTAGCCGGCACACTTCGTGTGTGGGTTTGTCGGCACGCGGAGTGTACCGGCTACTATCGCGGACGGCCCGCCGTGCCTTTTCTTTGATCGAGCTGCTGATTGTCATCGCCATTCTTGGCATCTTGATCGCCGTCGCCTCACCTTACCTTTCCAGCGACGTGCCGCAGCAGTTGCAAATGGCGGCGGACAGCGTCGCCGGCGACATCGAGTACACTCGCGGCCTGGCGGTGGCGAATAACTCCACGTATCGCCTTACGTTTAACGTCGCGGCCAGCACCTATGTCCTGCAGCACACGGGGACGAGCACCGCACTCAACAAGCTTCCCCCTTCGCCCTTTCATACGTTCGATGCGGGCCAAACGCAGCAGACGTCGGATCTCACGAAGCTCCCCATGCTGGCCGGTGCCGTGAAAATTGCTGGAGTGCAGAAGAATCCAGCCTCCCCCAGCGACGTGACCAACCTGGAGTTTGGGCCTTTGGGGAGTACCACTCGTCCCGAGGCAACCCTGATTTGGCTGGTCAGTAACTCCACGGGAACCAAGATTTATATCCCGATCACGGTGAATGCCACCACCGGCATTGTCGACGTGGGAGACGTTCAATCCGCGACTCCGGCTGGAATCACCCCTTAATCGCTACTATCGATGTTCTCTCTTTTCAACTTTCGCCGCGCCGGACCGATCGGAATTGATCTAGGCTCCCGCTCCTTGAAGATGGTGCAGTTCTCCGCAGATCGCTCCTCTCTGGTCGCTTGCGGCCGCTGGGAATTCCCCGCGTCCTCGACTCCTAATAAGCATGCCGAGCAAGTCGTCGAGACTATTCAGCGCGGACTGACCGAGCGAAAATTCGCGGGTCGGGACGCGGTCCTTTGTCTGGGTGACAAGGAGCTGGTGCTCCAGAACATTCGCGTCCCCAAGTCGGAAGGTGCGGAACTCGACCGCCATGTGGCCCAGGAAGCAGCCGGACGCGTTCCGTTTGGAGTCGCGGAAGCGGAGATCCGCTATCTGGAAGCGGCGGACGTGCGGCAGGGGGAAGCCGTGATGCGGGAAGTCATCGTGTTTGCCTGCCATCGCCCTGCCCTGCAAAACTCGTTGGAACTCATCACCAAGAGCCATCTCAATCCGCTGGCGGTCGATGTCGAGCCCGCGGCCTTGGTCCGTACTTATGCGGCCCAGTTCCGGCGGCAAGACGACGTTCATGAACGGGCGCTGCTCATTCACATGGGCCACCAACGAACGGGAGTCGTCATCACGCAAGGTGACGAAATGCTGTTTGTGAAGTACCTCGATATCGGTGGCTCCCACCTGGATGCCGCCGTGGCCCGCCACTTGCGGATGGACGAGAAGGAGGCTGCCGCACTGCGGCGGAATAGCGGCGATCGGCGGGCCGATTTGCAGGATCCGGAAGTGATTCGCAGTGTTCACGAAGCCACCCGCGCCGTGGTCGATCGGCTCGGCAACGAACTCTCCATGTGCGTCCGCTATCACAGCGTCACTTTCAGAGGCCAGCCGTTGGCCCGCGCGGTGCTGGGAGGGGGCGAAGCCACTTTGCCCTTGGCCGATGCCCTGGGAAAAGCCCTGAATCTGAAATGCGAGCTCAGCGATCCGTTCCGAGCCTTGACCCTGCAGCGCGACGTCGGCCGTCGCGGCTTGTGGGACGTGGCCGCTGGCCTGGCGCTCCGTGAGGTTAAATAACGTCCCGTGAAGAACATCGACTTTCTCCCTGATATCTATCGCCAGCGGCGGGTCTTGCTGCATGCGCGGATTGGCTGGATGGGAGTGGCTGTGCTGTTCGCGCTCCTGATTGCCGGAGTCGCTACGGGCCAATGGTGTTTTCACGCTGCCCTGGCCACACAGCTCGTGATGGTCGAGCCGCAATATGTCATTTCGCAGACCAGGCAAGCGGAGCTCTTGCAAATCGAGAAGGGCAAAGCCGACGCGGAAGAACTGGCGGCACTCTATTTGTATCTCGAACATCCTTGGCCTCGAACCCAATTGCTGGCGGCCGTGGCCCAGCCCTTGCCGCCGACAATTCAGCTCACCGGTCTGCAGCTGCTCGAACAGGCGGAGACGGCTCCAGCCGTGCGCAGTGCAGTCGGTGACACCGACCAGGCTGGCAGGGAGGGTCAAAGTGGCAATAAACCGACCGCTAAATCCGTCCTGGCAGATCTCCGCCGGGTGCATGATCGCCAGCAAACGATCATTGAGCTCGCCGGCGAGGCCGCGAGCGTCCAGGATCTGCACGTGTACATTGATGCGCTGGCCCGATCTCCGCTGCTCGCTTCCGCAAGCCTGAAAGGGCTGGTGTCTGGCGCTGAAACGATGAACAAAGGAAGGTCCACTTTTCAGATTCGTGTAGTCGTCCGACCAGGTTTTGGACAGCCGCAGGCTCCCGCTCCGAAGAGCAATGGGGCCGCGGTTGCGGCCCTCGGATCGTTGGGAAGCAGCATCCCCAGCAGTACAGGAGACTCGCGATGAAGTTTTTGTTTGGACCACAGGGGCCGCCGGGCTGGCTGGTGACGGGCGGGATGGCGGGCATTGCCTTGGCTTATGTGTTTTTCGCCTTTTTTCCTGCCCAAAAGGCCATGAAATCGATGCGTCAGGAGTTGAGAGACAAGCAGGCTTATATCACAACAACCGACCAACTATTTGCCACCGCAACTGCGGCGAACACGCAGTTGGAACAAGCCAGCACGCTGGTGAGAAAGTGGCAACAGGAAGCGCCGGGCGCTCAACAGGCGGACCGACTTCCATCACTGATTTCCGATAAGGCTCACCAGGTCGGTGTGAGAATTTTGCGGCTGGAGCCGCAACTTTCCCGGCCAAACGGTTTGATTGTCGAGTACCCGATTTCGATCAGCGCCGAGGGAACCTTTGAGGGGATCTTCAACTTCGTTCACGGCGTGGAGGTGCTTCCACAAACCATTTGGCTGCGAGATGTGAAAGTGCAGCGGGCTGGGGATTTGGGGGGGAGTTTGCGGTGTGACCTGACTTTGACGATTTTTGGTGACCTTGCCGAGAATGTCGATTAGTCAGACGAAATGCATCCGATAAATAAGGACGACGCTGGCTCTCCGGCCACAGCCGGGTGAGGGGCGGCGAACAACTTGTGAAACTGGAAAAGCTGGTAAAGACACTCCGCCGCGATCTAGCGGCGAATCCCATGAAGTCGGGTGTGCTGGGGGTATTGCTCCTTGGCGGCCTGTACTTTTGGGGTCCGCTGATCTGGAAATGGGTGGGCAAGAAGGGATCCGCTGCATCCGCAAGTGTTGTAGTCAACTCACCTTCCGTGGCAGAGCTCACGGGTGGACAGAGCGCCGGCGTGCAGGCTGTCCGTGGAGCGACAAGTCCAATCGAGGCGAAGGTCCAGTGGCAGGAGGTTCGCAACCTGAGGGAAAGGGATCCCCTTACACAATCAGCACATTTTTCCCCCGAATGGGGGCATGTCTTTCAAGTGGCAACAGCCGCTGCGAAGGATGGAACGCCGCAGACGATTGGGGAAGAAACAAAGAAAGTGGAAGTGGGGCCCCAACAATTGGGGCTGGTACTGCAAGGTGTGACTGTCGGTAGCAAGACGAAGAAGGCGATCATCAATGGAGTTGTTTATCGCGAGCTCGACTGGATAACTGCCAAGCAGGTCGAGGGGAATTCGGAAAACAAGGATGACCACCATTCGGAGTTCAAATTCCAAATGGTAAAGGTCCATCGCAGAATGGTGGAACTAGCGGGCGGAGGAAAGATTTGGACATTGAAGCTCGCCGCCGCGGAACTCGAGGAGCGAAAACCGGCGAAGGGCCATCCCGCGGAGCAGCTGCAAGCTGAGCCGAGGGAAGAGAAGGGGAGCCTGTCTGTAACCAAGCAGACGATTCACGAGAAGGAATAGGAAAATGATTGCCAGGGATGGTCACAAGGTCAGGACGACCCATGAATAAGCGATTACGCATATTGGTGCTCTGTCTCTGCGGCTCGGTCGGGGTCGCGGTTGCCCTGGCTGTTGCGTGGCGGCCCAAGGCCGCAAGTACCGCGGACCCCTACCGCGCCGTCCTTCCTGATGCTGATTTCTCCGTTCCCGTCGCGACGACGCCGGTCGCGACCTTGGCTCCCAAACCGGCGGCCGCTGCTCCTACGGCTGCGCCGGTCGCACCGCCCATGGAGTCGCTCGCAACCAAAGAGATTCAGCGCCTCAAAGACGACTTCGCGGAGCTTCGCGAGGAGAGCACCCGGGACGTCCGAAAAATGCGGGCGGCGCTGAATGAAATGCAGGACCAAGCCCTTACCTTCTCGGCTCCCAATCCTCGCAATTCCGCCCCTCCCAATCCGGACCCCACTCTCCCTCCAGCAGCGGGCCATATAGAGGACGAACTCCCCGCGCCGGATCCGGCTATCAAGGACGAGGGAGACGGCACATTGACCGTGGAATTCCACAACACGGAAATTCTCGCGGTCTTGAAGGCGCTCAACGAGAATGGGCTCAACATCCTGGCAAGTGAAAGCGTCAGCGGCACCGTGACGGCTTCGTTCTCCAAGGTTGATGCGGAAACCGCACTGGAGGCAATTCTTAAGAATGCCGGCCTGGTCGCACGGCGAGAAAAGGGAATCATCTACGTCGGCACCGCCAAGGACTTCAGCGACAGGGACCAGTCAGAGGACTTGCTGGCAATGCGGGTCTATCGACCCAATTACGTGAAGTCCCTGGACCTGCAAGCGCTCATTACTTCTCTGATTACTCCAACCGTCGGAAAGGTCACGGTGTCCGCCGCCTCTCAGGTGGACATTCCGTCGGACCAGGTCAAGACTGGCGGAAATGACTTTGCCGGCACGGACGTGGTCGTGGTGAGGGACTACGAAAACGTCTTGCGGCAAATCGACGAGCTATTCCGTGAAGTGGATGTCAAACCGCCTCAGGTCGCCATCGAGGCGATGATCATCAATGTCAAGCTGAACGATTCCAATCAGATGGGCGTCAATTTTCAGGCGTTGCGGAACCAGGCCAATGCCCGGATTGTCACGGGAGACAATCCGATCACGGCGCTGGCCAGTCTCGACGTTGGGAATGGAGGGCTCAAGTTCGGCTTTCTCGACAGCAGCCTGTCGACCTTCATTCTGGCGCTGGAATCGATTGGCGACACCAGCGTCATCGCCTCGCCGCGCGTGTTGTGCATGAATAAGCAACGCGCGGAGATTCAGATCGGCGAGCAACTGGGGTACCTGAATACCACCGTCACGCAAACATTCACCACGCAGTCCGTCGCGTTCCTCGACGTGGGCACGCTCTTGCGGATTCGCCCCTTCATTGCCGATGACGGTTACATTCGGATGGAAGTCCACCCCGAGCTTTCCACTGGCAGTGTCACGCTCACCGGAGGACAGACGATTCCCAATAAGACCGTCTCTCAAGTCACGAGCAATGTCGGCTGCTTTGACGGAAGCACGATCGTGATTGGCGGATTGCTGCGAAAGGACCTGCAAACGACGACCAACCAGGTTCCGTTCATCGGAAATCTTCCCTGGGTGGGTCCCTTGTTCCGCACCAAGACAGAGAAAATCGTCAAGGATGAAATCATCGTGCTGATCACGCCGAGAATCGTCAACGAAGACTCGCTGGCCGTCGAAGGGCAAAAGTACGGCAATGAATTCACTCACAAACAGGACGTCTATTTCGACAAGATGAGTCCTATCGCCAAACGAAATTACGGCCTGCACTACCAGCGACTGGCGCTCGCGGCCTACCGCACGGGGGACCATGCCCGAGCCATCAAGCAGATTGACTGGTCCATCCACTTCGACCCGATGAGCCGCGACGCCATCAAGCTGCGCAACGAAATCGTGGCGGCCGGCGGCTATGAAGGAGAATCGGTCCCTGAATATTTGAACCACGCTCGGGCTCCCTGGCACCGTCCGCACAAGGACTACACCAAAGAGGGCGTACCCTGGAAACCCGAGCCCGAATTTGGTTCCGAGCCCATGGTGCAGGAGGAGCGTAATCCCGGCACCCCCGGCCGCATCAAGACCATTCCGATCACCCCCCCTACAAAAACACCATGAGCAGCGCCACCCGTCACTGGATTGCGTCCTCGCCGGTCGTCCTAGTCGCGGCCCTTTGCTGCGGCTGCGCGGCCGCGAAGCCGGCGGTGGTGACCCAAGGCAAACTCCCTCCTCCATTGAGTTCTGATCAAAAAGAGCAAGCGATTGCCCAGTTTGAAGCGCAGCGCGACAACGCCCAGTTGCAAGCGGCGCTCAACCGCTGGAAGGAAGGGAACCCGGCAGCCTGTGAACGGGCGCTCGTCAGTCTGGTTGGACAGCGGCCCCAGTTTGTGGAGGCTCGGATCCAATATGCCGAGCTGCTGGTCTCCCAGAACAACCCGGCCGCCGCGGAACATCAGTTGCGCGATGCCCTAAGGCTCGCCCCCGGCCGGGCCGACATCCACCATTCTCTCGCCGTTGCCCTTGAGGCCAGCGGCAACTCGCCGGCAGCAGCCGAGCACTTCCGCAAAGCAGCCGAACTGGAGCCGGAGAGCCCGGTGTATCAGATGGCGGTGGAAAGGCTGTAGGAATGACGAAGCTCGATTGACGAATGCAAGTGAAATACGACTGCCTTTCATTCGACACTCGCCATTCGAATTTCGGCATTCCCTCTACGGTCCCTCTCCCTCCACATCGTGTTTGCCAAACCACTCCAGCACGCGGGTCAGCACGTCTTCTTGGTGTGGCAGTTGCTTGATGGGATGCCCTTCATTGGGATAAATGACCATCTGAGTCTCGACTCCGTTGGCTTGGAGGGCCTGGTAATACATCTTGCCCATCGGCAGCGGACAACGGCGGTCGTTCGCGGAGTGCAGAATGAGGGTAGGCGTCTTCACGCGAAAGGCATCCGCCAGCGGGCTGTGATCCCGTATGGCCAGGGGAACTTCCCAGGGACGGCCACCGGCTTCCCACTGGGTCCAGCTTTGGATATCGGAAAGCCCCCACATCATCCCCAGGTCCGTGACCGCATTCTGCGGTACCGCGGCCCGAAACTGGCGAGTCTGTCCAATCAGCGAGCAGGTGCTGTAACCCCCATAGCTGATGCCGTACGCGAACTGGCGATTGGCATCGACGACTCCTGACTTCACCAGATGATCGATCCCCGTGAGCATGTCCTTCATGTCTTTCCCCCCCAGATCGGAGCGGTCCGCATCGATGAATTTCTGCCCATATCCCGCGCTCCCGCGAAAGTTCGGCTGCAGAACCGCATAGCCGTTGGCCGCCAGCACTTGCACCGTGAAATCAAAGCCCAGCGTGGAGCGACTGTGAGGGCCGCCGTGCGGATAGAGGGTGAGCTTGAACGGGGCCTTCGCCCCCTTTTGCGTCGGTTTGGTGAGAATCCCTTCGATGTCGAGGCCATCGACACTCTTCCAGGAAATTACTTCTCCCGTGGCGACGATTCGGTCCTTGAGGAACGCGTCGGCAGGGGGCGTGAGCTTGCGACGGGCCTCCGCGGATTTCGTGTATTCGTCCCCAAGTGACTCTGGCGTTCCTTCCACGGCGGCAATCCCGTTGGCCAAATCGATGACCTGCGTCTTCGTGGTCACGCCAGCCGGCGCTGTGTAATAGAAAGCCGAAGCACTGAGCCAACAATCCCGCGGCAGGGGGAACGACGGCGGCAGATGCGGAGCTTCGCCGGAAACGTGGTGATTGAACAGCACCTGGCTCTGCGGGCCAGTTTCGGTGATTTCGATAATTGCCAAATTGAAAACATCCATGTGCGATCCGCGTCGCGGAATGCTCTGATACAAGAGGCGCTTGCCGTCGGGGGAGACTCGGGGCGATACGTCCGGCCCAGGGCCGAATGTCGCCTGAGCCAAGCTGCCGTCGCCGAGGTCAATCCGCCACAAGTCGTAATTCTGGTTGATGCTGTAACGTACCGCTTCCTGATCCCTGGTTCGATTGGCATGCACGATGATCGCCTTCCCTTCCTCGGCCCACTGCGGATCTCCATACCAGAAGTCGTCGCTGGTGATGCGAGTAACACGAGTCGCCCCGACCTCGCCGGGGGCTTCCGCCAGATCGGCAGTCCAGATTTGCGCCGGCCCGTATCCTTCATAACCTTCTCCGCCGTCCTGCCGCACGACTTGCACATTGTTGGCCACTTCTTCCGGTGATCGGGCCTCCTTGGCCTCGTCCGCCACGAATACGAGACGCTTGCCATCCGCGGAGAACGCCACATTGCCGAAGAAAGGGTCGCTGAAGACCCGGTTATAAGGTCGTTTCCGCCCCGCGAGCGGAATCGCCTTTCCCCCTGCAGAGGGCATCAGCCAAATGTCGGTCGCGGGATCCGAATACGGCGGCACGGAAGTGAAGCCTGGCCTGCCATCGGGCAGTGGACGCGTCGAGAGGAACACAATCCACTTTCCATCTGGCGAAAGTTGCGGCGCTCGGCCGTCGGGCTCGCCCGCTTCCAGCGGTTTGGCATGGGAGGCATCACCCTCGGAGCGCCATAGCGAATGGCGGACCATTCGCTCCTTGCGGTCGCTCCAGCGACGAGAGAACACCGCGCTCCCGCCATCGGCCGCCAGTCCAACTCCCTGCGGCGAATCCAGCCGATAGAGATCGTCGATGCGGATGGGGGACGGCTCTTCGGCGAACCCCAGGGAAGAAATCGCTGCCAAGAACAGGCCGCTGGCGAGTGTAAAACAAAGGGGAAGTGCTGCATTTTTCACAGAAGTGTACCTCAGGACTCGGAGAAATTGAGTGCAGCAGATTATAACATGACCGCTTGTTCTTCATCGAATGGTTAAAAGTGGATTTGCGGCTGCATCTGCCGGCGGAATGATCCCATTCGCTATCTCCGCAGCAGCCGCAAACTGTTCAAAATGACGGCCAAGGAAACGCCAATGTCGGCGGCGATTGCAGCCCATAGAGAGGCGTACCCGGCGAAAGACAGCAAGACGATCGCGGCTTTGACCGTCAAGGAGAAGCCGATATTCTGGCGGATGATCGCCCCCGTTTTTCTGGAGTGGCGAATCAACCAGGCGATCCTGGAGAGGTCGTCGCTCATCAGCGCGATATCCGCGGTCTCGATGGCGGCATCACTGCCCGCGGCCCCCATCGCAATCCCCAGGGACGCGCGAGCCAAGGCGGGGGCATCGTTCACGCCGTCTCCCACCATGGCCACAATCCCGTACCTGGCGACGACCGCTTCCACGGCCGCCACCTTGTCCTCCGGCAAGAGCTCCGCACGGAACTCGTCGATTCCCGATTCCGTGGCAATGGCCCGCGCTGTCGGCTCGTTGTCACCCGTGAGCATGATGAGATGGGCGATGCCTAAGGCGTGAAGTTCGGCAATCGACTGTCTGGCATTGGGACGAATCTGGTCAGCCAGGGAAATGAGACCGCAGACATGCTGCTCGTTTCCAACCACTACGGCAGTAAGGCCCGCTTTCGACATTTCCTCCAGACGCTGATGCACCTCCGGGGTTTCTTGGCCTCGTTCTTCCAGGTACCGATGGGAGCCCAGCCAGAATGGCCGCCCGTCAAAGCGTGCGCTCGCTCCCTTCCCAGGCAGGATCTTGAACTCTTCGGCCGGAAGCGGCTGAACGCCCTTGTCCCTCGCGTAGGCGACAATCGCCCGCGCCAATGGATGATCGCTGCTCGCCTCCATGGCCGCGGCCCGCTCCAGCATTTCTTTTTCATCATGACCGTTGAGCGGCACAATCTCCGTGACGGCCGGCTTTCCTTCCGTGAGCGTGCCCGTCTTGTCCATCGCGATCGCTTTCACCCTGGCGGGGATTTCGATAAAGAGGCCCCCCTTCACCAGAACACCTTCCTTCGCGGCAGCCGCGAGCGCGGCCACGATGCTGACTGGCGTAGAGATCACGAGTGCGCAGGGACAGGCAATCACCAGCAACACGAGCGAGTTGTAAAACGACTGACTCCAGGCGATGCTGAACACCAGAGGACTCAGAAGCAGCACTGCCAGCGCCAGAACCATCACTGCCGGCGTGTAGTATTTCGCAAACTGCTCCACCCACTGTTCGGACGGCGCGCGGCGTGATTGTGCGGCTCCCACCAGGCGAATGATTCTCGCGAGGGTGGTATCCTGAGCCCCTTTCGTGCTTTCCACCGTGACGCCGCCATCCCCGTTGATGGTGCCGGCAAAGACTTCGTCGCCGGGAGCTTTGTGGACCGGCAAACTCTCACCCGTTATAGGTGCCTGGTTGACATCGGAAACCCCTTCCACAACCTTTCCGTCGAGTGGAAACCGCTCGCCGGGCCGCACGAAGAAATTAGTGCCGGGCGAAACCTGGTCCGGTGCAAGAGACTCCTCCTTGCCACCTGCGCGAACGACTCGCACCAGAGTCGGCGCTAACTCCATCAGAGCGGCAATGGCCCGCCTAGCCCGCCCCACGCTCCAGGATTCGAGCGCCAGGGAAACCGCGAACAGAAACGCCACCGTTGCCGCTTCGAACCATTCGTCGATGCCGATGGCTCCCACGACCGCGACAATCATCAGCAGGTTCATGTCAGGGCGCAAACTCTTGGCCGCAAACCAGGCCTTGGGAAAGAAAAACCAGGCCCCCGCGAGCGCGCTGAGGCCGTAGGACACCTTGGCCAGAACCGGCATCGAGTGTCCGCTAGCGCCTGACAAGCCGATTGCCTCGCTGAAGCTAAAGTAGGCGAAGTGAGCCAAGAATCCGAGCTGGAGGAAAATGCCACTCGCGGCGGTCAGAATGGAGCGGCCGCGAAGCTGCCAGAAAGTCGACTCCACGGTCGCTTCCGGGTTTTCGGTCCAAATATCGGCACGCATGCCGGTGCGGGCGACCGCCCGCTGAACTTGTTCGGCGTTCAAGGAACCGCCAGCAGGCGAGACCGTCATCTTGCGGTTCAAGATGTCAAACGCCAGCCGGTCCTCTCCTCCCGCGAGAGGGCCCAGTTCACGTTTGAGAATGGCCACTTCCTCGGCGCAGTCCATGCCCTCAATGCGAAACGCCAAATTGCCGGTTCCGTTGGTCAATAGCGAGTCCCCGATGTGGCAGCAAAGTGTCGCGCATGAGTGCCGAGTTTGTGGGAAGCCTTTCCCACGATTCAGTGCTTGTGTGCTTCATGCGCTTTGATTTCGACAACTCCGTTATACTCCTTGCCGGCAATCGTTACCCTGAGCCGGCCGGTTGTCTTGGGGGCATCGCAAGCCGCCAGCACGGTTTCATCAGTGATCGAGAAGCGTGACGCCTCTCCTTCCGGATCGCCTTCTTGGGGATTGGCGGCGAGCTTGGCCTGCAGCGGTTTGCCGTCCACCAACAGATTGAGCACGATCTCCTTGTCGGTAATTGCTACTCCCCTTTTTGCTTCCTTGTCCAGCAAGTAGACGGTTACGGTTTTCGTTTTGTCGTCGTGAGCCAGCTCTGCGTGGTACTCCTCCTTTCCGAGCTCAATCAGATGGCCGTGGTGAGGGCCTTCCTCGGGATGTGCATCGTCCGAATGGGCCAAGGGTGGCGGATCACCCGTCACGGGTGGTTTGGCCGGTGTTCCGCAGCCGGCGAAGAAAAGAGCAATCCCGATTGTCAGGAGTGCGGGCCGAGGCCAGTTTGTTCTGTTCATAGCTTGTCCCCGGAAGTGAGGTGCCCCTTCCGCAACGAAAAGCGTCGCGGGGCAGGTGGAATTCATAAGACTCACCGTAGTGCCTTAATGTTCGTGCCGCGTCTCAAAGCCCAACGACTTCAGCCACTTTTCCCACTTCGTCACTGCGGCATGACTGGAAAAGGATGCTTCGCGCCACGGCATCGACTGAATCGACAAATCGAAATGCCCGCCGTGGTTTGCGACTTTGCTCTCGCAGCCGAGTGATTTGAGGCTCTTGATGTAGGACTTTGCGGTGGCTTCGTCATCCAGATGAAGAGTTTTGGCTTTTACCAAGCGATACTTCAGGACCTCCTGCTCCGCTCCGGACGCTGTAACCGCTATTCCGGTGAAGAGCGTCGAAATTCCCACCGCGGTGAAGAGAAACACTTTCCAAAAATTAGTTCCAGCCATTCTCAAACTCCTTAAAGTGAAGTGCTACTGCCAAGAGCATTCATTGCCCGTGGCCTGTTTTCCTTAAATCAAACTCTCGTTGCCCCTCCTACTACGCCCGCGTCCTCGTCTGCAACGGGGGCGGCAACAGCCGTCTGTCGGACAGTTACCGGCGCTGCGACTTGCACATCATCAAGTTCGTTCACGTCACTCGCCGCGAGCTGTTGCTCCGCTTGTTTGCGCCCGAAGCACCAGAACAACGCGGGGTGAACGAAAAAGTCGAGGAGTGTCGAACTGATGAGTCCGCCCAGGATGACCGTGGCCACTGGATAAAGGATTTCCTTGCCAGGTTCGCCGGCAGCCATCACCAGGGGTATGAGGGCAATTCCCGCGGTGAGCGCCGTCATCAGCATCGGCGCCAGCCGCTCTTTGCCGGCCCGCTCAATCATTTGCGGGGTAAACTGCTCACCCTCCTCCTTGACCAGGTGCAAGTAGTGGGAGATCAGCAGAATGCCGTTGCGCGACGCAATTCCCGACAACGAAATGAACCCGACCATGCTGGCGACGGTCAGCGACTGGCCCGTGACGACCAAAGCGGTCACCGCGCCAATTGCCGCCATCGGCAAAGCGGTAAGGACTTGCAGCGCCAGATTTGTGGAGCGAAAGAGGGTATGCAGCGCCAGGAACATGGCGGCCAGAGAAATCAGACTCAAGAGGCCGATCACGCGAGTGGATTCTCGTTGGGCCTGAAATTGGCCGCCATACTCGATGAAGTATCCCGTGGGCAATGACTTCTGGATGGGGTCAAGACGCTTCTGAATATCCGTGACGACGCTGCTCAGGTCCCGCCCCGCGGTATTGCACTGGATCACGATCCGCCGCCGCACGTTTTCGCGGTTGATTGTATTGGGGCCGCTGTCGCGGCGAATGGAAGCCACGTCTTCGAGCGGAATCCGGCCCCCCGAGGGGAGATTCAAGGACAACCGCCGCATTAGCAAGGGGTCCTGCCGGAACTTGTCATCCAACCGGACGAGCAGGTCAAACTTGCGTTCGCCGACGACCACTTCGGACACGACGCGGCCGTTCATGGCCGTTTCGATGAATTCATTGACGTAATCCGACGTCAGCCCGTGCTGGGCCAGGCGGACTCGGTCCAACTTGATGAGCAGCTGCGGAATTTCGATTTGCTGCTCCACCATCAAGTCCTTGACGCCATCAACGTCCGCCATGGCGGCCTTCATTTCGTTGGCCCTTTGCCGCAGGATGTGCAGATCGTCGCCGTAGAGCTTGATTCCCACCTGGGCCTTCACGCCGGAAAGCATGTGCGAGATGAGGTGGGCCAGCGGTTGTTCCACGGAGATTACTACGCCGGGAACCTGCGTGAGCTCCTCGCGCAGCTCCTCCAGAATGGCCGCGCGGCTTCGGCCGGAGTTTGGATCGAAACTGATAATGATCTCGGAAACATTGACTCCTTCGGCGTGTTCGTCCAGTTCGGCTCGCCCCGTGCGGCGTCCGAACGCTACCACGCCTTCGATGTTGGTAATACGCTCATCGATCATGCCGGCAATCCGGTTGGACGTGGCCAGTGACGTGCCCGGCGGCAGCAGTACATTGACTTGCACGCTTCCTTCATTAAATGGAGGCAAGAAGTCTATACCTAACTGGGTGACAACGAAGATGCTCACGGCCACTGCCGCGGTGACTGACGCCAAAATGGGCCAGGGGTGTCGGACGCTCAGGCGAATGGCAAATCCCGCGATCCACTTCAGAACGCGGAGGAGTGGCCCGTCATGCTCGTCTTCGGTGGGGCGATCCGAAAGCCAAATCAAGAGCCAGGCAACCACCGACCCCGCCAGGGTCCACACGATTGGTGCGGGCAGATTTAGCCACGGCAACTCAATGAGGTTTGCCAATCGTGGCACGACCCAGTAAAAGACCAGCGCCGAAATGCCCACCGCCATGAAAGGGGCCACAAACGGCCATAGCTTCTTCTGCGCCAGCAGCCAGTAGGAAAGGACCGGCGTGACCGTGAGCGACACCAGGAGCGAGGCAATAATCGAAACGATGTAGGCCACTCCCAGCGGGGCAAACAGTCTGCCCGGCATTCCCCCCAGGGCGAACAGCGGCACGAACACCAACACTACCAGGATAGTGCTGAACACAATCGAGTTACGAACTTCGCTGCTGGCCTCATAGACGACTCGGAGCGGAGACTTGGGGTTCGAACTGTGCCGGTTCTCGCGGAGGCGGCGGAAGATGTTCTCCACATCGACGATGGCGTCATCGACAAGCTCGCCAACGGCCACGGCCAAACCTCCGAGCGTCATCGTGTTGATGGACATATCGAACCACTTGAAGACCAGACCTGTTACCACGATGGAAAGCGGGATGGCGGTGAGCGTGATGAACGTGGTGCGGAAGTTCATCAAGAACAGAAACAGGACAATGATGACCAGAATGCCGCCGTCGCCCAGGGCCTCCACGACATTCTCGATGCTCCGGTCGATGAATTCCTTTTGCTGATAGACCTCGGTATTAATGCGGATGTCCGGCGGCAGTGACGGCTTCAGCTCTTCCAGCGCCTTAATGATGTTAGTGGTTAGCAGCCGCGTGTCGGCCCCCGGCTGCTTGGCAATGGTGATCATGACTGCCGGCGCGCCGTCCACGGCTGCGTCACCCCGCTTGACCTGAGCCGCCTCTCGGATGCGGGCGACTTGCCCCAGGAGGACGGGGCGGTCTTTAC
Source organism: Planctomycetaceae bacterium (assembly GCA_005778405.1). Lineage (GTDB taxonomy): Bacteria > Planctomycetota > Planctomycetia > Pirellulales > Pirellulaceae > SXOA01. Next base: position 26,501 of record SXOA01000045.1, read on the forward strand.
CCGATTTCACAACGACGCTTTCCAGATCCTTGGCGTTTTGAATGCGGCCCATCGCCCGGACGAGCAGCTCATCGCCCCCTTCGTCCAGGTAGCCGCCTGTGGCGTTCGAGTTGCTGTTCGCGACAGCCTGTTCGACCTCTTCCAGCGTAATGTCATATTTTCGCAGCTCATCGGCATCGACGAGCACCTGGTACTGCTTGCGGCCTCCCCCCATCGTGATGACTTGGGCAACGCCGGGAATCGTCAACAGACGCTGGCGAATGACCCAGTCCGCCAGCGTGCGGACCTCGATGGGATTGGTCTTGTTCCCTTCGCTGTAAATGCCGACCTGCAAGATCTGGCCCATGATGGACGAAATCGGGGCCATCTGCGGCTTGACGCCTTCGGGCATGCGGTCCGCGGCGAGCGCCAGCTTTTCCGCCACGATCTGCCGATCCACGAAGATATCGGTGCCCCACTCAAACTCGACGTTGATCACGGACAGCCCGACGCCCGACGAGCTGCGGACGGCCTGAACTCCTGTAGCGCCGTTCAGAGACGACTCCAGCGGGAACGTGATGAGCGTCTCGACTTCTTCCGGCGCAAGTCCCAAGGCTTCCGTCATCACCGTCACGCGCGGCCGATTCAAGTCCGGGAACACGTCAATCGGCAATTGCGACAATTCATAGCTGCCGTAGACGGTGAGAACGAGCGCCAGCGCGATCGTGATCATCCGGTAGCGGAGCGCGGATTTGATGATGGCGTTGAACATGGCGAAGTGTCGCGAGGTTCTGAGACTAGTGGTTGTGACCCGCATGCGGATCGGCTGGGCCGGACGCTTTGTTTTTCAGCGCCAGTTGCAGTTGCTTCGCCGCGACTTTCACCACCGAGTCGCCAGGAAAGAGCACGCCGTCATTGGCGACGACGACGGAAGTTTGATCCTTGTACTCGACATGCACCGCGCGGCGGTCGAAGTGGTCGCCGTTGGGCGTGAAGACATACGTCTCAGCGCCTTCCTCCACGATTGCCTCAATTGGCAAAACAATCCGGTCTTTCCAGATTTCGACGGGCACCAGCAACTGGGTGCGCTGGCCAGGCCGATACCGCCAGGAGACATACCGGCGGTCGCCATCCTGCTTGTTTTGCTCCACCATATTGGGAAGCGTCACGTAGAAATGAAGCGTGCGAGACTCGGGATCGACCTGCGAGTCCACATAGAGGAGCCGCAAATCTTTGACCGTTTGGGGTTGTTTGCCTTCGATTTCCATCAGCGCCGTCAACGGCTGTTCGGCGGCGGCGGCCCGATTGATTTCGGCAATGTCGCGTTCAAAAGCGTTTCCTTCAATGAACAACTCTGAGTGATCGACCAAAACCGCCAAGGTGTCGCCCGCGGTGACATGCTGCCCCTGGGAGACCTTGAGATTCTGGACCTGAAAGAAGCGGGGTTCCTCGGCGGCGGCCATCCGGTCCGTGGGACCAGGCGCTTCTACGGTCAGCGACTGCAGAAGCGTCCGCTTCTTGACGATTTCATCCACCTGACCTGCTGTCAGGCCATGCAGGATGAGGGCCTGAGTTTGCGAACGGAGGGCGGCCTGCTGCTTCTGTTGTTCGTATTGGCGCTCGAGCAGTTGCTTACGCGCCAGTGCACCGTCCTTGGTCAGCACTTCAATCCGGGCGATCTCGCGGCCAATGACCTCCAGTTCCTCAGCCGTTTTCAGCAATTCTGCTTGCGACTGCACAAGCTCCTCGTGCGTCAAACGAATGTCAAACAGCTTCTGACCGGGAACAGCCGCCTCGCCTTGAGTCGGATAAATCTTGGTGATGATTCCGGTCAAAGGGGCGGTAACTTGGACGCTGGACCGCCCCGGCCGCTCCGCAACAATGCCTGGTAGCGAGATGGTACGGGTAAAGGGCTGAAGCTCGATCTTGACGATGCCCCCTTTACCTTCAATGCCGAGGTTCTTCCGAGCTTGCAGGCTCACCTCGATGGAATTCCCCTCATAGTGGCCGGCGTGGTCGTGGCCTTTGTGTCCCTCTCCCGTAGGCTCGTTTTCCTGGTGCTTGTCGTCGGAGCCAGCAATTTGGGAATTCTCGATGCCCAGCCAGCCGCGCACGTGCGGCAGCCACAGATTCTGCAGGATGGCCACGACGAGAAACATGATGCAGACCAAGGCGACGTAAAACCACGGGCCAAGAGTCGCCCGCGAAAAACGCGGTTGAGGGGTTGCTTGTGACATCGTAATGACCTCCAAAACAACATTCGGTACAGCCAGAACAAATCAGCGCAGCGCAAGATGCTGCGGCCTTCAGCCGGGAGTCGGTCCAAGAAATCAGATCAATAAGACCTGATTGAAGAGATGCAAGCGCACCGGGAGCCGCAAGTGGTCCCCCGTGTCGCGTTGCCAGCTAGCGGAAGAGGATGCGGTTTGAGCAACCTCCGCGTCCAGTACGATAGGAGGTAAAGCGGTAACCAGCGTATCCGGAACGACGGTCGTCTTGACTGTCACCAGAAACGTGCATGCAGTCTCGTGACAATCTTCGTCGGAACCACCGGGATGATCGGGCGTTTCGGAATCGGGGGCCGATTGTTCGTGACCATGGGAATGGCCGTGGTGACAGGATGCGTGTATCGGTGCAACGGATTTGGTGCAGTGGATCCGCGTCGTTCCATGCTCATGGTGCGCACCGCAACCCAGCCCCAGGTGGAGCAAAAATGCCGCGACGGTTATCAGGGAGACGATAAGGCGCATTATCCTCAATTCTTCGTCATTTGGCGGGCAAGTCAATGCCAAAATATCTTGTATTGAAGGCAACAATGCCACTCATTAGCGGTTCTGCAAGCTCCCCGACAAGAGCAGTCCTTCGATTTCGGCTTCCGCCTTGCGCCGTTCGCGCACGGCGTCCAAGTAATCGAGTCTGGTTTGAGCATAGGTCCGTTGAAACAGGATCACGTCCAGTTGCGAGGCCTCGCCCCCTTCTCGCAGTTCCTCGTTCCGCTGGAGCCACTCGTCGGTCAGGCCCTTCAAAATCTTTTCATACCGATCTTCATAATCCCTGGCATTGCCATAGCGCTCAAAGACTGCCGCCAGGCGACTTTGCAAGTCGAGTTCCAACTGCTCCAGGGCCCTCTCGGCGGCAATGACTTGACCTTGTGCCTGGAAGACTCCACCCTGGTTCCGGTTCCAAAGGGGGAACGGGACACCGATGGTGAGCGAGCCGTCCGAGCGGCCGCCGATGCCGTTATCGCGGGCGTTCACGAGCCCCTGCACGGTCACGTTCGGCGTCTTTTCGGCCAGTGCTCGTTGCACCGCCCAACGGGCACGCTCCACGTTGGCGATAGCGGCACCAATCTCCGGGCTGGTGCTGAGCAACTTCTGGAGTGTACCGTCCCAGTCATAATTGGTGTGCGATTCGTCCGCATCTCCCGCGAGACGAGCTTGAGGCAATCGCGAGTCACCCACGACGCTCGCCAATTCTTGCCAGGCCGCTTGTCGCCGCCGCCCGGCGTTCCGCTGTCCCGTGATGAGTTTTTCTCGTTCGAGCGTTACCTGAATTACTTCGGGACGGCTCCGTTCTCCCGCCTTTTGGAGCCTGTCGTTGTAGTCCATGATCGCTTTGGCGCTGTCGACCAACTCTCTGTACAGATCCTCCTGCGACTGCGCAATCAGCACGTTGTAATAGGCGATTCGTACATCGGTCTGCACCCGCTGCTGCTGGGCGGCGAGTTCGTGCTCGGCCCGCGCCCATTCTTGAGCCGCAACCTGTCGGTTCAACCTTAATTTCCCCCCGCGCACGATTTCCTGGTTGATGAAGATGCCGTCTTGTTCCGCCAGGCCGCGACTGCCGATTTGTTGCCCTTCGTAGCCCACCGTTGGATTCGGAGGGAGGCCAACTTGGGTGTGGTTTCCACTGGCTGCCTGTACGAGAGCCGCGGCGCGGGCGATCGAAGGATTGGCGGATAGCGCCATTTCCTCGAGTTGTGCCAAGGTCAAAGTTCCCGCGGCAACCGGCTTAAGTGGTGCCTGAGGAACCGTTTCCGCGTCAGGCGCGGGCCTGGGAACGTCCTCGTCAAACCGCGCCGGCTGAACCAGCGTTTGCCGATGGGAAGGGATGGGGGGGGCGACCTCGGAGCTTGACAATCGCCGCATGAAGAATACGGGCTCGCTCGGTGGCGCGACCTGGCTAGCGGATTGGCAGCCAGTCATTAAGGCTAGGCCGATTGCTAGCACCGAAATCGTCCGCACATGAGCCTCCCTGCCCACACGTTGCGGCACGACCGCTTCGTGAATTGACTAATTGTTATCGGTTCGTTGAGACATAGGAGTAAACCGTCGTTCGCCGCATTGCCGCGTTAGACTTGACGCAAGGCTAGCACAATTTCGGTGCACGCTGCTTGCCACCCTGACTCGATGCTCGCTAGCAAGCCGGCCCCAAGGCCGTCCATGCGACAGTTCATGCTGCCGACGATTGAAGCATTGAGTCCTCCTGGGAAGCGTGGCCGGCAATGGGACTCTTCGATATTGGCGTTTTTCAGACGCTTTTTTCCCAAGAGACTGCCGATGTGCCCCGAGGAAGGCTCCGCATATCAGTTCGATTCGGCCACCCACCGAGTGACCGGACCTACGCATTAGGAGGCCTATTTGCGTTGTAAGGAAGTGGGCCGCAAGAGCGCAGAAACCACTTGCGACATCTGCCCCGAATAGTTACCCGCTTCCGTTCTACAAGCTAGTTTTCAGGGATGCGGCATCCCGCATAGCAAGTGTCGCGGCTTGCCCACAGCCTTATATTTGGGAGAAGAAATCATGATTTACCGGCGCTCTCGACCAACGGCCAAGCGCCGCGGCTTTTCGCTGCTGGAGCTTCTGGCCGTCGTGACGATCCTGGGCATTATTGCGGTCGTTGTCGTTCCCCGCATCTCGATCTCCACTGCCACGGCCAAGGCGAAGGCCGATGCCCAGAACAGGTTGGAGATCAATCTGGCGGTCGAGCGCTGGTACTTCGAAAAGGGAACCTGGCCTGCGGACAACCTCAGCGACATTGGCGCTGACGCCACTTTTTTCCCGCAAGCCCTGCCGACCAACCCGACCAACGGCGCGGCTTACACACTCGATTCCACCACGCACCGCGTGAATTAGCACGACGACAAGCGCCGCGCCATCCCAAGTTGCCAACTCAAGTCCTGAGGTACTCGCGTGGCTCGGGATTCTTTATGCTCCAAGAGCGATCGCAAATCGCACCGCTGCGGGATGTCCCTCCTGGCGTTGCTGGTGGATAGCGAAAACGCGACAGCGGCGGCAGCGCCAAACCCTGAACCCCAGCTGGCCACCAAGAGATCTGGCACCCGCGCCTCCCATTCATATCACCGCAAGGCCGCCGGAGGATAGCCGACGTTAGTCTGAAGGTCGCCTATTTCCTCTGCAAAAGCATCACGGTCGCTTGCATTGCCAGCAGGATATCGGTCGTCGTCAAGATGCCGACGAGATTGCCGTCCACAACGACGGGTAGCGACGAGAATCGCCGATTGATGAGAATCGTCACAGCGGTGATCAGCGGCGTTTGGGGGCCGACGGTGAGCGGCGACTTCGACATGATTCGCTCCGCCGTCTCACCCGATTTCGCCAGGTCTCGGTCGCTGACCATGCCCAACAGTTTCCCCTGCGTGTCGCAAATCAGAAAATGCCTCAGCCGCTCTGCCTTCATTCTCCGTCGCAATTCCTCCACAAGTGTCTGCGGGTGGGCAATGGAGAGGCGGCTGGACATCACCAGCTCAACGGTTGCAGGTTCGCCGGCGCCGTCCGAGATTAGATTCTCAAAAAGATGCAGCAGATCCTGGCGCTTGGCAAACAGGGCTTCTGGCAGTTCGGAGACTTTAACCACGGGCTCCGGCGGCAACTCGGCGTCCTGAGCCACAGTCCGCCGTTTGCGCAGGGTCATCACCGTGGCCAGGCCTAGATATCCAAAAACTGCCGCCAGCGACAGAAAAATTACCGCAATGGGCGTACGATCCTCTCGCTTCTTTACGGTGCGCATTTCCGAGGATGCAGCTTCCTTGCTCGTCGCGAAGGAGCCGTTCTCGGGACGCGAACTTGCAAGATTGTCCAGCGTCAACCGGCTTAACACGCTGCGAGCCTCCCCACCGAGACGGGCGTACGAAATCAGCAGCCCACAAGCGAGCAGGGTCAAAACCAACGCGACTTCCACAGCGGTCGAGCCGCGACGATGGTGGCAAGACATGGTCACCTTCACGAGGAGTAGCCAGATGGATTCACAGACCCAATAATACGTTGCGAATTGGCCGGTCGCTGGCCCAGGAATTTCCCCTGCATAATCGCTTCGCCCCGCAAATTCGCGCTCCACCAAACCGGCCGATTGCATATCCTTAAGGTAGTCAGCTCACTCCGTGAGCGGACATACGGGCAAAGGAGAACATCTCACGGAGGTACACCATGTCGCGGCTCGAGACCCTTCCCGACGTTCCCAGCAGCGGCCACGCGGCGATGAAGCCCGCGAAAGGGCTCTCAATTGGCCAGTACCTGATCCGCCGCTTGCAGGATTACGGCATTCGGGACGCCTTCGGCATTCCGGGCGACTACATCCTCGGCTTTTACGCACAACTGTCGAAGAGTCCCGTTCGAGTCGTCGGTTGCACGCGGGAAGATTGCGCCGGCTTCGCGGCGGATGCTTATGCCCGAATTAACGGCATGGGCGCGGTTGTTGTCACCTACTGCGTCGGCGGACTTTCGGTTTGCAACTCCACCGCAGGAGCGTATGCCGAAAAATCCCCGGTCGTCGTCATCAGCGGCTCACCGGGGGTGGGGGAACGGGTCAACAACCCGCTGCTGCATCACAAGGTGAAAGACTTTCGGACGCAGTTTGAGGTTTTCGAAAAGCTCTGCGTCGCCTGCACGGAGCTGAACGACCCGGTCATCGCCTTTCGCGAGATCGACCGCGTCCTCGACACGGCCGCCCGTTTCAAGCGGCCCGTCTACATCGAAATCCCCCGCGACATGGTCGAGGTGGTGCCACACATTTCGCACACTTGGCAGAAGAGCGAGTCCCAGAGCGACCAGCAGGCTGCCGACGAAGCCGCCGACGAAGCTGCGGTCCTGCTTGCGAATGCCCAGCGGCCGGTGATCATCGCCGGCGTGGAAATCCATCGTTTCGCCTTGCAAGACAAAGTCATCGGCCTGGCGGAGAAGCTCGGCATGCCGATGGCGGCGACCCTCTTGGGGAAAAGCGTTGTGCCGGAGAAACACCCGCTCTATATCGGTCTCTACGAAGGGGCGATGGGGCACGCGGAGGTAACCAAGTTCGTGGAAGAGAGCGACTGCGTCCTCCTGCTCGGGGCGTTCATGACCGACATCAACCTCGGCATCTTCACGGCCAACCTCGACCCGGCCAAATGCATCTACGTCACCAGCGAGCAACTCCGCATCCGCCATCACCATTACCACGGCGTCGAGCTGGGGGACTTTCTCGACAAGTTGGCCGCCCGCAAGCTTCAACTCGTCAGCCGGCCGATTCCCGCCGCCATCAAAAAGCCCAAAGAGAAATTCTCGCTGAAACCAAAGGCTCCCCTCACCATCCGCCGGATGATCGCCCGAATCGATGAGCAGATCGGCCAGGACACGATTGTCATTGCCGATATCGGCGATTCTCTCTTCGCCGCCACGGAGCTCACCATCCATCAGCGAACGGAGTTCATCAGCCCGGCCTACTATACCTCGATGGGCTTCGGCGTCCCCGCCGCCCTGGGGGCCTTAACCGCCCGCCCCAAGAGCCGTGTGCTGGTCATTTGCGGGGACGGGGCGTTTCAAATGACCGGGATGGAATTATCGAACATCATCCGGGCCGGCTATGATCCGGTGGTGATCGTGCTCGATAATCACGGATACGGAACCGAGCGGTTCCTGCACGCGGGGGAGTGGGACTTTAACGAGATCAACCCCTGGAAATACAGCGAGCTGCCGGGCATACTCGGCGGCGGCACGGGCTACGAAGTCCGAACCGAAGGGGAGTTTGCCACGGCAATGGAAAAAGCCTGGGCCGACCGCAAAGGCCTGAGCCTCATCCATGCCCACATCCCCGTCGGCGACAGCAGCGACGCCCTCCGCCGCCTGGCCGACCGCCTGAAACACCGGATATAACCCCTCATCTCTCCACCCCAGTATCCCCTCACCCGCCCGCCCCCATGGCCGAATACACTAAATTCCAGCAAAAGGCGATCAAGAATTTCTACGACAACCGCGAAGACATCGCGCTCCAGCGGGTCCAAGAGCTGGTCACTGAGCTCTACCTCACCGAAGGTAAAAAGCGGGCCAAGCACTGGGACAGCGTCGCCCTCCACCTCAGCAAACTCGGCGTAAAACCCGACGTCATCGCCCACCTCCGCAAGCAAGACAAGCCGGAACTGGTGGCGACGCTGGTGAAGAAGCTGATCGAAAAGAGCTAAGTAGCTCGCAGATTTTCGGTTTCTATTGAATGTTTTGATAGCCATCGGAAAGAGTAACTGAATTGAAAGAACGCGGCAGGTTCCCAGTTTGGGGAAGTGGAGGCGGCTCTGCGTTTCCTCCCAGTGCAGGGTGATTGCCGAGTCTTGTCACCGTTGTCTCCCCCGCTCGCGGAGAAGCGAGACCAGTAAAATGGCTCTTTGCCGCCTGCCGTAAAGCTTTGGCACTGCTATACTTAGAAGAACAGGCTCGCGGACTCATTCAACAAACAGTGTTATGTTCGCCACGCTCAAAACGCCCGCTTCATCCCTCGTCCCCGACCAGGCCGGTCGGTTCGGGGACTTTGGCGGAAGGTATGTCCCCGAGACGCTGACTCGCGCCCTTGAGGAGCTGGCGCGGGAATATGACCTGGCCCGCCAGGATGCCGCGTTTCAGGCCGAGCTTGCCGATCTGCGGCAAAATTTCGTTGGCCGGCCCAGCCCGTTCTATTTTGCCAAACGGCTGACGGAAAAATGCGGCGGAGCGCAGATCTGGCTGAAGCGCGAGGACCTGAATCACACCGGGGCTCACAAGATTAACAACACGATTGGCCAGGCCCTGCTGACGATGCGGATGAAGAAGGGACGGGTGATTGCCGAGACGGGGGCGTGGCAGCATGGCGTGGCGACGGCGACGGCGTGTGCCCATTTTGGAATTCCCTGCGTCGTCTACATGGGAGAAGAGGATATTCGGCGGCAAGCCCCGAATGTGAACAGCATGAAATTACTCGGCGCGGAGGTGCGCCCAGTGACCAGCGGCTCGCGGACTCTGCGGGACGCGGTGAACGAAGCGCTGCGCGACTGGATGGCTTCCGTCGAGACTACGCACTACATCATCGGCTCGGTCATCGGCCCGCATCCGTTTCCTCGAATGGTCCGCGACTTCCAGTCCGTCATCGGCCGCGAAACCCGCGAGCAGTCCCTGGCCC
>SXOA01000046.1 GCA_005778405.1 Planctomycetaceae bacterium
ACGCCGGGGTTACGCGGGTCGTCTTCCTTGACGTTGAAGACGATTTTCATCAGGTCCGAGCCGATGTCCGCGATTTTCGTGAAGATACCACCGGCGATGCGGAGCACCGAAGCCCCGAGGGACTCGCCAATGGCGAAGCCCAGGAAGCAATAGCCGACAATTTGTCGGGGTACAAACAGCAGGATAATGACCATCATCACCAGCTCGAGGGAAATCAGAAACAGACCGATCGACATGCCGGCTTGGAGCGGAATGTTCACGACGTCGAGCGGCTGGCCGCGGAGGGCGGCGAAAGCGGTGCGACAGTTGGCGAAGGTGTTGACCCGGATGCCGTACCAGGCGACCCAGTACGAGCCCCCCATGCCGACGAGCGAGAAAATGAGGACCAGAATTACGGTTACGAATGGACTGATGTGCGGTGCGGCAGCATGCGCTGCATTGGCCGCCGCCGCGACCCCTTCAGCAGCGGGCTTTGCGCTGCTGTGGTCGAAGCCAAGCAAATAGTAGGAAATGGCGATGGCAATCAGAACCCACAACATGAGCAGGAACTTTCCCTGCTGGATGAGGTAGGTCTTGCAGGTTTGGAAAATCACCTCGGCAATGTCAAGTTGCGATTTATGCGCCGGCAACTGCTGGACCCGCCAGCGGAGAAAGAGGCTGATTCCGAGCGTTCCGCAGATCACAAATGAACCAATCAAAAGTAGCCACCAGCCGCTGATTTCCTGGCCGACGATTTTGAACATCGTCTTACTCAAATCGGGAATGGCGAGATCTCCTTCGCCAGCCATGACGGAAGTTGCGCCAAGCAGGAGTAAGAGGAGCGACCAGGCGGTGGGAATCAGGAGCTTCCAAGTTGCATTGCGCTGTGCCATCGTCAGATTCATCCTTCTTAGATTGTGAGTTATTTCACAAAGTCCGGTCTGGAAAGGGCATCGCCCCTGGAGCCGAAATCGTAAATACCGGGCAGAAAAAAGAAAATGCCAACGTCCCCGTGCTGTTGGGACGCTTCTTAACAGTTCGTTAACTTGGGGGAAAGTTTACCCAACAGATTCGGAAGCTGTCAACCCTACGGGCGTTATCTCAGGGCAACTCTGTGTTCTTTCTCTTCCGATTCCGACACTAAACCGACGTGCAAACGTGTTAGGTCCATGTCCCTCGCTGGCGCGTCGGGCTAGTGTTCTACGAGAGCGACCCTGGCGGCTCTGCATTGCGGCCGCTTTCCAAGTACGCCGCCAGCAGAATCTGTGCCGCCAGCATGTCGCGGCGCTCCTTGCGGCGCTTGCTGGTCAGGCCGGCGTCTTGCAGCAAGGATTCCGCCTGAGCCGTCGAGTAGCGCTCGTCGTACAAACAGACCGGCAGCTTCGTGATTTCCCCTAGCCATTTGGCGAACTCGCGGGATTCAATCGACTTCTGGCTTTCCTCGCCACTGGTATGCACCGGCAACCCCACAACGAAACCGGCAAGCTGCTCCTGCTCGGCCAGCCGGCGGAAATAGCGCTCGTCCTGGAGCTTGTCGCGGCGGGTGAGGATTTCCAGAGGGCTGGCAAGCGACTGGGCCGGATCGGTGATCGCAATGCCGATGCGGACCGTGCCGTAGTCAATGCCGGCCAGCCGCCCGGCGCGGGGAAGAGAGTCGCTCATTGGTCTCCACGGCGCTTGGCTATCTTTTCAATGGGGTGACGCAGGTCTTCCGCAATGAAATAGCCGTTCTTCAGAAAGCTCAGCGTCTTTTTCTGCACGTAGGGGTCGCTCATCAAGTTCCCATGATTCAGTTGCACGCCGAGAAAATCGCGGGCCCCGATCAGCTTGGTCTCTTCAACACCCACAATCAGGTCGTCGTCGCCGCTCACCAGCGGGTTGGTGAAACTGCCGGTCAGGCTGCCGGCGATGATCGCGAATTCGCAGTTGCCGGTCCCTAGCCGCTTCTCCACCTCGGACCAGGCGGCGATCTGCTTGCCGCTGGGGCCCAGGAGCATTCCGAACAGCTTGTTGTCCTTGAAGAGCTCCGCGAAGTGGGCTCCGTTGTTGGGGGGGCCGAGCATCACGAAGCGTTTGATGCGGCTGTCCACTTTCCATTTTGGCTCGGGCTGGGTGGCTTCCCCGAGATAGCGGCGAACAACAAGGTTTCCCAGGCTGTGGCAGACGAAGTGGAATTTGTCGATCCCCTGCAGGTTGTCGATGACTTTGGCCAGCGACGCGGCATGGTTGTCAATGCTCCGCCGGGTGCTGGCGTAGGAAACGTTGATCCAGGTCATGTCCCCTTCCTGCTCCAGGAACTCGCCGATTCCCTCCATGGCATCCCGCGAGCGAATGAGGCCGTGCAGCGTCACCACCGCCGTCCCCTTCATCGCCGGAAGTTCCTTCTCGCGGCGAATTGTCTCGAGTTTCGCCTTGCACTGCTCGAACGTCCCCCAAGCGTGGCGGTATTCATTCTCATCCAGCAGGCGGTAATGCCCGGTAAGAGCATTGAGCTGAATCCGCCAGCGATGAAAGACCAACTCATCGCTCCAAAACTGCGCGCCGCCGAGCGTGGCCGTGGGAAAGTTGAGGCTCTGTTCGGCCTGTTGGAGTCCCGCCTTCAGGCGGTCTGCCTCTTTTATCGGTCTTTCGTCTTGAGCCGCGGCGGTCTGGGCCAGCAAAACCAGCAGCATCCAGCACAAAGCCTGGCTTGCGAGCTGAAATCCTGTTTTGGCGGTCATAACTGGTCCTCTCTACCCGATCTGGCAGTCCCCTCCAGAGTATGTCCATTATCTACCGCAGGGGGCCAATGGGGCAAGAGAATCAGGGTAGTGTCGTAATCAGCAATTCGGCCGCCGGGCGAAAATGTAGCTTCGCCGACTCTGATGCTCGACGTCGGCGTAGGGCTCCCGCTCAATAATTTCCTCGATTTCGAAACCCGCCAGGCTCAGCCAGCCGGCCATCTCGGGTGATCGAAACGTGTAGAAGTCCACGCAGACCTTTTGGCCCCACCACTCGTCCAAGTGAACCGTTTCGTCCCCAATATGGAAGCTGAGCAGCAACAATCCGCCGGGCCGAAGGATACGGCGAAGCTCACCAAGCGCCCGCGCCAGGTCGCTGCGGGGAATGTGAATGAGCGAGTAAAAGGCGGTAATTCCGGCCCAACTGGCGTCCTGGACATCGAGGGCCATCATGTCTCCTTGCCGAAACTTGACCCCCGGCGTCAGTCCACTCGCCCGCTCGACCATCGCCGGCGACAAGTCCACGCCACAAACCTTGACGCCCTGCTCGTGCAAGTACCGAGCCACTTGCCCCGGGCCGCAACCCATGTCACACGCCGGTCCCTTCTCCCGCACGCTCGCCGCAAACCGATCCAAGAGCAGCCGGTCGAGCGGCTTGTGCCGCAGCTCATCGAAGATGCGGCGGACGTATTCGTCGGCGACAAGGTCGTAGCTTTTTTGGGTGTTCATAGGCGATGTCGCGTTTTACATTTGAACTCCCAAATTCAATGACGCAGTCCGCGGGACGACTGGACTTCAACCGAGACACTTCACTCACGTTCACAGCAGCGCTTTTGCCACATGGTCGTCACGATAATCCTCTCACTCTCCGTAGCCAATCTTGAAACCACACGACTGGCAGTGTGACAGTAGAAAACTGAAGCGACTGAAGCTGCTCAAGCGTGTATGTATTGGCGAGGAATAGCTCCCACTGCGTGGAAACATCGTAGGCAATATCCACCAATGGTCTCAGGATGTGCTCGTCACCGGGCAACTCACCGTTAACGTGCGCCATGTGAAGCCGGTCGCACCAGTGCGCAATGTCCTGATGTAAATGTGTGGAAGATTGCTCGCCGGCACCCCAAGCCAAAACAGTCATGAGACTCTCGCGAGTAAAAGGCAGCGCAATCTCTTGCCAGCCTGTCTCCGTCCATGTGCCAACGTATTGATTGCGTCCCTTTCGCTTGCCGGGTTGGAAGGAGTAGTTCATGATGGACGCGCAATTCGGCGTAGCAATCGACTAATCCGCATTCCTGCGGCAGTGAATTTCCGCAGTTTAGCGACATAATTGGCAAACGCCAATCAAGACGGCAGCCTGATGTGCAAGATTTTCCCAGCTACACCGCAAAGACCAGAAAAGGGGCGAAACCGCAGCCTCGACATGAGCCAACTCGCCGGCCTCTGAGTCACGACCACAACAGCCAGCCCTACCGCTGTTGTTGGGCTGCACGAAGGGCCGTTCGACAGGCGAGGAAGTGTGATCCACACGCTAAGCAAAAAAGTTTCTTTTATATACTGAATAAATGACCACTTATGCGCATCAGAAATGTGTCTGGTTCCGCGTCGATTTTTGGCGGGGATCGGCCGCCGCAAGAAATGAGACGTGGCCAGCCCTATAATGACGAGTTTCAAACGTCGCGGCAGTCGGCTTATCGCGGCTTATAAACTTTTGGACGGGTTTGCGCCGAGTGGAAGTTGCAAGCCTTGAATTGGCAAGCGTTTAAGCGCCGGACAGGCCGGTGAAAAGTGATTTGAAAACAGCTTATAATCTGGCGAGTGGACCTGCATCAAACCCTTATGGATTCTTTGGGCAGTTTAGCCCTAAGTCTGATGTGGACAAGAGTTTAGATAGATTGTGGTTCCGAAAAAACCCTTATGGGCATCCGGCAATTATGATAGAGACCATGAATAAGCACCTCTTGCCCCTGCTGGCCCTGAGCAGCCTGATCGTCCTGGCCCAACCTGCCAACGGCCAAAACCCGGTCCTGGAAGGGTACGCCAATCACGAGGCGTATTCGGCTCAGGTGAAGGAGCTGGATGCATCGGACTTTGTCGCCGCTAACTCGCTGGGAAAATCCGTCGGCGGGCGGGATGTTTGGCTGCTCACCATCGGAACCGGCAAGACGGAAGAAAAGCCGGCGATTGCGATTGTCGGCAATGTTCAGGGTTCACATCTGGCGGGGGGAGAGATTGCCCTACGAATGGCTAAGAAGCTGGTTGAGAAAGCCAAGACCGACGAAGCGAACAGAAAACTGCTGGACGAGCAGACATTCTACTTCATTCCCCGCCCAGATCCGGACGGCTGCGAAAAGTGCTGGGCCAAGCCATTGCGGCAGCGGGGGGGGAATGATCGTAAGACGGATGACGACCGGGATTTTGTCTTTGGCGAGGATTCGCCCGATGATCTCAACGGAGACGGCATCATCACTATGATGCGAATCGAAGACGAGACGGGGGATTACTTCCCGCATCCCGACGACGCGCGCGTGCTCATCCAGGCCGATGCCAAAAAGAACGAACAGGGAAAGTATCGCCTGCTTGTGGAAGGAAAGGATGACGACGGCGACGAGAAATTCAACGAAGATTCCGGCGACGGTGTTGCCTTCAATCACAACTTCACGTTCGGCTACAAACCGTTCCAGCCGGGGACGGGAGCCAATGCGGTCAGCGAGCCCGAATGCCGAGCGGTAGCTGATTTTCTGTTTGGCCGGCCGAATGTCGCGGTCCTGTTTTGTTTTTCGCCCGAGGACAATCTGTTCCACCCTTGGAAGCCCGATTCCAACTTGGAGCGGGCCCGCATTCGCACCCGCGTCCTCGGCAGCGACGCGGCGCTGCTCGAATATGTTGCTGGCGAGTATCGCAAGATCCACGGCGGGAGCGACGCTCCCGGCTCGCCGGACCCCAGCGGCTCGTTCAGCCAGTGGGGCTACTTCCATTACGGCCGCTGGTCTCTCGCCGCCCGCGGCTGGTGGGTTCCCAAGACCGAAGCACCCAAGCCGGAAGGGGCGGAGAAAAAGCCCTCTGGCGAGAAGCGCGGGGAGAGCGAAATCAACATCCTCCGCTGGCTCGCCAAAGAAAACCTCGACGGATTTGTCGATTGGAAGCCGGTGGACCATCCCGGCTTTCCTGGTAAAAAAGTGGAGGTCGGAGGCTTCAAGCCGTTCTGGTCGCTGAATCCGCCTGCCAAGGAGCTCGACGGCCTGGCGGACAAGCATCTGCAGTTTGCCACCACACTCCCCAAGTGGTTGCCGAAGCTGGCGCTTATCGATGCCAAGGCGGAATCGCTTGGCAACGGCGTCTATCGCATCTCCACGACGACCGTCAATCGCGGCTTTCTTCCCACGATGCCCGAAATAGGACAGGTGAACGGCGAATCGTATCCGTTGCAAATCGCCCTGACGCTCCCCAAAGGGGCCGAACTGTTGCAAGGCCATCCGCGGACAAAGCTCCCGCGTCTCGAAGGCTCTGGCGGCAAAACGGAACGATCCTGGCTGCTCAAACTCGGCGAAGAGAAGCCGAAGCAACTCGAGATTCAAGCCTGGGCTCCGGCGGTGGGGCGAGCGGCGGTGAAGGTGGACTTGCCGTAATGCGCGGCGACCCCCGCGTGGACGCGGGGGCTGAGCTCTGCACAATATTCTGCATGAACCATGCCCTCATTCTCACCCGCACCGCCGACCACGTTCGCAAACTGCTCAGCGGCGATAGCGCTGGCCATGACTGGTGGCACATCGAGCGCGTCCGACGCGTAGCGCTGACGATTGCCCGCGAAGAACGCGCCGACCTCTTTCTCGTCGAGCTCGCCGCGCTACTCCACGACGTGGCCGACTGGAAATTCGCCGGCGGAGACGAGAAAGCCGGACCGGCCGCCGCCCGCCAATGGCTCGAATCGCTGGACGTGGACCAGCCGACCACCGACCACGTCTGCCTCGTCATCGCTCAGCTCTCGTTCAAGGGAGCGGGCGTCGCCACGCCGATGGACTCGCTGGAAGGAGCCTGTGTGCAGGACGCCGATCGCCTCGAAGCCCTTGGGGCCATCGGCATCGCCCGCGCCTTTGCCTATGGCGGCTGGAAGGGGCAAGCGATGCACGATCCCGAGCTTCCCCCGCAGCCTCACGGCAGCTTTGAGCAATACAAGCAGAACAAGGGAACCAGCATCAACCACTTCTATGAGAAGCTGCTCCTGCTGAAGGACCGCATGAACACTGCCGCCGGTAAGCGTCTGGCTCAGGCGCGGCATGAGTTCATGGAGCAATACCTGCAGCGATTCTTCGCGGAATGGGCAGGGGAGAGGTAAACGCGCACAAAACTTCGCGGCAATTACTTCTTCGCCGCCTGCTGTTTCAGCATCGGCTTGAGCTCGTCGACGAAGTCGCGGACGTCCTTGAATTGCCGGTAGACGCTGGCAAAGCGAACGTAGGCCACCTCGTCCAGCTCCTTGAGCTGGTCCATGACCATGTCCCCCAAATCGGAGGTGCCGATTTCGGCCTCGTGCTCGCTATAGATGCGGGCTTCGACGGAAGAGACGAGGGCGTTGATCTGGGCGTCGCTGATCGGGCGTTTCCAACAGGCTTTGGCCAGGCCGCTTCGCATCTTCTCGCGATTGAACGGCTCGCGAACGCCGTCTTTTTTCACGACCTTGACCTCCATCTCCTCCAGCCGTTCGTAGGTTGTAAAGCGGCGCGAGCAGTCCATGCACTCGCGGCGGCGGCGAATGGCAAAACCATCGTCGCTGGCGCGGGAGTCGATGACTTTGTCGTTGTCAACGCCGCAGATGGGGCAACGCATGAAAGCTTCCACAAGAAGGGACAGCATCACTATAGCGGAGTCAATTGCCCGTCGTAACCCGCTGACAAAGACATAATCAGTTGTCGTGCGCTGCCGGACTTTTGGCTTGGTCAAGACGTGAACGATCATCCGAATGAGCCGATTCGTGAAGCAGTGGAGTATGCGACTGCAAGAGATTGGCGTCTCGAGAAGTCCGGACCGCGAGCCCACGCTTGGGGACGGCTGTATTGCCCTGCACAAACTCGATTTGGGTGCATCGTTTCGGTCTACGACACACCGCGCGTCCTCGAGAATCACGCCCGTTATGTTTGCCGCCAGGTCGACGCTTGTCCGCATTGAAGGAGCCGTTCGCATGAAGACTTGCGAATTTGATGTCATCTTGAAAGAGGTCTCGGAAGTCACTGACGATCAGGCAGATGCATTGTTTGCCGCCGGCTGTGATGATGGCACGCCCGTCTGTTGCAACGGCCTGGCCTGGATCCATTTCGATCGCGCGGCGGCTTCGCTGGAAGAGGCCATTCGGTCGGCCATCGCGCAAGTGCAGTCGGCTGGCTTCCGCGTGGCCAAAGTCGAACTGGATGCAAACTTCGCAGTCTCCTTGGGTGCCTGAGCAATTCACATCACCGGATCTGAATTCCTCACTGGGTTTCCCAGTCTTCGATTGCCAGTCCAGGGACACGACTGAACTCCGCGGTGTTATGCGCCACCAACGTGATACCAGCGGCCAAGGCAATCGCCGCGATTTGCAGGTCGTGCGGCCCAATGGGCGTGCCCGCTTGTTCCAGATGGTGGCGAATGCGTGAGTGTTTCTCGGCGGCGGCACCGTCAAACGGCAAACAGGCATAGGGTTGAACGAACGTGTCGATCTTCGTTCGATTCTCCCGTGGCCGAGCGCTGCGAAGCGCCCCGAGGTAAAGCTCCGCAAGCACGACGGAACAGACAGCGATTTCCACCGCGGCTTTGCCCGCCAAATGTTGCCGAATCACCGGATTTTTACCGCGTAGATATTGCACGCACACATTCGTGTCGAGCAAGTACATCAGTCGATCTCCACGGCGCGCGGAAGTTCGCCCTGCGGCTGCCGCACGAAGGTTGCATCATCGATCGAGCCAAAGGTCTTGTCGAAATACCCCAGCGGCCAACCCCGCTCTTCGGGCGTGCTCGCCCGCGCCGGAGCCAGTGCCACGCGAACCTCCGCTCCCTCAGGTAGCGTTGCGCCGCCATCCAGGAGTACCACGCCGTTTTTCACATGTCCTTGAAAAGTCATAGTCTTTACCCTCTTGCTTTGCCGCCCTATGCGTCAATTATACCACGCCGTCGGGCCGTCACTTGTCCGTCATCCCATCCCATTCGATCTTGCATTTGGGCAGAGCGGCGGCGAGTTTCTTGACGCCGGCCTCGGTGACCATCGTGTAGAGGACGCTCAGGGAACCGAGCTTCGGGCAGCTGGCGAGGTGGGCCAGTCCCTCATCGCTCAGCTTTGTACCGCTCACATCAACGCGAAAGAGGTTCTTGCAATCCTTGAAGTGGGCCAGCCCCGCACCTCTCACCTGGGTGCCACCCAGACCAAGGGATGTGAGGTTCTTGCAATTCTCGAAGTGGGCCAGTCCCGCATCGCTCACCTTGGTACCGGCCAGATCCAGGACCGTGAGGTTCTCGCAATCCTTGAAGTGGACCAGTCCCGCATCGCTAATCTTGGTACCGGCCAGACCAAGGTACGTGAGGTTCTTGCAATCCTCGAAGTGGACCAGTCCCGCATCGCTCACCTGGGTAAGGACCAGATGAAGGTGCGTGAGGTTCTTGCAATTCTTGAAGTAGGCCAGCCCCGCATCAGTGACCTTGGTATCGATCAGATCAAGGATCGTGAGGTTCTTGCAATCCGCAAAGTAGACCAGCCCCGCATCGCTCAGCGGTACAAGTCGCAGAACAAGGCTCGTAAGATCCTTGCAATCCTTGAAGTGGACCAGTCCCGCATCGCTCACCTTGGTACCGGCCAGATTTAGGTACGTGAGGTTCTTGCAATCTTTGAAGACAGCCAGCCCCGCGTTGCCCACCTTGGTACCCTCCAGTGAAAGCTGCGTGAGGTTCTTGCACTCCTTGAAGTGGGCCACCCCCGCGTCGCTCACTTGCGTACTACGCAAATCAAGCCACGTGAGGTTCTTGCAATCCTTAAAGACGGCCAAGCCCACATCGCTCACCTTCGGGGTTTCTCCCAAACCCACGACCGTGAGTTCAAACGCCTCCTGTGGTAGGTCACCGACAGCTCCGACCTGCCGTTCCCTACCGTTCTCCTTGATACTGATGGTACCGCCGATCGACAGCACCCACTCGGCGGCGCGGCGGTCGGGGTTTGCGGCGATAGTCGGCTCGATCACGCCGCCGTCCCATCTGATCTTGCACCCCGGCAATGCGGTCGAGAGCTTCTTTACCCCTTCGGCAGTTACTTTCGTTTGGAAGAGGTCCAGGTACACCAGTTGTTTCAAGTCTTTCAGGTGCTCCATTCCGCCGTCCGTGACCGCGGTGTCGGATAAGTAGAGATGCGTCAATTGCGTCATCTCATTGAGATCCACCAATCCCGCGTCGGTGACCTTCGTCGCGTAGAGCCTCAAGTCTCGCAGTTGGCCCAGCTCTTTCAAATGGACCAGGCCGGCATCCGTGACTTCCGGATTTTGGCCCACACTCAGTAACACAAGCTTGAGGCCGCGAACCTCCGCCAGATCAGCGTCCGCGAGCTGTACACCTTGGAGGGACAGTTGTTCCAACTTCGGCAACTGCTGGAGGTGCTCGTGATGCGCGGCCGTTAACTGCGAAAAGCTAATGTTGACCGCAATCAAGTTTTGAAATCGTTTCATAGCAGCCACGGTCTGCGCCGAGACCGGGGTAACGTACAGCGTGAGCGCGGACAGGTAGTCTCGGAGAGCGGGGACTGCCGCCAGGCGATCAATGGTTGCTTCGGTAACAGAAATATTCGTCAACGCGAGAGACTGCAGGATGGTAATGTCGCGGAGATTGTCGATCCAACTCTCATCAGTAAACTTGCACACCTTGCCGTCGAGGATCAAGTCGCGCGGTTGCCAAGGCTTCTTGGGCAATTGATCGACGCTGGTGATCTCGCGAACTTCGGAGCCGACGTTGATCGATAATCCGCCTCCGACCTTCAGGACCCACTCCACGAATCGGCGGTTGGGATCGGACGACGGAGTTGCAACCGTTGGTGCCGGCTTGGTGCGCTCCAGGACGGCGGTGAGTTGTTTCTTCCCGCCGGCTTCCATCGTGAAGCGGCCGTCGGTTTTGAGCCGGATGCCGTCGGCGGTCTTGACGACGAGGGTGTGGTCGCCCGGATCGACGGAGATTTCGAGCGCTTTGCCGTCCGGAGTCTGTTTGACGCGGGCTTTCTGGCCGTCGATTTCCACGATCACTTTGGGGTCATCGACGGTCAGGACCAGCGTGCCGTCGGCCGTGAGGATGCGGATGACCGTGGCGGCGGCGATGAACACCATCGCGACGGCGGTAGCGATCAAGGCAGGGCGGAAGTAGGCCGTCTTTCCAAGACGTGCCAGGAGTGGTTGGGGCGCGGCGGTTGAGGCGTTTGGCGAATTGGCTTCGGCGGCTGTCTGCGCTACCTCCTGGACGTCCCGGAGGGGCGTCCTACTTTGTGTGTCCGTATGGGGGGACGAGAGGAACTCTTCGGTGGAGGCCATTTTGCCGGTCGCCGTGTCGGCGGAACCTGGCTGTTGGCGAGCCGTGGCGGACAATCGCGGCAAGTCAGCGCCGGTGGCAAACGGAACGAGTGCCTGGGCGACTTCGGCAGGGGTCCGATAGCGCTCGGCGGGATCTTTGGCCAACATCTGATCCACCACGGCCACCAGGCCGGCCGGCAAATCGCTACGCTGCGTGCCGATGGAGGCCGGCTTCTGCGTAGCCAGGGCGACCATCATCTTTCCCGGCGTGTTGTAGCGCTCGCCAGAGAAAGGAGCCTTCCCGCAGAGCAGCTTGTAGAGCGTGGCCCCGAGCGAATAGATGTCCGAGCGAATATCGACGTTGTGCGTGTCCAGGCCCTGCTCGGGAGACATGTATTCGATGGTCCCCATCATCTGGCCGGTCGATGTCAAATCGCCATGCGGCGACGCGACCGGCTCGCTGAGCAGGGCCAGTCCCATGTCGAGAATTTTGACGGAGGGCGGGGTCGGGAGACCCGCGCCCAACTGCGCGCGCCCAACAACGCATGCTCGTCACCCCAGGTCAGCATGATGTTGTTGGGCTTGATATCCCGATGGACCATGCCCCGCTGGTGCGCGTGTTGCAAACCGACGGCTGCTTGCCGGACCAGTTCGCAGGCATCGGCAGCCGCCAAGGGCCCGACCCGGCGAAGGAGCTGCGAAAGATCCAAGCCATCCACGTATTCCATGACCAGGAAGTGGTCGCCGCCCGCTTCCCCCGCATCGGTGGCGCGGACAATGTTCGGATGATCGAGCTTCCCCACCGCCTTCATCTCGCGTTTGAAGCGAGCGATGGCGTCCGGATGCAGGCGTTCCCGCGGCAAAACCTTGAGGGCCACGACTTTTTCGAGGGACGAGTGCAACGCCTTGTAGACCGCCCCCATCCCCCCTTCTCCCAGTTTTTCCAATAGTTCATAAGGGCCGATGCGACCAATTCGCGGGCGCTCACGTTCTGCCGGCGATACTTTCTCCGCGCCAATTGCCCGCACCAACTCTTGAGCCCGCCGCAGGCCGCTCTCCTCGGCAAACGGGTCGGGGCCGACCGGCTCGCGAAGCTGGCCGATCAGTGTGTCGAGCTGGGCTTTCAACTCTCGGACAGTGGACGGAGCTTCGGGCGATTGCGATGGGTCGCCTGGATCCGACATTTCCAGTTGAGCGAGCTGCTGAACAAGGGCGTCGCGATCGGAGTCGATTCCTGGCGAATTCATGGCAACACTCCGGCTGGGAAGAATGGCACGAAATTGCTGACGTTAGTATAGATGCGCGGGCGTCACGCGATTTTTCAGACATTAGACCCTCACCCCGGCCCTCTCCCAGGGCGAGAGGGGGCTATCCCCCCCATTTCCTGCCGCAACCGGCAGAGGACGCGGTATTTGGCCTGGCGGACCGCGCCGGGGCTGAGGCCAAGTTCGGCGGAGATGTCGGCCGTGGCGTGGTTTTCGACCGCCAGCCGCCAGAATGCCTGCCAGGTGGTGTCGTCGAAGTCGCCGCGCACCGCGGCCAGGGTCCGCTGCAATAGAGAGCGGCTTTCGCTGGAGGTGACGGGCTCCTCTTCGTCGTCAATCCAATCGGGATACTCGCTGATCCGGTGATTTGCGTCCGTTCCTCCCTGGGCCTGGGCGATCGCGCCGCGCTGGCGGTAGAACAAGCGGACCTGATTTCGCGTGATCGTCCAGATCCAGGCTCGAAAACTGGCTTGCTCTTTCTCGCCATCAAAGTCGGCCGCGTGGGCGTACACCGACCGAAAAACTTCTTGAACCGCATCTGCGGCATCGGCGTCGCTCAAACCGCCTCGCCGCGCCCAGCCGTAGACCAGCGGAGTATAGACATCCGCAAGCTTTCGCCACGCCTCGGGCTCCTGCCGCTGCATTCGAACGATCAAGCTCGCAGAGGTCGAACCCAAGAGGTCGCTGGCGATAGTGCTCATGGTGGCGCATTCTCCGCCGCCTACTATAAACCCGCTGGTGCGAACCTCAATACGGTCGAGTGCAAGATCCTAGAGGGAAAGAAACCCTAATGCATCGAAGAAGTCCCCATTGCGTCTCGCCGCATCCGCGCCCGGGCCCGGCTGAGAGTGGGGCCAACGCTGTTCTCGGGAATGCTCATGTGGGCACTGATCTCGTGGTAGCTTTTCCCTTCCAGATGGTAGAGCCGGACCACTTCCGCTTCCGACTGAGGTAGGCCATCCATCAGTTTCTGGACTTCGTCCCGGTTGTCGAAACGTTCCTCTGCGGAGGGAACGGGGCCGTTGCCGTTCTTGGAGTGAATGCCCGATTCGCCGGGGGGGAGAAGGGAGATCTTTCGCTTAAGCAGTTCGCGGACGACGACCCTGCGGGCTATGACGGTCAGGTAAGTGGCGAGGCTGCTAGCTCCGCGGAAACGCTTGAGAACGGAGAAATCGTCCGCCAGAATGGCCAGAAACACCTCGGCAGTGAAGTCTTCCCGGTCCTGCTGGGCAAGTCGCAGCGAGCGGGAATTGCCGGTGTGGTTGACGACGTGGATCACCAGGCCGACGAAGCGGTCGACGAAATCCTCCCAAGCGCGTGGTTCACGGTCCAGGCAACGTTTTAGCAGTTGTTTGTCGATTTCGGATAGAGCCACGATAACACCTCTTGTTCCGTCGGCCCGTCGACAATGTCCTATGCCGCGGGTCTCAGCAATTCCCTCTAACGCAAATCACGTTCCCTTAGCCGCGATTACTCCCTTCTTCGACCTCCTAGGTTGCCTCTTCTCGCCCAAAGTACCTACATTGCAGCATTTTACGTAGCAGAAACTTTCGGGGCAAGCTTAATAACGCTTTTGCGGGCTGCCGGGTTCCGGTAGAAATGTGGCCGCTTGACAGTCTTTCTGGTGGCTACTACCATTCCCAAATTCTGCCAGCGGGCCGGAAGTCGTTTCAGCGTAAGCACTTGTCGCCCCTCATTTGGAAACGGATGGGGAATGTCATGCCGCCACGAATCGTCTTTCTTTTTTTCCCAACCGGCAGAAACCCGATCTAAGGATTTATCCCCGCTGCGAGCTAAGGGTTTCCCACATCCGCAGCCGATTCGTTACACTGCATTGCTATACACGCCTGTCGATTTGGAGATTTCGTTCCATGGCTCATATTGTGGTTCAGGCTTGCTTCGGCTGCAAATACACCGATTGCGTGGTGGTTTGCCCTGTGGAGTGCTTCTACGAAGGGGAGCAGATGCTCTACATCCACCCGGATGAATGCATCGATTGCGAGGCCTGCGTTCCGGAATGCCCGGTAGAAGCGATCTTCCACCAGGACAACGTTCCCGAGGACCAGAAGCCCTTCATCGAGCTCAACGCCGAGATGGCCACCCAGTGTCCGGTTATCACCGAGAAAAAAGAGCCGCTGGCGGGAAAAGAGTAGGCCGCGGGGCGGAATGACGAAACTCGAATGACGAATGACGAATTGACAAACGCATTTAATTCGTCATCCCGGCGCGCCGGGATTCGGAATTCGGCATTGTTCCATTTCGCCTCCCTGTCTCTTTTTGGCGCAGCACTCCTTTTCGCAGTTGGCTGTGGCGGCAGCGGCGCCAATAGCAGCCGTGGTGACGTGCTCATTTATGCGCAGTCGGACGATCCCAAAACGCTCGACCCGATCAGCACCGACATCGCGGAAGCGGTCCACGTCATCACCAACGTCTTTGACACGCTCGTCACTTACGACGAGACCACGACGGACCTCGTCCCCTCCTTGGCCGAGTCCTGGAAGACTTCGGACGACGGCCTTACCTGGACCTTCAAGCTCCGCCCTGGCGTTCTGTTTCATGACGGTACGCCCTGCAACGCCGCCGCAGTCAAGCTGACGTTCGATCGGCTGCTTGTTCCGCTGGCCGAGAGTCCGGACAAGAGTTCCAATCCGGCTGGCGTTCTCGCACATCCCCATGTCTACATCGTGGATCGCCCCTATCAGTCGGCTTACAACATGATTCAGGCTGTGGAGATTTCTGGCGACACCACGGTGGTCTTCAAACTCCTGTATCCCAGCGCCATTTTTCTGAACAACCTGGCCATGTTTCCAGCCAGCATTTCCAGTCCCGCCGGACTCGATGAGCACGGCCGCAATTTCGCGGAGCATCCCGTCGGCACCGGCCCCTTTAAGTTCGTCAAATGGGATCGCGGTCAGCGAATTGTTTTGGAGCAGTTCGACGGGCACTGGCGCGGCCCAGCCAAAATCAAAACGCTGATCGTCGTTCCCGTGCAGGAAAACGCCACTCGCATGCAACGGTTGGAGCGCGGGGAAATCCACATTGCCGAAGGGCTCTCTCCAGCTGAGCTTGATGTGCTCTCTAAAAACGAGAAACTGGTCGTGCAAAGCCATGAGGCGATGAACGTCGCCTATCTCACGATGAACGTCGAGAAATCCCCGCTCGGCAATCGTAAGGTCCGCGAAGCCATCGCGCTGGCCATCGATAAGAAGACGCTGCTGCAGGTCGGATACGGCGGCAATGCTCAAGTGGGCGTCAGCATGGTTCCGCCCACGATGTGGGGGCATGACAAGGATTTGGAGGACCGGCCCTTTGACTTGGCCAAAGCGAAACAGCTCATGGAAGAGGGGGCGAGTGAAGAAGGAATGAAATTGCCCATCAAGCTGGAACTCTCCGTGATGAACCAAGCTCGCACTTATCTGCAACAGCCGCTGCCAATGGCCAAGTTCCTCAAGGACTCGCTCGCCCCCATCGGCATCGAACTCAGCATCCGCGGGCGGGACGTCAACGCCCATTTTGACGCCCTGATGGCCGGCGAACATCAGCTGGGCCTCGCCGGTTGGAACAGTGACAACAACGACCCCGACAATTTCCTCTATACCTTGTGCGACCAGGACAACATCAGCAAAGCCGGCAACAACCTCAGCCGCTTCCGCAGCGACAAGCTGCACGACCTGCTCACCGCCGGCCAAAAGGAAATGGACAAAGAGAAGCGGCTGAAGATCTACAGCGATGCCCAGAGGCTCATCCTGCAGGAAGTCCCTGTCGTGCCGCTGGCCCATACGCAAATCCGCACGGCTCATGTTAGGGGACTCGCCGGCTTTCAGCTTCACACCACCGCTCTGGTCCGCTTTCGCCATGCCCACTTCGAGGCGGCGAAGTGACCGCCTATCTGCTCCGCCGGTTGGGCCACGCGCTGGCGACCATTTTTGTCGCCGTCACACTTGTCTTTCTGGCCATGCGGGCTTTGCCGGGCAATCCACTCCTAGCCCGCTTCGGCCAGCATCCCGATCAGAAGCAAATGGAGTGGCTCGAAAAACAGTACGGCTGGGACCGGCCCGTTTACGAGCAACTGGGGACGTTCTATTGGCGAATTGTTCGGTATGGCGATTTTGGAGAGTCCATCGCCCGGCCGACCAAGAGCGTCGCCGGTGAGCTGCTGGAAAAAGTTCCCGCCACTGTCGAGTTGACGCTCGCCGCCCTCGCCCTCGCCATTCCCTTAGGGATGGCGGCCGGAACCGCGGCAGCCATTTGGAAGAACCGCTGGCCCGACCGGCTTTGCACGTTTGGCTCGCTGCTCGGCGTAAGCGTGCCGGTTTTCTTTCTCGCTATCGGCCTGCGAGCCTTGCTCCCCTGGTTCCCCGTCAGCGGGCGGCTCCCGTCCGCCGAGGCCCTCTTTGAACCTCTCACCGGGCTCTACACGCTTGATACGCTCCTCCGCGGCCGCTTCGACCTGCTCCCCGCGGTGCTGCATCACCTGGCCCTTCCCGCCGTCGCCCTCAGCACCATCCCCATGGCCATCGTCGCCCGCATCACCCGCGGCAGCATGCTCGAAGTCCTCTCGGCGGATTACATCCGCACTGCCCGGGCCAAAGGGGGCGGCCTGCTCCGGGTCGTCCTCCGCCACGCTCTCCCCAATGCCGCCGTCCCCATCACCAACATCGTCGGCCTGCAAGTCGGCCTGCTCCTTTCCGGAGCCGTCCTGACCGAAACGGTCTTCGACTGGCCCGGCCTCGGCCTGTATGTAAAAACCGCCGTCGTCGGTGACACCGACTATCCCGCTGTCCAAGGTTCCGCCATCGTCATCGCCACCATGTTCGTCAGCATCAACCTGCTGGTGGATTTGCTGTTCGTGTGGCTGGACCCGCGGATACGGGTGAAATAGCGTCGCAAATTTACTTCCCCCCACCGGCAATTTTCGTCATCGCCTCATCCTTGCGGTTGGTGCTGAACATCAAATCGGCGACCGCTTTGGCTTCCTTTCCCTTTCCCACGCGGGCGAGCGCAACGGCCGCGTTGTAGCAGGCATCGTCTTTGGCGTTGTTGCTGTACATAGTTTTTACCGCCTCCTTGGCAATCTCTCCTTCCCCTGCTTCGGCCGCGTCGAGGGCGACTTTGGCCAGAGCCGCATCCCGCTTGTTCGAATCATGAATCGCCTTCGCCGCCTCCAACCGCCCCGCAAAATTCTCACTGTCCGCCGCCGCATTCGCATCACCACCCTCCGTCTTCACACTCCGTCCCCCCCGTCCTCCGCAGCCGCAGGCGAAAACAATGAGAATGGTCAGAAGGGCGAACAGGCGCATGGAGTAGTCTCCGGAAAACTAAGGAGAAATGCGAGGGACGAATTCCCACTATATCAGTCGTAAAGTGCCAAGTCTTGTATTCCAGGGAGAATTGAATCGATTGGCACCGTCCCTGTGCAATAGGGAGTTGGCTCGTGACGGAGTCGCGGCCTGCAATTACATATTCGTCAAGTCATCAACTCCGCCAGCGCCCAGCAGCTCATCGAGCGCCCGCGCGATAGGCCCGCCGTGTTCGTTGGTGGCAGCATAGATGCGGCAGAGGCGGTGGCTAAGGGGGAGTCGGCGGAAGAGGTCGTGAGCGGCGAGTGGGCGAATGCGGTTCTGGGCGCTGTCGTAGAGGAAGTTCTGGCCCGCGGCGGGGCCACTGGTGTGCGGGCGAAACGTGGTGCGGGCAATGTCGACGCGCAAGGGGAGGGATTTCAGCTCGGCCGGCAACAAGTCGCGAAGCTTTTGCTCGACGAAGCGGTTGTCGCTAAAAATGCTGGCCTGCTCGGAGTCGTTTTCGGAATAGACCAGGCTCCGTTGGCAAA
Organism: Planctomycetaceae bacterium; assembly: GCA_005778405.1. Classification (GTDB taxonomy): domain Bacteria; phylum Planctomycetota; class Planctomycetia; order Pirellulales; family Pirellulaceae; genus SXOA01. The sequence continues at coordinate 18,299 of SXOA01000046.1, forward strand.
CGGTGACCCAGGGAATCTGCCGGGCGATCAGCTCCCGCCAGCGGCGGCCCAGCCCGCGCTGCTTGGCGTCCGCGGACTCGGTCCAGCGCTGCACGTCGACGAGGAGCGAGAACTCGGTGAAGTGCAGATACTGGTCCAAGTTTTCCAGCGGGCTGCCGGCGAACAGGTAGGGCTTGCTGTCCAGAAACAGGTCCTTGAGTGCCAGGTCGATGGCCCGCACGGTGCGATGGAAATAGATGGTGCGGAATAGCTCGGCCTTGACGCTCATGAAGCGGATCAGCGTCTCGATCCCCTTGTCGTGGATGGTCAGGCCGTGTTCGCTGAAAAAGCTGTAGTGCAGCAGCCGGTCGAGGTCGTAGGCCCGCTGGCTGTAGCCGGACATGAAGGCGTCGCGGAGGACGAAGTCCAAGTTGTCGATGGTGTAGATGCCCGAAAGTAGGGAGCGGAGGAAGCGAAGCCACTTGGGCTTTGTTCCCTCTC
>SXOA01000047.1 GCA_005778405.1 Planctomycetaceae bacterium
GCAGGATGAGCGTCAGGACCGTGAGCACGCCCACGGCGATGCCGTAGTTGCGATGTGAGTCGAGGGTCCTGACGTCGTATTCCGCGCCGCCCGCGCGCAGCAAGCCTAGCGCGATGGTCAGCAGCGTGGTCGCGACACCCCAATTCAGGCATCGGATACCGTTACTGTCGCCTCGGTAAGACGCTTTTGGATGCGCACGGCAACATCAACGGCGATGTTCCCTTCGCTGATTTAGCCCGCTACGTCTATCTGCTGGAAACGGGGGTGCCGATTCCCAAACGGCCGCGCAAGGATTCGCCGCTCCTCGGGGTTCACGGCGGCAGGGCGATCTATCTGCTCTACAACGGCATTCTTGGCGACAAGCGGCCCGCCGGCGGGAATGTCCTGACGAATGCCGTCCTCGCGCAGCTTCCCACCCATCCCGACGGCCCCGGCCCCCGCGGCATCTATGGCGAAGCCTGCCGCCTCGGTGAAACCACGCTGAAACGGGCCGGCGTCACGTTTCGCCAGATTCCCTACTCGCTGCGGGAGTCGCAAGCATGACAGCGCCCCCATTCTCCTTGCACCTCGAAGGGGTCACCGACCACAGCCCAAGGTCGCACGCTTCGTGCGCACCCTGGGAAAACGCCCCAAACCGTCAACGGAACCCCAACGGGGTTACCCAATCGGACGCGGCGCCGGGGGAAGGTAACCCCGTTGGGGTTCAGCGAGCACGGCGATTCATGACCCAGGGTGCGCTCGCCAAGCCTCGCGACCCTGGGCTGGATTCGGCAACCCCGTTGGGGTTCAGCGAATTCCGTGGGCTCACGCCCACGGCTACACGATGCCGCCGCTGCGCGGCTCAGGAGGAGTCGCGATGACCTGGATGCCGCTCAAGGACTATCAGCAGGAGACCCTCGATCACCTGGGCGCTTACTGCCGTGAGATTCGCAGTCAGATGGCGCGAGGCGCTGCTAAGCCGCAGCGAGACGCCTTTGAACTGCTTACGGAGCGCGGCTATTATTCGCCTCCGGGATTCGATCACGTTCCGTATATCTGCCTCCGTTTGCCGACGGGGGGTGGCAAGACCCTACTCGCCGCGCATGCCGTGGGAACCGTTGGGCGGGAACTGCTGGGAACGGATCGCCCGGTCTGCCTCTGGATTACGCCCAGCACCACGATCCGCGACCAAACCTTGCGAGGGCTGCTCTCCATTCACCACCCGTACCGCAAGGCTCTGGAAGATTCCCTCGGCGCATCGGTCGAAGTCGTCACGCTGGAACAAGCCTTAACCACTCCCCGCGCGGTTCAATCGGAAGCCGCGCTGGTGATCGTCACCACGATTCAGTCCTACCGTATTCGCGAGGACGAAGGGGGCGAGGAGCTTGCGGCAACGCGACGCATCTATCGGGACAACGGCTATTTGCAAACGGCTTTTGAAAATCTGCCGGAATGGGCAAAGGCAGAGCTCGCCCGCGATGAAAAGGGGAATGTCGATCTGTCGCTCGCCAATGCGCTAAAGCTGCGGCGACCGATTGTCGTCATGGACGAAGCCCACAACGCGCGGACGCCGATTTCCTTTGAGTCGCTTGCCCGTTTCGGCCCTTCGATGGTTTTGGAACTTACCGCCACGCCCGAACAGCGGCATGACCCCAACCAACCGACCGATCCGCGTTACGCCAGCAATGTTCTGCACGCCGTGAGCGCGCTGGAGTTGCAGCAAGAAGGAATGATCAAGCTGCCGGTCGATTTGGAGAGTCGCAACGACTGGCTGGAAGTGCTCAGGGCGACCGTGCAACGGCGAGAAGAGCTGGAGAAAATCGCGGACCGGGCCACCCAAGAGCCTGGTCTGCCGTTCATCCGTCCGATCGCCCTGATCCAAGCTCAGGCCAGCTCCAAGACCAAGGAAACGCACACCGTCGAAAAGGTGAAAGCCGCCCTGATCGAGAACCTCCAGGTCCCCGCCGATTACATCCGAATTTGCACCGGCAGCCTGGACGAGATTGGCGAGACCGACTTGATGGAGACGAATTGTCCCGTGCGCTACGTGATCACCGTCGACAAGCTCCGCGAAGGTTGGGATTGTCCGCTGGCCTACGTCCTGGGCTCCATCGGCAACGCAGCAACCGCCACCGCCGTCGAGCAACTCATCGGCCGCGTCCTGCGAATGCCGTTTGCCAATCCAACGCGCGTCCCCGCACTGGACCGGGCGTATGCATTCGTCCTCAGCGATAATGTCGTGAAGACGGCCATGCAATTGCGCGACCGGATGGTGGAGAATTGCGGCTTCGACGAGCGGTCGGCCAAGGACGCCTTGCGAGTGGTCAGCACTGCGACGCAGCGCGGCCTCGGATTATCGCAAATTCCCTTGTCAGAGCCGCCGCAGTCCAATCAGATTCCCGCAGCAATTTCCCAAAAAGTCCGCTACGACACGACCACCAAGGCGCTCGTCGTGGAGAGTCCGCTCAATCGCAACGAAGTGCGGGCCTTGCAAGAAGCGCTCCCCATCGCGGCTGACCGTGAGGCAGTGGAAGCCTATTGGGAGCGGGAGCGGCCCGTCGGAATTGCCGCCAAGAAACTGGATGAATTCGCCAAACCGTTTCGCATTCCGCGGCTGGTCGTTCGGGACGGTGACCGGCTCACGCTCCTGGAGCCGGAGGAACTGGATGAATTCCAGTGGGCGCTGGACGTGTGCGACCCGGCACTTACCGAAACGGAGTTTTCAACCGATCTCCATACCGCAGGTGCCGTGGAGCTGGGATTGGACAAAGAAGCGCTAGTCACGAAATCGGTGGGGGATGCTCGTTATGTTCAACTGGAATTGATTGGCGAAGGGGATGACTGGGAGCCCATTGAGTTGACGCGTTGGCTCGACCAAGAACTCCACCGGGGAGACGCATTCTTGGGGCTGCCCAAGAGCGAAAGCCAGCCCTGGCTGCAGCGAGTCGTGGATGGATTAGCCGCCGCGCGGAAAGGCGGCTTGCCGGTGATCGTCCGGCGTCGGCATAAGTTGGCCAGCGCGTTGCGGGCAAAAATTGCGGACCACGGACGAAAACAGGTTCGCAAAGCCATCGAATGGCTGATCGACAAGTCCCCCAACTCCGTGGAAGCCTCGCAGGAATTCAGCATTCTCTTGGAGGAGCATGACTACAAGCCTTCGAGCCTTTTCACCGGTGGGCACACGTTCAAGAAGCAACCGTTTGCTCTCATTGGAGCCATGAACGGCGAGGAGACGGAATGCGCTTCAAAAATCGACCAGCACTCGAATGTCGCACGCTGGATTCGCAATCCTGACCATGCGAATCATGGCGGATTCTGGCTGCCGAAGTCGCCCGGCAGATTTTTTCCAGATTTTATCGTCGAAATGCTCGATGGGACCTTGGTTCTCGTCGAGTACAAAATGGAAAAAATGTCGCGGGATCTCGAAGAGATTCACAAGCGAGCCGTCGGCGAACTCTGGGAGCGGCGCAGTGGTGGAAAGTGCCGATTTGGCTGGGTAGTCAATAAGGACTGGGAGGCGCTGGGGCGGGTTTTGGAAGCGAAACAGGGCTAGGCTATGCAGAGTAGGCCGCGAGTCCTCTCGCGAGCCCCGAGAGTGGCTATCGCACGGCCGCAACAAGCTGCTCACCGCTTGAGGTGCGCGTCCAGAAACTCATACGCCTTTTGGCGAGCGTCCACCGGAAAGTCATGCGGCGACTCGGGATAGAGTGCCTGTAAGTGTTCTCGTTTGCCGTGCAACTCGTAAACGGATGCGGCTGCCTGCATCACGTCTCGCACGCCGCTGACGTCGAAGTCGTTGTCCTTTGTGGCGGCGCTAGCGAAGAAGGGGCGCGGAGCGAGAGTGGCGACGATCTCGGAAAAGTCGAAGGGCACTTTTTTGGCGTCATTCTCAAACAGCGTCTTGATCCGCGGCATGTAGCGAGGCCCGGTCCAACTGGGCATGTCGTCCTTTAGGAAGCTCGTAAAGCCGCAACTGGAGACGATGACTTTGAGCCGCGAGTCGAACGGAGCTGTGAACAGAGCATTGTGTCCCCCGAGCGAATGGCCGATGACCCCGATTCGCTCCGCATCCACTTCGGGGAGCGTCGACAGCAAGTCCACGGCGCGGATGTTGTCCCAGGCCGCTTTCATACTGTCGCTGTCGACCTTGACAACACCGAGTCACTATTTTTACGAACAAAAAGAGTGTAAATGCATAGATACTTATCAGCAAACACTTATCACTAAGTGCCGAGTGAGTGCGACGACGCCTCGAAATGGCACCCGGCGGCTTGCCGTTACCTCTCTTTCGACTGGGATTTTCTTGACCTGGCTTTCTCCGCCGGACTATAATGCGGGGACGACATGGACAGTTCACGCAGCTTTTCTAATCCAGTGCCTGTTTCCAGGCCCCGCTGACGTTATGTAACGAATGCCTTACCCGGTATCATCCTCCCGGGCGACGATAGACCTAAGAAAGAGTTTCCCAAACTGCTCACATTCGCCCTATTTTTAGGGCCCTAATGGGCGAAGTGGATTTTTCGTGCGCGGCGAATGAACGACGGCGACCAACAACGCGAGGACGATAACGGCAAGTCCGACCAGGGCCGTGGCGATTCCGTTTCCACGCTGGTCGCCCCGGACATCATCGCCAGCTCTTTGCCAAGTGGCGGCGGGTCCAGCAACAATCACAACGATGTCGCGCTCCCGACGGACAAAACCGTCATTTCCAAACGGCCCATATCCACGGACACGGTTCCTCCCCTGCCGACGTCGTCGCAGTCGCTGAGGGAAGCACTGGTTGGGAGAAAGTTCGGCAATTACGAGCTTGCGGAGTTCGTGGGTGGCGGTGGGATGGGGGCCGTTTTTCGGGCTATCGATACCAGCATGGGTCGCACCGTGGCGGTAAAGGTTCTTTCCCGAGATCAGTCCGACGAAGAAACGATCCGCCGCTTCCGCAACGAAGCGCAAAGTGCCGCCCGTCTCGACCATCCCAACATTGCCCGGGCCTATTACGTAGGGGAGCACGAAGGCTGGAATTTCATTGTCTTTGAATTCGTGCAAGGAACCAACCTCCGCGATCTCGTGGACACCAAGGGACCGCTGCCGATTGCCGAGGCATTGAACTACACGCTGCAAGTCGCGCGGGCACTTGAGCACGCCGCCGAGCGCGACGTGGTCCATCGCGATATTAAGCCGTCCAATGTGCTGGTAACTCCCGCGTGGGAGATCAAGCTCGTCGATATGGGACTGGCCCGGATGCACCAGGTGGATTCGTCGTCCGAGGATTTGACCGCCAGCGGCGTCACGCTCGGCACATTCGATTACATTTCCCCCGAGCAGGCCCGCGATCCGCGGATCGCCGATTCCCGCAGCGATATCTACTCGCTCGGTTGCACGCTCTATTTCATGCTGGCCGGCCGGCCGCCGTTTCCCGATGGGACCGCGCTGCAAAAGCTCCTTTGGCACAGCGGCGAAGATCCGCCCGACCCGCGGCTCTTCCGTCCGGAGCTTTCCACACAAGTCATCCGGCTCTTGGAGAAGATGCTGGCGAAGCGCCCGGCCCAGCGGCAGCAGTCTCCCGCCGAGCTGATCGCCCAGATCGTCGTCATCGCCGGTGAGCTGGGCCTGCCCGGATTCGACAGCAGCCTCGCGAAACCGCTCTCTTCTCCGGCCGGCCCCTCCGGCTGGTCCCGCGCGGGAGGCATTCTCATTCCCATTGCGGCGCTCGTTCTGCTCATCATGCTCGTGGGTGCCTGGGGTCCCCGCGGGGGAACTACAGGCGTCTCGCTGCGACCCATATTGGGGGAACCGATTCCCGCGCAAGATCAGCCGGGAAAAGTTGGGGGGCCATCACCCTCAGCGAACGGGGGGACGAAAACCGAAAAAGTCGCCACCCCTTCTCCCGGTGAAGGTTCCCAAACGGGTGGGCCGAAAACCGAAACGACCGATGATGGTCCGCCAGCCATTTCGGAGATTCCGGTACCCCCCGAAGGGTCTCTTATTGAGCCCGCTTCGACAAACATTCCAAAAATTGGCCCAGGCCCTTTCGCGGAGTCTCCCACCGAAAGCCCACTCCTGCCTCCAGAATCATCTTTGAAATCGGCCGAAGGGAGTGCCGGCATTGCGGCAGCCGAACCGATGATCGCGGAACTTCGCGCCGAGCCGGCCGATACCGCTTCCGCCTCGTCGTCCATTTCCACCGGCGCGGCGCGGCCCAAGATCGCCCATCTCGTTGTGCGGCCCGATGGCAAACCGCTGGCGGCTCTCGCGCCGGATCAGGAACTGGCCCGTTCCTTCGCTCGCGCCTGCCAACGCGCGGCCGAACTGGGCATTTCCGACATTGAACTGCAGTTCAATGGCGAGCTACCCGAAAAGCCGATGGAGCTCGGCATTGCCCGCCTGACTATCCGGGCGGCCGTGGGACACAAGCCAGTCATTGTCTTCCGCCCTGGGCCTACGGCCGCGGAAAGCGATAAGCAAATGATCCGCCTGAAATGCGGCAGCTCGGGCAAGATATCGTTTCAAGGTGTCGAGCTGCGGATGGAACTCCCCGTGGAATCTTCGTACGGCTGGTCGCTGTTCTCGATCTACCAAATGCAGGCGCTGGAGCTTGCCGACTGTGTGCTGACCGTCAAGGATGTCGGTCCCGCGGGTGTGCCGATGCAGCAGCAGGTGGCGTTCATCGCCCTTCAGCCGCGGCGGATTGCCGACGCGATGAAGATGATGGAAGACGACATGCGGATGATTCCCGCCATGGGAGTCAATCTCCAGCGCTGCGTGGCCCGCGGGGACGCTACTTTTCTAATGGCCAGCGAGGAAAGTCCGCTCAAGGTTGTCTGGACGCAGGGGTTGCTCGTCACCACCCAGCGGCTCATCGAAACCGAGGGCTCGCCACTCAAACCCAGTGAATTCGGCCGGCTCGACATCGATCTCGACCATGTCACGGCGATCATCCCGCAAGGAATCTATTCGATGAAGCGGCGGGGGACGAACGCCTACCAGCTTAAGGTGGACATCCGCTGCCAGAGCAGCTTGCTCCAGACCAATGCCGAGGCACCCCTGTTTGAGTTTGCCGACCTGGCGACGATTGAGGACGTGAAGCTAGCCTTCAGCGGCGAAGGCAATCTCTATCCCCGCACCAAAGGGATATTTCTGCGGTTCCACCCGTCGTCGCGCGGCGAGCCGAAGGCCGATTACGATCAGGATCCCCGTCCCCGCTGGTCCTCCGAGGAGCGAACACAGGCCGGCATCGCTTGGAATCAGCCCATCGAGGACGACAAGACACCTGCCCACCGGCAGGTTCCAAAAAACTTCTTGCTGCACGCCAATGCGCGGTACCAGGCCGGCTTCGAACCTGGCGTCCTTCCCGAGCCAAGCGAAGTGCTGGACAAGCCCGTCGAGCCCGCGGGTGAAGGGGCGGAGGAATAGTTTTGCGGAGGCAACAGTGGCAACCGAGTGTTGGCGCTCGACAACCACTTCGCAAGGGCTCATATTGTCTTCTGGAAACTCGTTCCGCCCGGAGACAATCGCATGCGCCGCTCGTTTGCTTCCCTTCTGATTCTTCCCTTCCTTCTCTCCACCGCATTCACCTCCGCTGCCGCCGACGAGAGCAGTGACGGACTTCCCGCCAACCTCGGCACGCGCCAGACCGGTGTCGATTGGCACTCGTTTCTCGGTCCCACCGGAGACGGCAAGTCGCCGGAAAAAGGGATTCTTACGAAGTGGCGAAATCTCTCGCCAGAAACTCCCGGCCTGAAGCTCGTTTGGTCCAGGCCCCTCGGCATCGGCTACGACCCCCCCACCATCAGCCGCGGGCGGCTTTTTCAGTTCGACCGTTTTGGGGACAAGGCCCGGCTTTACGCGCTGAATTCCGAGACCGGCGAGTTGCTTTGGAAATATGAGTACGACACCGACTACGAGGATCTCTACGGCTATAACAACGGTCCCCGCTGCTCCCCCATTGTGGACGGCAACCGGGTCTACACCTACGGCGTGGAGGGGAGGCTGACCTGCGTTTCTGCGGACAAGGGCCAGGAAATCTGGCAGGTCAATACGTTCAAGGACTTTGGCGTCATCCAGAACTTTTTCGGCGTCGGCTCCGCGCCGGTGGTGGAGGGGGACCTGCTGCTCGTCATGGTGGGGGGCAGCCCGCCGGAATCCCAGCGCGTCGCTCCCGGCCAACTTGACCGGGTAGAAGGGAACGGCAGCGGCATCGTCGCCTTCGACAAACGAACGGGCAAAGTCCGCTACAAGATCACCGACGAGCTGGCTAGTTACGCCAGCATGAAAACCGCCACGATTGGGGGCCGCCGCTGGGGCTTCGCCTTCTGCCGCGGAGGGCTGGTCGGCTTTGAGCCGGCTACCGGCAAGGTCGATTTTCACTATCCCTGGCGGGACGCCAGTCTGGAAAGCGTCAACGCCAGCGTCCCCGTGGTCCACGACAAACAGGTCTTCATCAGCGAGACCTACGGCATCGGCAGCTCGCTCCTCGAAGTCGCCCCCGGCACGCACAAGGTGCTTTGGAAGGACGACGAAAACAAGCGGGCCAAGGCGATGCAAACGCACTGGAACACCCCGGTTTACCACGCCGGCTACCTTTATGGTTGCAGTGGCCGGCACATGAGCAATGCGGACTTGCGGTGCATCGACTGGAAGACCGGCAAGGTGCAATGGAAAGTCCCGGACCTCACCCGCACCTCCCTGACTTACATCGACGGCCACTTCCTCTGCCTGGCCGAAGATGGCATGCTCACACTGTTCAAAGCCGATCCCGAGGCCTACCTCGAGGTTGCGTCGTTGGCCCTCATTCCCAAACCAGCCGGCCCGCGCCGCATCGGCGAAGGCTCCACCGCTGCCGAAGTGGACCGCGATCCCTTCTGGGCGGCCCCCATTGTCTCCCACGGCCTGCTCTACGTCCGCGGCGGCGGCAAGCTCTTCTGCTACGAGCTGATTCCCCAGAAGTGACCCGCCCCGCCCAAATCCCGAGCCTCCAGCAGCTCCAGCACTGGTTGCAAGCCGTCATCACGCATCCTGGCGGCGTGGAAGAAGGGGCGCGGCTGGGGCCGGGGTCGGGAGTCTTTGGCGCCCTGTGTTCTTCTGTTGCTACAGACACAGCCGCCAAAGACTCCCGACCCCCTGTCGTTGCCCTCGAAGACATCGTCCCCCCTTCCAGCCAGCAATCCAGCGCCGAGCGCCTCGGTGTCTATGCCGCCGCCTATTACCTGCGGCTGGTCGATTGTCTGCGGGAGTTTTTCCTTTGCCTCCGTTATGCCCTGGGAGAGGAAGTCTTCGGCGATTTCGCCCTGGCTTACTTGCAGCGGCATCCTTCGCAAAGTTACACGCTGCATCGCCTGGCGGACCAGTTTGCGGATTTCCTGTCGGAAACTCAACCAGCAGACGGGTGGGGGGAGTTCTTCGTGGACCTGACCCGGCTGGAGCATGCGATTGAAATCGTCTTCGATGCCCAAGGGCCGGAAGAACCGACTCCCTTGGAGAGAGGGCAGGGTGAGGGACTTGCTCCATCCCTGACCCCGCAATCCATCCTCGCGCTCGTTCCCGGCTTTCAGCTCCTGGCCTTCCGCTATCCCGTCAGCAGCTATTACACCGCTTGGAAGCAGGGCGACAATCCGCCGCTACCCGACCCGCAAAACCAGTGCATCGCCCTCTTCCGCCGCGACTACATCGTTCGCCGCCACGAGTTGACTTCGCTTCAACACGCGCTGCTCTCTGCCGTGCAGTCAGGCGCATCGCTGGAACAAGCCCTGTCCGAAGTCGCTCCCCAAGCCTTGGCCGCGGGCCAAAACGTCGACACCTTGGCAGCCGACTTGCGGGAATGGTTTGAAGGCTGGACCAGAGCGGGGTTCTTTTTGCGGACTTAAGTGACACACTTCGAACTTACTCATGAGGCGCATCAAGATTCAGGTCGTATCCTTCCCAGGCTATCGGAATGTACTGATTAGGTCCAAACGTTCCGCCATTATCGACTCCGTCACCTCCGACACTGTACAGAACGAAGTCCTTGGCGGCCGGACGATAGACAAAGGGTTTCTCGCAAAACGGATCGAGGGGAATATCGGTAAGATATTGGGGAGAAAGCGATTCTAACTTGGACGGATAAACGCCGTGGTCCGCGCCGTAAGCACGGAGAGCCAGGTCGATCATAAGGAGTCGCTTCATACAGCTATTTCGGGTACAAGCCAGTCCGTAATAGTGAAATGTTGGATTACTGCCCGGCTCGGTTTCGGAATTAAGAACCTGATCCAGGCGAAATGCCCAACGGTCATTTAGGCTGTACCAAAGTTGATCTCTGGTGACATCGTTGTGATCGCGAGACTCTTCCATTGGCTGGATTTCCGCGATAATCGCGCGGGCCTTTGACGAAGAAAGCTGGCGACGGAGCCGTGCCAAATGATCCACACCCACACCGTCGATGGCAACCCCAACCAGTCCGTGAACTAGCAGCCCCTCGTGCTCCAACATGTTTCCAATTCGGAAAATCGCCATCAGTTGCTCTGATGCGAGATCGGGGTCGGTCGCTTCCAGCGTGGTTGCCTGGGCATCCAAACCCCGGCTGATGCTGCGCGCGCTTTGGACCTCAAAAAGCATCGAACCTACGTCGTAGTTTTTCCGTCCGCGGAGGTCCGCTTCCCACGGAACGGGAACAAAGCCCGGCTTCTTGGAAAGCAGGATGACTTCGGCGCCGACCGTTTGCGCCTGCGCACCAGACAGTGATTCGAGTGCCTGTCCGCGCTCTAGCAGGAATGGAAGTACGTTGGGCCGGTTGCGGCTTTGCGCTGGAGGCGGGGGATAGGAAAGAAGTTGTAAGTACACCCAACCGGTGGGCAAGATCCAAGCCATGTACGGAGCCGCGCCGAGAACTTGCCACACCCTTCGCGGCATTGGCTTGGCTTCCGTGGGCTGGGTCGCTCGCGCCGCACCATAGAATATTGCGAGGAACCCTATGTTAATCAACACTAAGACAAGCAGGTTGTATCCTGCACTATCGTTGGTCCAAAAGAGATAGGGGTTGAAGAGCTGATTTCCTAGGTCTCCTCCAACGATGTATTGAACAGATGGTCCCATTGGTCCCATGCGGTGCAGCCAATGAAAATAACCTACTGCAATTCCCACCACGAGAACCAAAACCACACTTGAAAGAATGCGCCGCGGACCCCGCAGCAAGCCAATCGTCGCCAGCGTGATTGCGACTGCGACCGCCACGGAAATCAAGGTTCCCACCCAGGGCATCAGCACCTGCTCTCGCAAAAGAGTACGGGTCATCCAAGCGGCTGCTCCGAAGACGGCCATTAAACCCAGGAGGTCGTGAAGGCGAAACTGAAAGCGAGGTGAGGCAACGGCCACGTCGGCCGAATCTTTCTCAGCTGCCACTTTCCCTCCCTTTCGGAGTGTGGAAAGGAGTAGCCACTGGCCACCCGCTGCCGCCACGAAGAGCAACGAAGTGAGGGCAAAGAAGACGAGCGGCTCGTAGGCCCGGATGGGAACCAACAGCGCCAGCGCGGCACAAACGAATCCGGCCCGCCACAGCCACGATTGCTTCCCAAACGCCAACCAATAACCGAGCAGACAATAGATCGCCGCCGCGGACGCCAGTGTCAGCTGAAGATCGTAAGCCGAAAACAGTTCCATCGCGGTGACACTAATTTTCCAACTCACTCTCCAGGAGTCCGCGGTACGTTCCTATATTTGAGAGCCAGCCGGATACCATGATTGCCAGCCACTACTTGATTTCCCGAATCCGGATATTGCGAAACTCCATCGCCGCTCCTTCGGCTTGCATGCCCAGGTATCCCTTCGCCGGCTGCAAACCGGTGCCTTCCCAGGCCTTGGTGCCGTTGCACCAGAACGTGAGCCTGTCCCCTTCCGCGAGGACGCGCCACTGGTTCCACTCCCCCGCCGGCTTTTGCAGGTCTCCCACTGCTTTGGCTCCCGATAGCTTCCCTCCCAGGAATGCCCCTTCGCTCTTATGAGCCAGGTTGATCTGGTTGGCTCCGACTTTCTTCCCGCTGCGGATGAAGAGTCCGCTGTTGTACTTTTCCTTGAGGCCGCGCCATTCCAAACGGAGCTCAAAGTTGCCGTATTCCTGGGCCGACGCCAGGTGCGGACTTCCCCCGCCGGTCACCCGGATGACTCCCTCCTCCACTTTCCAGTTCGCCGGCATCTCCTTGGGAGGGGACTCCTCGCCAAATCGCCACATCTTCAAATCCGTTCCGTTAAAGATCGGCACGAACCCGGCATCCTGCTCTTCCTTGGAAAGGCCTTTCTCCTCCGCCCGGGCGGCGAATGGGACGTGCAGCACGATGCAGACGCAGCATACGAGCAAGAGGTTTTTCATGGGCATGGCGAGTTCCCTGGATGGGTGGAGGCTAAAACAGGCTGCCTGGCACTATGCCAGGCCCAGAATCTTGTCCATCCGCTGGCTAATGTCGCGAAGGACTTTTTCGCCGCCGCCGCTGACTTCCGCGGTCGCCCAGCCGTCGTAGCCGACTTCGCCGAGGGCCTTGAGAACTTCGGGCCAATCCTCGTCCCCTTCGCCGATGGGGCACCAGGACTTCTTGTGGCTGTAGCCCTTGAAGTCGAACTTGACCATCCGCTTGCCGAGCTGGCGGATCCAGGTCGCGCTCGGGACCATGTACTTGAGCATGTTGCTGCAATCGAAGTAAGCGGCTGCGGACGGGCTCTTGAGGTCGTCGACAAAACTGATGAGCTGCTCGGGCTTGGTAATGAAGTTATTCCAGACGGTCTCGATGGCAATCTTGACGTTGTACTTCTCGGCGAGCGGCAGGGCCTTTTTGATTTCGGCCTGGCTCCGCTCGTAGCATTGTTCGTAGGTGACTTCTTCCTTCACCACGCCGGGGACCAGCAGCACCGTGTCGCAGCCAAAGAAGTGGGCGTCTTCGATAGCCCCCTTTAGCGCCGCCAGCCCCTTGGCACGCACCGCTTCGTCGGGGCTCGAGAGTGTGTCCCGCCAATGGACCGAGTCAATCACGCCGTGAATCTTCACTCCCGTCTTCTCCGCCGCGGCTTTGGCCTCCTCTTTATTCAGACCGCTGGGGCTATCAACCTCGACCCCTTCAAAGCCGCACTTCTTGGCGAGGCTGAGCTTCTCCTCGGCGGACTTCCCTTCGCCAATCATGCCGTACTTCACCGCCTTGCGGAGCTTGGGTTTTTTCGTTTCCTTTTCCTCGGCCGCAAAACCAGTAGCGGAAATTGCCGTCACAGTAGCGGCAGCGGCAGCGGCGGAGAGATTGAATTCGCGGCGAGAGAGGGACATAGGAAAGCTCCAAGTCATTGAAGGTGAAGGCGCGTCTGAAATTGTAACAAAGTCGGAGCCGGCCCACGCTAGCCCGCTGCACTCCTGGCGCAAGTCCCCATCAATCCAAATATTTCGCTGCATCCAGCGTACATCTTGCCGATAGCACCGTTTAGGCACTCCATTTGCAATTAAGTTCCTGAATCGGTTCGCGGGCCGTTTCGGCAGTTTGCCGGAAAAATCTGCTAGAATGAAGTATCTATGGGACGCCGCAGCTATTTTGTCAGCGACCTGCATATGTTTTCCCGCCGCAGCCAGGCGGCCGAACATGGCGATGCTTTGCAGCAGACCGCGGGGCGCGCGAAGACGTTTGTATTGGGGGGGGACATCTTTGATTTCCGCTGGTCCACGCTCCCTTCCACCGAAGCGACGGTGAGCGCCGCCATCCGCTGGCTGGACTCGCTGGTAGGCGCGCACCGCACGTGCGATTTTCACTTCGTCCTCGGCAACCACGATTGCAACAGCCGGTTTGTCGAGTCCTTGGAAAAGTACGCCCGCAAGCAGCCCAATTTAGAGGCTCATCCTTATCTGCTCCGCCTCGGCAAGGCCGTCTTTTTGCACGGCGACGTGGCGGACCATCCCCGGATGTGCGAGGCCCGGTTGACGCATCGCCGCCAGCACTGGTCGCGCGATGAGAAGCGCCGCGGCTCGGTCAAGAACATGCTTTACGACTGGGCGGTGCAGGCCCGCTTGCATCAACTGTGCGGGAAAATGGTTCACCCCAAACAGCGGGTGACTCGGCGAATCCTGGGATATCTGAACCGCATCGGACAGGGAGTGGAGAGCGGCACCGAGCAGGTCTACTTTGGCCACACCCATCAGTCGCTATCCGCCTACAAACAGGGGGACGTCTTGTTCCACAATGGCGGAGCACCCATCGCGGGGCTGGACTTCCGGATTGTGGAAGTCGCGTAGCAACTCCCCCTCTCCCCCTGGGCGAGGGCCGGGGTGAGGGTCTTCCGCCTTCCCAACTGGGAGTCTTACTTCTTCCGCTCTTCCAAGCCCCAATTGGCGATGATGACTTCCGCGCCGGGGGTCATATTGCGGATCTTGTTCGCCAGGATTCCCTTTTCGGTGGGAGTGGCCTTGGTCGCTTTCCGCTTGAGAACCTTCATCTTCTGCTTCCGCTTGCGGCGGCGGCGGAGCTCCTTGTGACGTTCGATGATTCCACCCACGCGCGTACTCCTGACTCGGTTGGCCTGTAATTGAAGGAACCTAGTTTTCTACCAGCGAACTGCCGCGGCGTCAACTTGGGCGAACAGGGTCGCCTCAGCTTGACATTGGCTAACCAGGATGGTGCACTTGGGCAATTCCTGCTGCACTGACAAATGCCAGCCCACAGTTGAGGTAGGCGACAATCCTGGAGGCTCACATGATCGCTCGAACATTACTGGTTGGCGGCAGTGGAAGCTTGCTCTCGCTATTGTTGTTGGGGGCGATGACACCCGCCAGTTTTGGCCAAACGCCGCTGCCGGGAGGGTTCGAGATCAGCCTGCTGCCCGGCTTCACCTACGAGCCGAAGCAGGGGTTCGACAGCATCGTCGGTGAGATTGCCAAGAAAGACGGCCTTAAGATCCAGTTTGAGATGGGCCGTATCCCGGCAGGGGGACTTCGCTTGGGAGGGGATTTCGTCAACCAAGCGCTCCACCTTCCCGAAAAGGACCGGCAGTGGCTGAAGGAACAGACTGCTGCGGGAGGGCGCAAAATCCATGTGGCCTACAGCAAGGAACAACTGCTGATTGTCACCACCGCTTCCAAGACCGAAGGGGTGAATTTCACTGCCGTGGCCAAGTCCCCCGGCGACGTTGCGGAGGTGCTGCTCATGGTCCTCACTCTGGCTGAAAAGAAGCCCAAGGCGGACAAGTAGTTGTAGCCGTCGGCAGCCGCGCGAATCGTCTGTTCGAGCAAGAATCTCCCTTCGGATCCCATCTTGTGAGCTATCCTTGGGCATGGCCACACTCGCCCTGCTCATGCTCATTCTGCTCGTGACCCTTGGCAACCTGCTGTTGGGTTTCGGGACGGCAGTCTATTTGGGGCACGGGCCGAAAGGGCTCACGGCCGCGCTTGCGAGCCTGGGCAAGGGGCGGCTCTTCGCTAGGCGAGCTCAAAAATCGCCTCAATCTCCACACTGATGTGGCCAGGAAGCGAGCCCATGCCCACCGCGCTGCGGGCTCCCACGCCGTGGTCCTTTCCCCAAACGTCCGCCCACAACTCGCTGCAGCCGTTGATGACGGCCGGGTGCTTGTCGAATTCGGCAGTGCAATAGACCATGCCCAGCGTCTTGACCACGCGCTTCACCCGGTCCAGGCTCCCCAGCCCCGCTCGCAGCGTCGCCAGAATCGCCAGCCCCGTCTGCCGAGCCGCCTGCTTCCCATATTCCAAATCCACCTGGTCTCCCACGCGGCCGGTGAACAGAGTCGTGTCCGATTTCAGCGGACCATGTCCGGAAACATACACCAGATTCCCCACAATAATCAGCGGTTTATAGACCCCCATCGGCTTGGGAGCGGGAGGAAGTTCGAGCTTGAGCTCGACGAGTTTGGCTTCGGCGGACATGGCGTTCTCCTGGGGATGAGTCGTTAATATAGATTCGCCGACAACCAGTTTCAACACAAGCCTGAAGCGCAAGCGAAGGAAAACGCTGCTCAGGCTTGGTCGCGTTATTGCCCCACTCGGCTCGCCAAGCTGTCCTTCGCTGGCGCTTCAGGCTTGTGTCCATACACCTTCTCCGGCTCCACCAGCCGCTCGCTCACCACCTGCACGCCACCGGGCTTCACCTCGCGAAAAAAACAACTCCGATACCCTTCGTGACATGCCACGCCGAGTTGATCCACCTTGAGCAGGATGGTGTCGGCGTCACAGTCGATATAGATTCCCTGTACCGTTTGCACGTGTCCGCTTTCTTCCCCCTTCCGCCACAGCTTGCCACGGCTGCGGCTGTAATAAACGGCCTGGCCGGTGCGGACGGTCTCGTCGAACGACTCGGCGTTCATCCAGGCCAGCATCAGCACCTCGCCGGTCTGGGCGTCCTGGGCAATCGCGGGCAGCAGGCCGTTATTCTTTGAGAAATCGGGGCCGGATGGGGATGGATTCGTCATAGGTTCAATTATAGCGAGGTCGGCAGGGACGGAGGCTTCCGCACATCACGAACCACCCGCCTCAGCCGCAGGATGCTTGCACACGGACAATCGCGGCCCCCCGTCCAGTCCGCCCGGCGAGCCGCCGATGGTAACAGCATCCTGATACGCGCAGCTCCTGCGGATGTTTGATGGCGGCAGTTCCGGCGAACCTCGCGGGAAACTGCCGGTTGCGTCAACTTCCCGGCAGGCGCTCCGTGCACCTTTGAGCGACTTCGGCGGAAGGGGCTCCCTTGAATCCGTCCCTCAGCATCATTCTTCCCGTTTACAACGCCCAGGCAACCCTCGCCCGGCAAATCGCGCAGCTGCTGGAAGTGCTCCCCGATCTCACCCCGCGCTTCGAGATCCTGGTGGTTGACGACGGCTCCACCGACCACACCGACGAAATCGGCCACGAGCTCCGGCAGCAATATCCCCAGCTCAAAATCGCTCGCCACGCCTGGCAGCGGGGCATGGCCTCCGCGGTTCAAACCGGCCTGGCCCGCTCCTGCGGCGACATTGTCTTCATTCAAGAAGAGCAGGCCGAAGTCAGTGCGGCTGACATCCGCCGGTTGTGGGAAATGCGCGGCGACGAAAATCTCGTCCTCGCCCGCGCCCAGTCCGATGCCCGCGACAACAAGCTGCCCTCCGCCAGCGGACTCATGGAGCGTCTGACGCGTTGGGCCGCCGCCTTACAGCAATCGTCCGACCGCTCGACCATGGGCATTCAGATGATCCGCCGCAAGGCCATCGATGACCTCCGCCGCAGCCCCGCACCGGAGGATGAGCTCTCCATCACCGAGCTTCCGCACACCCAGATTGCTCGCGCCGACGCCAGTCACATGGGGCCCACGCAGTTTCCGGGTTTCCTGCGAAAGGTGCGGGACCTGGCCATCGGCGAATAGCCGACTCGCGGATGCCATCGGTCATTTCCCCAGCACGGCCGTCTGGGGATTCTCTCCGCTCCAGGCGTACCACTTGCTCTGGATGCTCGGCACCCAGGTCAGCTCCTTCCCCCGCAGCGGCCCATCCACACCGCGGCCGGCGAGCGTCCAGCGGGTGCCGGTTTCTTTGTCCTTGAAGGGGCAGGTCTCGGGGGAGATTTGGTCGGCATAGAAGGTCAGCTTCTGGCCCTCGAGCGTGGACTCGAAGGCGACGGCTGATTTCGTGGGGCCATACCAGAACACTGCGAGCGGCCTGCCCGCGACTTCATCGGTGAAGCAGGCCCGCTCGATTTTTTCGTCAAGCGGATAGGCCTTTCTCGCGTCTCCGATTTCCACTCCCAGTACCGGCGCGAACTTCGGCAGCCGTTCGTCCACGCTGCCAAGGGAAGCGAGGGCCTCCTTGTCCATTTCCTTGGGAAGTTCGGAGACGGTGTACTTCTTGCCGTCGTAGAGGTCGTACACGGTCGATTCCGGATGCAGCATCCGCCACGTTTCCCAGTTCGTCGTCATACTCGGGATCCGCTCCAGCCTCTTCCCCTTCTGCGGCCCGTCAAACGCCGCTCCGCTCAGCGCCGACCAAAGCGTGCCGTCCCGCCCCTGCACCACCATCACTCCCCCTCGCCACCCGTGAAACTTGTAGCCGTAGTCCTTTTTGTAAGCGGCGATATACCCGCCATCGGGGTCGTAGAAAAACAGTCCATAGGTATCATTGATCACCCGCGGCCCGGAGAGAAAATGCCGCACCGGAATCGCCCCGCCGTTATGCGCCCCGCGAATCCAGGCCAACACCAGGTCCTCATCCTTCACCAGCTTCTTGCGATGCTGCGTACTGCAATACGAGCAGGGGGGTTCGGTGAGCGCCTCGAAGAGGTTGGGATGGACGAGCAGCTTGGGCGCGGGCTCTTCAGCATTCGCGGCGAAGCAGGCGGCAAGAAATAACGCCGGGAGGAGCAACTTCAATGATGGGAGGCGTAATGGGATCATGGCAAATTATAGATGGCAAAATGATGAAGAACAATCCGATTTCCGTGTTTCATCCGTGTTCAATCCGTGGCTCCCATTTCTTTCCTACTTCTTCAGCTCGCGACAGCTATTCCTGCGCCGGTCCTTAAACCCGCGGTGTTTCGACTCCCAATTGTCCCGCCAGTTTCACCAGCGCGTTCCAGTTCTCCCCATCCAGCGTGATCCCATCTGCCATCCGCTTCGCGCAGAGTCGCCGTTCGGGGTCGCCGGGGAGCGTGATTTCGCTGACGCCGTCGATCCGCGGACAGGAGCGGACATAGTCGACGAGCTGCGCAACCTCCGCCCGAAAGTGTTCCGCTCCGCCGAAGCGGGCGGGGTCGATGAACATCATGAAGACGCAGTTCCCCTTCTTGGGATACGGCACTGGTCGGGCCGTGACGCCACCGGAGATGGCTCCGCAGAAGATTTCAATCATCAGCCCCAGGCCAAAACCCTTGTACGCCTGGTTCCCACCCATCGGCAGGATCGAGCCGCATGGAGTGGCATAGAGCGTGTTGGGGTCCGTCGTCGGTTTTCCCTCGCTGTCGAGCAGCCACCCTTCGGGAACTTTCTCGCCGGCGATTTTCTTCACGCGGACTTTCCCTTCCGCCGTCGCGCTGGTGCTGAAGTCCAAGATAAGCGGCTCATCGCCGTTGGGCGCGCCGATGGCCAGCGGATTAGTCGATAGCCGTGGTGCTTTGCCTCCCGGTGGAGCGACCCGCACGGCTGCACCGTGGGAGTTGACCATGAACATCGAAACCAGCCCCTCCGCCGCGGTCATTTCGCAGTATTCCCCCAGCCGGCCGATGTGACCGCAATGGGTCATGGTGCCTATGGCTTGCCCTTCCGCGTGCGCCTTGGCCGCCAGTTTCTTGATCAGCCTCGCCGCCTGCACCTGACCGAAGCCCCAGTTAGCATCGGCGACGACGCGCGATGGCCCTTCATCCAGAATTGTCAGCTCCGCACCGGAGGCAACTTCGCCGTCCTTAATCGCCTGCACATAATACGGCAGCCGCATCACGCCGTGGGAGTCGTACCCCTTGAGGTTCGCATCGACGAGGCTGCGGGCAGTGATGGATGCCTC
The DNA here is from genome assembly GCA_005778405.1 of Planctomycetaceae bacterium. Taxonomy (GTDB): domain Bacteria; phylum Planctomycetota; class Planctomycetia; order Pirellulales; family Pirellulaceae; genus SXOA01. The sequence goes on from SXOA01000047.1 coordinate 19,438, forward strand.
TTCTTCCGACGCTCCGCCCGCGCGAAGGAGGGACTGGGCGAAGGTGGTCAGATCGAGCGGTCGTAGGGTGGGCATGCGGGGTTCCTTGGACTTCGGGTGGGAAGCACGAGTTTAGCGAAATCGAGCCAGGTGTGTATCCAGTCGTTCCGTGGACACAATCCCTTGAGTTCCAGGCGGAAGAAACAGCCCACATTTTGTGCTTGCGGGCGATCGACTACTGTACAATAGACACCTATACTTCGAATCGCTGCGGATGGGTCCGCAGACGTTCCTGGTCAGCCTGGGTGCTGCCGGCCGCGGGTCCCGCTGATCCGCCTTCTTGATCGCGGTTCCCGAACTGTTTTCGGGACGCTTTTCGCCCATGGCCCTTGTCGGCCATTTTTTTAATCCCCTTTTTATCAGGAGTTTGACCATGAACGTGAAACCGCTGTATCAAGTGCTGCTGCTTCCCGCGCGGGAAGTGGCGGCCAGGCATCAGTCTCTGGCGGAAGCCTCCGCTTGGGTTCGGACCTATAACGAGGCGCTCGCTTCGCCCCAGATCCGGGCCGTGATTGCCGAGGAACCTCTGGCTGAAAACGCCCCGTTCCCAAGGTCGCGGGCGGCCTGAACCTGACCGCCGACCGGTGTTGATCGTTACCACCGGCGTGCCCCGAATGATCGGCTGCAAAGTCGTAACAGGCACGCCGGGAAGGTTTGACCAGAGCAGGTCAGTGACCTATCTCCCATAAGGGGGGGAATTCGCTTTCCATCCACGACAATCCCCAGGATGCCTGCGTCCGTGCTGATGCTATTGACCTTGCTTGTGCTGGTCCTCGCCCTCTTCGCGCTTCTCGCGCTGGGAGTCGTGGCGCTCGCGCGCGGGGCCACAACCCAGTCCGAACAGCAGAAGCGGGTCGCCAAAGAAGCTCTGGAAAAGCTCCAGCAACTTGCCGGAAGCGTGGCAATGGAAATGGGAGAACACTCCCTGGAGGTGGAGCAGATCGCCAGCGCCTTGCAAACCGAACCGGAAAATGGCGAGGTGCTGAGTGCCGTCGCCAGGCTGATGCAGGTCAACCAGCGAATGCAGGAGCAGCTCGTTTCGGCGAAAGAGAAACTGCACACGCAAGCCCGTCAGATTGAGTCCCACGCCTTTGAAGCCCGCACGGACGCACTCACTCAAGTTGCTAATCGCCGGGCGCTGGACGACGCGATCGCGCGGCGGATTGAGGAGCAACAGCGTTGCGGCGCGACTTGCTGTGTCCTGCTGCTCGATGTTGACCACTTCAAAAAATTCAACGACAGTTATGGCCACCAGGCGGGGGACGAAGTGCTGCGGCAGGTGGCCCGCGCCCTACGCCAGCACGCCAACGACGACGATCTGGTCGCGCGGTACGGAGGCGAGGAGTTTGCCATTGTCTTCACCGCCATCATGCCGTCCTCCCGCGCCGCTGCCGAGCGGGCTCGCGCGGCCATCGGTGCCGCCAAGGTCCGTTTCGAAGGGCGGGATCTGCGCGTCACGGCCAGCGCCGGCATTGCCGAGCTGCAGCCGGGGGAGGATCAGGCGACCCTGCTCAAGCGCGTGGACGCGGCCCTGTATGCTTCCAAAAAGGGGGGCCGCAATTGCCTGCACTGGAACGACGGATACAAGAACCATCTCTGGAAACTGGATCAGAAGACTGCCGCGAAGACATCCGGACAGGACGATTTGAGCGCGCTGATTGGCATGGATTGGGCGACGGATGCGGACAAACTTCCCGAGGCTGTTTCCAGCGCCGCCGCCGTTCTTGTCTCCAGCAAGTCGGTCTTTGTCGACGATATGATTCGCCGACTGGCACAGGTGAAGCGAGACCGTACGCCGCTCTGCCTGATTCTGGTGCAGCTCGACGGCTTTGCGCAGGGAATCCAGAAGCATGGCGATGAAGCGGCCAGTCTGGTTCTGCGGATTGCGGCCCAGATTCTCAACGCGAATCTGCGGGACATGGATCACGTTTCACGCTTGGGAAGCGACACCTTTGCGCTGCTCTTGCCGGCCGCTGGGCTGGAGGACGGCACCCGTTGTGCCGAGCGCATCCGTCTCGCTGCCGAGCAATGCCACCTTCCCGACTCGGTCCAGGGTTTTCTTCTCCGGCTGACCATTGGGGTTGTGGAGACTGACACTGGGGACGACATGCAGTTGTTCCTGCAGCGCGGCCGCAACGCCCTGCAAGTGGCTATCGACCGGGGCCAGGGGATCTATGCCCAGGATGTCAGCGGCACACTGGCGAAGACGCACCTGGCGGCACATGGGTAGCGCGGAGGCATGCCAGGCGCACCATTGCTAGGCGCGCACAAATTCCTGCCCTGGACCGCGAACATGAAGTACGACAACTCTACTGCCGAAGAGAGAGTAGAGAATTCGATAGCGGTGTCCTCTTCGCGTCTTGAACAGCAGTTGACGCACTTCATCAGGGAAGTAGTTGCTCTCCGGCGCTAGCGGATGGCGATTGGCGTTCGCCTCCAACTTGTCAAGCGCTGCTTGATAAGCCTCATACCACCGACGGGCACCGGCCGGTGCTCGCTCGGCGATATAGTCGTAGATGATTTGAACGTCGGCGTGAGCCTGGTCCGAGATTTCAACCGAGAAGCTCATGGGAGCGGCAGCTGGTTTTTTCGCCGGAACTTGCGATCCGCTTGTCGGCGAGTTTGCACCCGGCCGGAACGATAGTCGGCGAAACCGCGTCGAATTCCCGCAACTGCCTGACGCTGATCGGCGAGCGCCGCCATCGCCTGAAGAAGCACTTCATTGGGTGAGGCATACTCCCCCCGCTCCATTTCGGCCGTCACGAGACTCAACACTTCCTTCGATATTGCCCGGCTCGACATTCAAAAGCTCCTGCCAATCGCTGAGGAGGGAATCGCACGTCCGATCCGACAGCATCATTCTATCCGCCCGCTCCACAACCCTCCATCAACCACCCTTGCTTTTTGAACCCCGCCAACCATAATATCCCCATGAGAAAGACAAGCGGCTACTTCTGGCGGTTTTACTTTACCAGCCGGTCCCTGAAGGGATCGCATGGGCCGCGGGAGGTCTGCCGCTAGAGGCAACCATAACATCCGAATTCCCCGCCCCGGCGAACCACCAGGTTTTGCCGGGGCTTTTTTTTGGACAGGAACAAACCAATGATCGTCGTCATGGAAAAAGGGGCCACCCCCGAGCAGGTCAAGCACATGGCTGAAAGAGTCGAGGCGCTGGGGCTGAAGGCCCACGTCATTCAGGGGACCGAGCGAACCGTCATCGCCGCGATTGGCGAGAAGCGGGCCGAGACCAAAGAGTCGCTCGCCAGCGGGCCCGGCGTGGAAGATGTCGTCCCCATTCTGGCCCCTTACAAAGTCGCCAGCCGCGAGGTGAAGAAGGAGCCGACACAGGTTTGCGTCGGCTCTCTCAAAGTGGGGGCCGGGATCATCGGCGTGATTGCCGGACCGTGCTCCGTGGAGAGCGAGGAGCAGATTCTCGTAACCGCTCGCGCGGTGAAAGCCGCCGGAGCGACGGCCCTGCGCGGCGGTGCCTTTAAGCCGCGGACCAGCCCGTATAGCTTTCAGGGGATGAAGGAGGAGGGGCTGAGACTTTTGGCCGCCGCTCGGCAGGAGACAGGGCTGGCGATTGTGACCGAAGTAATGACCAGCGAAGAAGTGGAACTGGTCGCCAGGTACTCCGATGTGTTGCAGGTGGGAGCCCGCAACATGCAGAATTACCGCTTGCTGGAGGCGGTGGGGCAGGCGAAGAAACCGGTGCTGCTCAAACGGGGGCCCAGCGCCACGATGGAAGAACTGCTGCTCGCGGCTGAGTATATTTTGAACGAAGGGAATCCGAATGTGATGCTCTGTGAGCGGGGCATCCGCACGTATGAAGCCCATACGCGGTTCACGCTGCCGCTCGCCTCGGTTCCTTATCTCCACCACAAAACCCATCTGCCGGTGGTTGTGGATCCCAGCCACGGGACCGGGCACACTTATCTCATTCCCGACATGGCGGTCGCCTCCGTCGCGGCAGGGGCGGACGGCTTGATTCTGGAAGTCCATCCCAATCCAGAACAAGCTCTCTCCGATGGATACCAGTCGCTGAACTTCATCCAGTTCAACGACGTCATGGCCCGCTGCCGGGCCGTGGCGGCCGCGATTGGGAAGAAGATGTAAGTTTCCTTCGATATCGAGAAATCTTGCTTCGCCGCATTCAATCGGCTAGAGTTCCATTTCGGACGCCATTTACTCTTACCGCGGCAAGACTCTAATGAGGTGACTCGTGCAAAGAATCTGTGCCCGGTATCCAGCGGTTTGGTTGTGGATGGTCATTTCCATTCGCACAATACAACTTCACGCCGCGCCACCGGCCACAGCGCCCGAAAGCCATTCCTTTCACTTAGCCATCGTATCCGATCTGCAAAACAAGTTAGGCAACGGCGTGACCCAAAGAATGGAGTCGACGGCGGATGTTCGCTACACCTGGAAAAACGTTGATAGTGACCGAATACTTACGTTCGACCAGCTTGGCGCCAAGGCGCTGATGGACGGCAAGCTCATCATAAACGCCACGATGAGCCGCGACAAATTCACCAAAGTCTCAGAAGGCATGACCACCGAGATAAAGACGAGCGAGGCGCCGGAACCCATGCGAAAAATGCTGCAGGCGTCATTTGGGGAACCGCTCTGCAAGTTAAAAAGAGATGCCGACGGAAAAGAGGTGAAGCGGACTATCATTTCCAGTCCGGACGCGAAAGCAATGATTGACAACGGCATGATTGTCAATGCGTTGCTGTTTCATCCCCCTTACTATTCCGGAAGGGCGGAATGGCAGTCGGAAAGTGAAATCAGAATGGGCAAGGGAGGCACTGCCAAGGGTAAACTCCGCTACAAGAAGTCCGAAGGCAACACCTGGCAGGTAACCGGCATCCTGAGTAACGATCAGGGTCAGCGCATATCAAAGGTGTTGCCCTGTGAGGACTTCGGCGAGAAAGTCATCGTTCCAGCCGGCGATTTGCATCTTGCCGCGCAGGCTTTCTTTTAGTGGATGCTGTTTAAGTCGCGTGATGGCGAAGCGGCGTAA
>SXOA01000048.1 GCA_005778405.1 Planctomycetaceae bacterium
GAGTGCCGCGTTTTTTGCACCGGACTGTCCGATGGCGAGGGTGCCGACGGGGATGCCGCCGGGCATTTGAACGATGGAAAGGAGCGAATCGAGACCGCTGAGGGCTTTGCTTTGCACCGGCACACCGAGGACCGGCAGCACCGTTTGCGAGGCGACCATTCCCGGCAGATGGGCGGCTCCGCCGGCTCCCGCGATGATGACGGCCAGGCCGCGACCTTCGGCTGCCTTGGCGTATTGGCACATCCAGTCCGGAGTGCGATGAGCGGAGACGACGCGGCACTCGTGCGGCACGCCGAACTGTTGCAGCACGTCCGCCGCGACCTGCATGGTTTCCCAGTCGGACTTGCTCCCCATGATGATGCCGACCAGGGGAGCGGTTTGCGATTTATCAGCCATGAGTGCCAGTTTAGCACTCGCCCGACGCGCCAGCGAGGGACCGACTTCACTACGGCAGCACAGTCTTGACTAAATCCTTCACTCCTAGCGGCTTGGTACAGACAAACGTCTCTCCCGCGTGAAAGCCGCTGGCGGAGCCGGCGATGAGAGCCGCGCCGCGGATGCGGTCGAAGACGTGTTCTTTGGCTGGCGGAAACTGGCTGGCGTAGTGGCGGATGGAAGCGATCTTTGTTTCCAAGGTATCGCTGATGTCCACCGTGAAGTGGCTCATGAATCCGCCGAGCGTCTGTGGCTCAAATGCAAGGCGGAAATAGAGCTGGGCGGCGATGTTGTGGACGGGGAGATAATCGAAATGTTCCTCCCATTTCGACAGGCGGGAATAGAAAACGGCGGCGTCGGTAATCAGCATCGCCTGCCAGTGATCCGGCGAAGCCATCGGCGTCTTGTCCCCAAAGCCGATGACGATTTTCGGCCGGTACTTGCGGAACTCCTTGGCCAGGGCCACGCGCGATTCAAAGGAATCAAACAGCCGGCGGTTGGGCAGGTCCAGAATCACCCGAACCTGCGCGCCAATCGCTTCAGCGGCCGCTTTCGCCTCCGCCTTCCGCTGTTCGGGACCGCTTGACCCCGGCGTCGGCTCACCGTCGGTCAGGTCAACGATGCCGACCTTGTAGCCTTGCTTGGCGAGTTTCGCGAGAGTGCCGCCGCAGGCAATTTCGACGTCATCGGGGTGAGCACCTACGGCGATCACGTCGAGTTGAGGATAGTTGTTCGGGTTCGCCATTGGGGTTTTCAAGGTTTTCGGCCCGTTGTCAGCCTGTGCAGCCGCTTCGTATGATAACGGATTGCCCCATTTCCTGAATGCCCAAGGTCTGCTCTCCCATGTCCCGTAAAGGTTCCGATTTCGCTGGTCTCTCCGTGGCGATTGTGACGCCGTTTAAGAATGGGGAGGTCGATTACGCTCGGCTCAAGGAGCAGGTGGATTTTCAGATTGCGTCGGGGACGGCCTGCCTAGTGCCAGTGGGGACGACGGGCGAGTCGCCGACGCTGTCGCACGAGGAGCATGAGCGGGTGATTTCCGCCGTGGTGCAGGCCGCTCGCGGGCGGGTGAAGGTGATGCCCGGCACCGGCAGCAACAGCACCGCCGAAGCCCTGCGGCTGACGAAATGGGCGGCGAAGGAGGGGGCGGATGCCTCGTTGATGGTAGCCCCCTATTACAACAAGCCGACGCAGGAGGGCTTCTATCAGCATTTCAAGGCGGTGGCGGAGCAGGTGGGGATTCCGATCTGCGTCTACAACATTCCAGGGCGGACCGGCAGGAACATCGAGCCCGAAACCATCGCCCGGATGGCCGAGCTGCCGAACATCACGATGGTGAAGGAAGCGACCGGCTCGCTCGACCAGGCCTCGCAGATTCTGGCGACGACGGACCTGACCGTGCTCTCCGGCGACGACAGCCTGACGCTCCCGATTCTCTCCGTCGGGGGCGAAGGGGTGATTTCCGTGGTGGGGAATGTCGTTCCCAAGGACATGATTGCTTTGGTCAACGCGTTCTTCGCGAAGAAGACCGGAGAGGCCTGTCAGCTTCACTACAAGCTGTTCCATCTCTGCCGCGATATGCTCGGCCTCTCCACCAATCCCATCCCCATCAAGGCCGCCATGAAAATGCTCGGCCGAGACACGGGGGATCTTCGCCTGCCGATGACGCCGCTGGAACCGGCCCAGGAAGCGAAGCTGCGGCAGACGTTGACGGCGTACGGGCTGCTGTAGAGCAGGCTTTGCCTGCCGGCTAGTTCACTCTCTTCGGAAAGGCAAACCTCATGCGCACCACGCTCGCGCTCCTCGCCCCTTCGCTCTGCCTCCTCTTCGCGCCGCTGGCCTCCGCAACGGCCCAGGAGAAGGAGCCCAAGGAGCCGGCTGCTGCTTCACCGGCCAAATTGGTCGTGAAGCGGGACGTGGTTTATGGCAAAGTGCAGGGGGCGGGCCTGCTGGCCGATATTGCCTATCCGGAAGGAAAAGGGCCGTTTCCCGTCATCCTTTCGGTCCACGGCGGGCGGTGGGTCGGAAGCCACAAAGCGGACCCCGGCGAGGGGGCCATCGACGTCGAGCAGTGGGCCGGCTTTGGTTTTTATGCCATGTCCATCGACTATCGCCTGGCGGGGGGGACGCCGCCGCCGGCCTGCTATCAGGATCTGCAATGCGCCATCCGCTGGGTCCATGCCCACGCGGCCGAATACCCGTTCGACGCCGAGCGGATTTTTCTGATTGGCATGTCCGCGGGTGGGCACCTGGTGTCGCTGGCCGCCACGCTCGGCGACGGTCCCTTCGCCCGAACCGGCGGTTGGGAAAAGCAGCCCAACGACATTCGCGGCGTTATCAGCCTCTCGGCCCCTTACGAGCTCGAACACCTCTCTTGGGGAAACCTCTGGAAACCGTCAGCCGGCGATCCCCTGGAGGCACGGCGGCTGGCGTCCCCCATCCGGCACATCACGGACAAGACCCGGCCGACTTTGGTTCTGCATTCCGACAACGACGGCTCGGTGCCGGTGCAGCAAGCCAAGGACATGGCCGCGGCGATGGAAAAGGCGAAAGCCCCGCACCGCATTTCGATCTACAAAAACCAGGGGCACATGCGAGTCACCCCGGACGTCATCAAAGAGGCGCTGGCATTTATCGAAGAAATCAGCCAGGCCAAGCCGTGACCGCCCACTAACGGCGGGGAGGCGAACAGAAAGCGGAGGAATTCATGCCTGCCCCGTTTTGCACTCCTAGGATTCTCCAAGCCCCCCGAAAGAACCGCTCTGATTCATGATTCAAGCTCGCTCATTTCACCAGGACCGCATCCGCAAAGTATTTGATGTCAAAGACTTGCGATATTCCACGGCATGAATCAGGCCATTTCTTGATTTATCCCACCGACGCCCTTCTCGATTCGTTTTTCCCCCTGACTTCCGGCGGAAATACCTTGTAGTGGAACCGCGGAGGTCGCTGAGAATCGCCGAGGAATTCGGTCTGACGGTCCCATCCTCTCCGCGCTCCTCAGCGAACTCCGCGGTTACCCACCTTCCTTCTTGGCGTTTTCCACAACCAGATTGAGAAAGAGCACTGCCCGCCCGGCACCGCCTCTGTTCGGCGCAGGTCTCCTTCGTGAGCGTGTCCGGGAGACCTGCGGTCGATCATGCGGGCGGGGTCAGGAGACCCTCGCCCAACATGTCCCCCGCTCCACTTGGGAGCAGGAATCCAACGGGCTGGTCATATTATACCAATGTCCATTTGCATAAACGCACACTTTCCAGAACTATTTTGAGAATTCTGGACGGCCCTGGTGGCACCGAAAATGCCGCCGGAGACGCGTGCCGTCTTGGAGGGCGCTGACATTGAAGCCAGACGTGTTTCTGCTCCGCGACTGCTCGCTGACTCAGGCTGCCGCTCAGAAGTCGATGGTCCCAACGACGACGACCGAGATCCCGCTCGGCCCTACCTGGCCCAGCAAGATGGCCGAACCGCTGGCGTCCTCGAAGCGGCCTTCGCCGCCTATGAACGTGACCGTCGCGGTGATCGCCCCAGTAAAGAAGTTCAAATGGCCGGTGATGTGCTCCCGGAGTTTATCGCCGTTGGCGGCGGTGAGGGTCACGTAGCCTTCGAGTTGGAGCGCGGTGAGGTCGTTGCCCGAGATCGAGGCAAACCCATCCTCGGTGTAGTTGCCGAGGTGGGTTGCATTCCCCGCACCGACGACGATGCCGTCGTTGTCTAACAGAGCCGTGCCGCGCAAGCTGTATTTCCGCTCCACCCCCGATGCGCGGGTGGAGAAAATGACGCTGCCCACAATGGCCAGCAGGACGACGACGGGACGTAGCAAATGGAAAAGGTTCATAAGAGTCTCCTGGGGTCTGCGATGGTTGGAAAGCGGCAACTCAGGGCGCGCAGACCGAGCGCCGAGGCCGCATTGAAGGCAATAAGGACTAGAGTCAAAAATCGACGTTCACCCATTGGGGTCGCGCTGCCGGTTTAGATCCAACGGGGTTTTGGGCCTCTCCACTTGATTGGCTCGAATGGCTCGAGGTAGTCGAACGAGCCATCACCGTCGTTCAGCCAATACTGCACGATTTGATCGCCCGACGGCTTCGAGACAACGGCGGTAATGTCCAAGTCTCCATCCCTTTCGTAATCCTGCGCAAGAAGGTTCTGGATCGGTTGGTTCTTTGGCGTCGTGAGGATATCGGACACGTCGTAGCCGCCGTCCGCCGGATCGAACAGACTGACCGTGATAGTATTGGGGCTGGTGATCGCCGCCAGGTCCAGGTAGCCGTCGCCGTTGAAGTCGGCTGCTACCATGGTGCTGAGCACGCTGCGGCCCTCGAGCGATTCAACGGTTAGTTTGCGAAAACGCGAATTCATGGTTCATCTCCCTTTTAGGTTGGTCTGCGTTACAGTGAAAATGGCAGCCATCGGCGCGCAGACCAAGCGCCGGGGATGCTCTGGCCGGTAAGGAAACTGCTTCTGGGGCGTGGCCTCGCAGGCCGACCGTGCAATCGCACGTTGTGGCCTATCATTTGCCGATGTCAAACAGAATCGCTCGCCAAATGATTGCGTTTGCGTCCGATTCCAGCAGGTAACCGAACGCTTCCAGGCCCTGAGCGTGGAACGCAACCTGACTCACGTAGTCGAGGTGGTCGGTGAAACTGTCCGTGAGATCGACATGTGAACCCGCGATCATCCGCAAAAGGCCGGGGAACGTGCCGTCGTCGTAGGACGGATCGAGCGGAATGTACTGGTTCTCGCCGACGGCGACTTCCGGCAGCCGGAAGGAGGTGGTGTCGATGGGCTTCCCGCCCACAAATCGGACCAGAGCATTCCCCTTATCGTCGCGGACAATCTCCGGGTCGTTGGGAGCGCCGAGCCAGATGCTCGGTGGCGGCTCAATCCCGTCGCACCAGTTGTCTCCGGCCACAAAGAGCGCCCGGAAGAAGGGGGTCCATTCGGCCGGGTTGGCCGTCTCCGGGTCCGCCAGACCAAACTCGGCGGCATCTATGTCCCGGATATGCGCGGCCCCTGCGAACTCATAACAACGGTAATTCGATTCCTCATGCCTGGCCTTGTGACCCTTGAAGACCAATTCGGTCTCCGAATTGAAGTCGATTTCCAGCCCGGCCCCGGGCCGTGGCGGCTTTTCAGCATAAGAGTTTCCGACGCCATTCCCCGTCGGGTGACTGAAACCGGCGCCGCTTCCCCCCACGAGCGAGAAATTGAACAGGCCTTCGCCCATCGGGAGCCGCAGGAGCCCCCGCAGTCGGCCACCCGAAGCGGAATAGCCGAACCCCGCCCGCCGGTTGATCGGACCAAGCAGCTTTTGGGCGACCGGATCGGTCCGCAGCGCCTGCAGGTAGTCCACGACGATGTCGAACTCGTCGCCGGTGGAGGTAATGAACTCCGACGCCGTGTCGAGCAGATCGTCCGACCACGGCCTGGTGGGGTCTTCCAGTGGCGACTCTGTCCCGATGCCAGCGGGATCGCACCGGACGGTTGCATAGGAGAGGCCGAGGCCGAGGAGAAACTCGTCGGTCATCGTGTACCGCGCATCGGCTTGCTCCTGCCCGACGGCGGTGAAGATGGTGCTCCGCACGAGCCAATCGAACAAGAGCAGTCCGCTGCCATCGCTGGGTTGCCGCGGGGCGATGATCTGACAAGGCACGCGGTAAGGCCGTTTTTGGGAGCTGACGCCCTCGAACATAGCCTCATACCGCATGTACTCGACTCCGTTGAACGTGCCGTGCGAAACCTCGACCAGCGTGCTGGCGTCGATGCTCCCTGCTGAGCGCACCGGTGAGGTCAACGCGACTAAGGCCATGATTACGGCCACTTGAATGAGAGATCGCGAGTTCATCATCCATCTCCTTTCGAGATGGTCTGCGTTACAATGAAATAGCAGCCATCGGCGCGCAGACCAAGCGCCGGAGCATGCTCTGGCCGGTGAGGAAACTGCTTGCAGGCGTGGCCTCACCGGCCGGTTTTGTTGTGCGATATCTCGTCTTTCGACTTCGGTTGGGGTTGGGGTTGGGGAGCGGGCGCTGCCGCGTTCTGCGACTGCCAGAAGGGTATTCGTGTCAGGTGCCGCTTCCAGCGCTCCTCGCGACTGAGGAGTTCACTGTCCCAGATCTGGATCGCGGGGTTGTCGGTGCTGCAGGAAGCTAGGCGACGGCCATCCGGGCTGATCGCAATGAACTGACCACGATAGTGCAGCGTCAACAGTTTCACGCGGTTCTGCACGTCCCAGACATTGAGGGAGCCTTCCGAGCCGCACGAAAAGAGGCGCTGGCCGTCGGGACTGAACGTGACGCAGGAAACTTCGTCCGACTGGCCGGAGAGATCGAACATCTTTGTCCCCGTGGTTGCATCCCAAATGCAGATCGTCTTGTCAGAACTTCCCGAGGCCAGGTAGCGGTTGTCGTGGCTGAAGCTCAGGCACAGCATCTGAGCACTGTGACCGTCCAAGGAGCACAGTTCCTGCCAGGTCCCAGTGTCCCAAATCGTCACATGGGGCTTCCAGGCGGCGGAGGCGAGACGCGATCCGTCCGGGCTGAAGGCGACGCGTACGGGGGCGTTGAGAGAATGATGGCCTTGCAGCGACTGAAGAATGCGGCCCGTCTGGGCATCTCTCACCCTCACCAAACCGCCCTGTGAAGCCTCCGCGAGCAGGCGGCCATCCGGGCTGAAGGCCAGGTCGGTCGTCCGAATCTTGTCGCGGCGTTGGGCAAACACTTCCTTGCCCGTCGTCGCCTCGAAGACCAAGAGATTGTCTGCGTTGGTTCCGGCAAGAGAGCGGCCGTCCAGGCTCAGTGCCGTCGAGGGTACGCTTAGCACGGCTGAACCGATGCCGAACCCCCACCGCGCGAAGAGCTTCCGGCCCGTGATCAGCTCCCACGTCTCGAGTCCCGAGGAGATGGCAGTGAGGCGCTGGCTGTCGTCGCTGAACGTGGCCCTTCGGGGCTGTGCTGTGGAACCGGAAAGGCGCTGGCCTTCCTGGGGCGCGGTGATGTCCCAGAAGCGAATCGTCCCGTCGCGCCCGGCGGAGGCAATCTGCCGGCCGTTCGGGCTGAACACCGCCGCATTCACCACATCGGCATGGCCGCGCAGCGTCATGATCCCTCGCCCGTCGGCAGAGTTCAGCACCTGGACGGTGTGGTCGGTACAGGCGGCGGCCAGATGGCGGCCATCAGGGCTGAAAGCCAATCCCCAGATACGGTCCGCCGAAAAGTGTACGGTCGTCAGCACGTTGCCCGTGGGGACCTGCCAGATCCTGACCTGCCCGTTGCCACCGGCTGCCGCCAAGCGGCTGCCGTCCCGGCTGAAGACGACGCGGAAACTGGTGTAACCCGGAACATTCAATGGCACCGCCTTCTTCGTCTGGACCTCGACCAACCAGATCGCGGCCTGGTTGAATGCCGCCAGGTATTTTCCGTCGGGGCTCAGAGCGACACCGTTGAGGGGGGTGCGGCTGCCGAACGGTGGTTCTGGAGCTTGCCAGCTGAAGAGTTCTTTCCCCGTGGCGACATCCCAGAACTTGACCGCGGTTGATTCTGATCCACCTTCGTCGCAGGCAATTTGACGGCTGTCGGGACTGAAGGCCAGGCCCACGGTACTGTTGCCGGTCGGCCTGTCGATCGACACAAGCTGCTTGCCAGTCGCCGCGTCCCAGACGCGCAAGCTGCCGTCAACGCCGCTGGTCGCCAGTGCGCTGCCGTCGGGGCTGAAGACCACGCGGCGAACTTGCCCGGTGTGACCGCTCAGGTTGAACAGCAGCCTGCCGGTTCGGGCCTCCCACACCCGTGCCACATCGCCAACGGAGGCGAGCACCCGACCGTCGGGGCTGTAAGCCACGTCATCGACGTAACGCCCGGCGCGCACCGTCAGCAGCTCCGTGTGATGCAGCCGATTGAGGAAGTGCCATTCCCAATGGCGGGACTTCTCGTGGCACTGTTCCAGCAATTGCAGCGAGCGCACCGGATTACCGGCCAGCCACTCGCGGTGAGCCAGCGCGATCCGGTGCTGATAGGCCGCTTGTTGCTCGCGCTGGAGGTTTTCCTTGAGCGTGTCGTTGGCAGTCTCCGTCTCTTGCTTGGCCTGGCCGAGATCCGCGAGTGCCTTGGTCTTGGCGGCAAGCGCTTCGGTTTGCTTGGTCAGGGCGTCCGTTTCCCGGCGCAATGCGCCGGCCGTCTTCTCCTGTTCGCCTTCCAACTGCTTGAACGCTTCGTTCCTACCGGTCAGGGCATGATTGACCTGGTAGTTGCTGACCAGGGCCAGGCCCAACATGGCAATCAGCATGACGAGAAGGCTCATCGCCGCCAGCACCGGCCCCTTATTCCGCCGCACAAACTTCCGCAGGCGATAGCCCGCCGAGGGGGGACAAGCGACAACCGGTTCGTCGTTCAGGTAGCGCTGGAGATCGGACGCCAGTGCGTTCGCCGTCTCGTAGCGGCGATTGCGGTCTTTTTCCAAAGCCTTCATCACGATCCAGTCGAGCTCGCCGCGGACCAGCTTGGTGAGTTTGGCTGGTTCGGTTTGGCGGAGGGCGGCGATGGAGGCCAAAGTCGCCGGCTCACTCCGTGAGCCGCTTTCCTCACGCGGAGAGTGAGGAGTACTTAGGTCCGACAGCCGCGTGCTCGGTTTGGGGGGCTCTTCCTCGCGGATAATCCGGAGCATCTCGTCGAAGGCGGCGGAGCGGAGGCGCTGTCGGTCGAAGGGGGTGCTGCCGGTGAGCAGTTCGTAGAGGAGGACGCCGAGCGAATAGATGTCGCTGCGAGTGTCGATGTCGAGCTGGTTCACCTTGGCCTGTTCGGGGCTCATGTATTCGAGTGTCCCAACAATCTGGCCGTAGCCGGTGAACATCGTCTTTTCGGTCAGCGTCTGGCTCGTCGCCTTGGCGACGCCAAAATCGATCACCTTGGGGACCGGCTGCTGGTCATACTCTGCGACGAGGATGTTCGTCGGCTTGATGTCCCGGTGAATGATTCCCTTTTGATGGGCATGCTGGATCGCCTGGCAGACCGGCAGCAAGAGTTCCAATCGCTGGCGGGGAGTGAGATGATGCTCGTCGCAGTACTGCGTCATCGGCTGACCCTTGACGAGCTCCATCACAAAGTAAGGACGGCCGCTCTCCGTCGCTCCGGCATCCAGCACCTTGGCGATATTCGGATGGTCCATCAGCGACAGCGCCTGACGCTCCGCCTCGAAGCGGGCGATCACCTGCCGCGTATCCATCCCCGGCTTGATGATCTTGAGCGCCACCCGCCGCTTGACCGGCTCGGTCTGCTCGGCCATGTACACGACCCCCATCCCTCCTTCGCCGATTTGCTGAAGAAGTTTGTAGGGGCCGATCTGCGTGCCGGGTTTCTCGGCGAGCGGCTGGTCGATGGTCGGACTGGCAATCGCCACGATGGCCGAATGGGGAGTTTCCAAAAAACTCGGGCTGTCCTCGTGCGCTTGTAGAAGGGCTTCGATTCGCTCCACGGTGGCCCTGTCTTCGCCGCAAATCTGGGTCAGGTAGGCCTGACGAGCCTCAGGCGAGCCGATTTTTCGAGCGACCTCAAAAATCGCCTGGTCGTCAAGTTTCTTTGCGTCCATTTCCCGACTCCCGGCACGCGATGGGCGGCCTCCAGGAGTCAGTGCGGAATCTGGCTCCGATTTCCCCGAAGAAAAACCGCAATTTTCCAAAAAAAGTCCAGCGGAATGAGGGAACGAACCACGGATGGCACGGAATCCACGGATAAAACACCCCTTGGGCCATTCGAACCGCACTTCAAAACATCCGTGTTCGCCGTGAAATCCGTAGTTTGCTCCATCCTGCTGAATCAGTCGCCGATATGAACTCGTAACCACGACCTGGCGTAAGCCCAATCGGCATCGGCGGTTGACTCGGAAATTCCAAGGGCTTCGGCAGCCTGGCGGATCGTGAGGCCGGCAAAATAGCGGAGCTTCACGAGTTCGGCCTTGCGCGAGTCGTGAACCGCCAATCGGTTCAAGGCTTCATCCAAGGCGATCAGGTCGATGCCTCGGCTGGGGGCCTCGATCTGGTCGTCGTCCAATCCCACCCGTTCGAGCTGCCCGCCCCGTTTGGTGCTTTGCTTCCGCTTCGCGCTATCCACGAGGATCCGCCGCATGGCCTCGGCAGCAGCTCCAAAGAAGTGCCCGCGGCTGTTCCAGTGCTGGGCTTCTTCGGTATCGACCAGCTTCAGGTAGGCGTCATGCACCAGCGCCGTGGCCTGGAGCGTCTGTCCGGGCTTTTCTTGAGCCAGCTTCGCAGCCGCCAGTTTCCGCAACTCCTCATACACGAGCGGCAACAGTTGCTCCGCTGCCGCCGGATCGCCGGATTCGATTTGTGACAGGATGCGGGTGACATCGGACATGCCTAGTAGCCTAGAGTCCGGCGTTGCGATTTGGAAGCAAGCCGATCGCAAGCACAGCGGCCAGAGCAGGATTTCAGGAACTCGCGCGGCGGATACCTACTCCCACAGTGACATCACATCGTCAATTGCCCGGCGGTCGCGGTGGTAGGCGGCGTCGAGGGCGACGACGGCACTGATGGCGGCGGTGGATGCGGGCGGTGGCACGGCGGCGGCGCTTGGCCGGCTGTAGGGGGTGGCTCGGGAAATGTCCACCTGATAGCCGAGGTCGGCCAGCGACGCGACGGTGATGCGGCTGAGGGGGAGCGAGGTGCCGGGGCCGGCCCAGCCGGTCATGAGCTCGTTGGTGAAGACAGAGTCGCGCCAGTGGGAGTCGCGGGTGCCGGCGCCGCCGGAATTTTCGACGGGAATGCCCGTTTCTTGGAGGCCGAACAGGGCGTTGTACTGGGCCGTCGCTTGCGTGCCGGTATAGCGCGGGTTGCTGGTCCCCGCGCCGGTGAGGAGGCCCCGCTCGTCCCACAGGGTGCCGATGCCGAGGATGTGGCCAATTTCGTGCTCGATGACGGAGAGGAGCGAGCCATCGGCCAGCATGTCGGCTAGGTCGGCCGTGTCGAACTGCATGCTGCCGTGATAGGGCATGAGGGTGCCGGAGCGAAAACGGTCGGGCCCCGCCTGGCCGAGCGTGCCGCCGATGCCGTCGATGGCGATGGCGCTGGCGTCAATGAGCAGGTCGTCCACCAAGCGGCCGTTGAAAGTCGCGCTGGGCAAGTCGCCGACGATGATCTGCTCCCAGCGAGCGGCAGCCTGCTGGAAAATCGCCCGCTCGTTGGTGGTGAGCCCCTGGAAGTTGAGCTCGATATCGAACGCGCCGACAGTCGGTGCGGGGGTTGGTGTGGGGATTGGTGTGGGAGCAGGCGCGGGGACAGGAGTTGCCACCGGCGCGACGGAAGCACCCGGATCGATGGTCAGCGAATAGGCCGGATTGCGAACACCCCGATAACCATAGGCCCGCAAATAGTAGGTTCCGGCCGCCAGGTTCTTCAGGGAAAGCTGTTCGGCATTGGTCACGCTTTGCGAGCGGGACAGCAAGCGGCCCGAGGCGTTGTAAAGCTCCAGATCGAGATCCCCCCGGATATGGGTGAAGGCGAGCTTGACGAAGTCGCTGCTGGTGCCGGCAGCGTTCATTTTGAACTTGAACCAGTCAACAGCGTCGTTCATCACCAGGTTGCTCGTCGTCTTGGCCAGGGACAGCGTCCCCAGGTTGGCGGCCAGGGCAAAGGTGTCGTTGTTCTCGTAGGCGTCGTCCGTCGCGGCAGCGGCGCGGGCCACCGCTGCCGGCTGGATGGTTGTTTCGGCAAGGCGGGGGGCGAGCACGGCGTCCGACCCATTGCAAATTGCCGCGAGCAGACTGCGGGGTTCGAGCGATTCCAGCACGAGCGGGCGCGACGAGAGCATGAGAAAACCTCCGGAGGGGAAGGAGCACCGAGCGGTGACAATACGGAAGCGGTAATGCCAGGCAGAAAATGTGGAAAGGATTCTGCCACTGGGGCGGCGTTTGGGGGAAGAGCAAGCTGGCAAGGGGCGGAAGCTGGGGAGACAGTTTTTTCAGAATCGCCAGTGAGAAATGGGAGCAAGTGAAAGCTGCACTACGCTTGCATTCCCGGCCCTGAGACGGCAATATCTAAAGCTTTCCGCTAGTGGGCGGATTTCCCCCTTCCCGATTGCGAAAGCGAGATGCCGTGCCGACTGTCCTTATCACTCCGGAGACCATGCTCGGTGTGCAGGCCCCCTACGTTACTATCTTGAAGGCCGGGGGCTTTGACATTCGCTATCCCAAGAATCCACAGCTCGCGCGGGGACTGGTTACGGCTGAAGAAACGATTGCGGAGCTTCGGGGGATGAACGCCATCATTGCGGGCGGAGAGTTCTTTACACCGGCCGTGATTGCCGCGCTGCCGGAGCTGCGGGTGATTGCCCGGGCGGGAGTGGGCTATGACCGCGTGAACGTGCCGGCGGCGACGGAGCACCGGGTGGCGCTGACGATCACGCCGACCGCGAATCACGAAGCGGTGGCGGAGCACGTCTTTGCCATCCTGCTCGCTTCCGCCAAGCATGTAGTCCGCGACGACAAGAATCTCCGGGCCGGCCAATGGTCCCGCCAGCTCACGCAGCCAGTGCGGGGGCAAACGCTGGGGCTCTTGGGGCTAGGACGGATTGGCCGGAGCACGGCAGTTCGTGGTGTGGCGATGGGAATGAAAGTCATCGCCCATGAAACCTATCCGAACCAGGAGTTTGTGAAGGCCAACCGGATTGAGCTGGTGGATCTTGATACTTTGCTGGCCCGCAGTGACTATTTGAGCCTGCATTGCCCGCTGAATGATCAGACCCGCGGGATGGTGAACGCAGCGTTCCTGGCCAAGATGAAGCCCGGCAGCACGCTAGTGAACAGCGCTCGCGGCGGACTGGTCGTGGAAAAGGACCTGATTGCGGCCCTCCGCAACGGACACTTGCGGGGAGCGGCCCTGGACGTCTTCGAGGAAGAGCCCACGCGAGCCGACAATCCGCTGTTCGCGCTCGATAACGTGGTGGCGACGCCGCACCTGGCGGGGACGGATGCGCTGTCGCTGGAAAACATGGGAATTGAATGTGCGGAAAGTATCGTCGCCCTCCATCAAGAGCGTTGGCCCGAAGGGGCAGTGGTGAACAACGAACTGCGCAAGGGTTGGAAGTGGTAAGCCGACTGGCAATTGCGATGCTATTGGCGCTCGCGCTGGTTCAATCAGCGCGCGGGGAAGAATTCGCCTATGACGTGCTGATTCGCAACGGCCGCGTGATCGATGGGACGGGCAATCCGTGGTTTCACGCGGATGTTGCTGTGAGTGGCGACCGCATCGTGGCCATCGCCAAGGCGTTGGCTGGCAATGCTCGTCGCGAGATTGATTCCCAGGGGCTGGTCGTGGCCCCCGGTTTCATCGACATGCATTCGCATTCCGATTTTCTGCTTCTCGAAGATGGGAAAGCAGAGAGTAAGATCCGCCAAGGAGTGACGACGGAGATTCTCGGCGAGGGAGGCTCGGCGGGGCCGTATCTGGGCAAGCTCACGCCGCGTGCTTTTCAAATCGGCGAAAAAATCCACGAGTGGGCCACGCTTGGCGGCTATTTTGAAATGGTCGAGAAGGCGGGAATCTCGACGAACATTGCCAGCTATGTCGGTCTGGACAATGTGTGGCAGTGTGTGATGGGAACATCGCACGAGCGGCCGACTCCCGAGCAGTTGGAATCGATGAAAGAGTTGGTGGACGGCGCCATGAAAGAAGGGGCACTCGGCCTCTCCAGCCAGGTGATGATGCCGCCGGGTTCGTTGGCGACGACCGATGATCTGGTGCTGCTAGCCGGGGCGGCGGCAAAGCACGGCGGCATTTATTCCACGCACATCCGCAACGAAGGGCTGGGTGTGTTCGACAGCGTCAAGGAAGCCATTGCCGTCGGCGAGCGGGCGAAGCTGCCGGTGGACGTGATTCACCTCAAGATTGCCGATCAGAAAAACTGGGGACGCATGAAAGAGGTCTGCGAGCTCATTCAGGCCGCGCGGGACCGGGGAGTGAACGTGCAGGCGAATGTCTATCCCTACACTCGCGGCAACAACGACCTGGTCAGCATCATTCCTCCGTGGGCCCACGAAGGAGGGAAGGGAAAGCTGCTGGAGCGGCTCAAGGATCTCAAGCAGCGCGAGCGGATCAAGAAGGAAATCCAAGCTGGACTTCCCGGCTGGTACAACCATTACACGGCAGTCGGCGGTGACTGGGGCCGGATGCTGGTGAGCGGCAATAATTCACTCGCCGGTTTGACGATGGACCGGGTGATGAATCTGCGGACGCAAGGAAAGAAGGACGCCGACCTGCTGGATGAGCTATTGGACGTGCTGATTGAACAGAGTGGCTCGGTGCCGACGGTCTATGCCCATCACACGGAGGAGGACATGCAGTTCGCTCTCCGCCAGCCCTGGTGCTCCGTCGGTTCGGACGGCTCCGCTTTCGCCACCAGCGGCCCGCTGAAGCGGGGCAACCCGCATCCGCGAAATTTCGGCACGTTTCCGCGGGTGCTTGGCGTTTATGTCCGAGAGCAGCACCTGCTGACGCTGGAGGATGCGATCCGCAAAATGACTTCGCTCAATGCCGCCAGGATAGGGCTGAAAGACCGGGGCACGCTGCGGGTCGGCGCTTTTGCGGACATCACTCTCTTCGACGAAGCCCGCGTCATCGATCGCTCGACCTACACCGACCCGTTCCAGTATTCGGAAGGCATTGAATATGTAATTGTGAATGGCCAAGTCGTGCTGGATCGAGGGACACAAACGGGCGCTCGGCCGGGGAAGGCGATCCGCAGGTGATTGTGGCAGATGACGCAGATTTGCACAGATGAAATCCAATCCTGATTCATTCCCAATCTGCGTCCATCTGCGAAATCTGCGGACCACTCCGCCCGTAGCGAGCCTGGCGATGGCCGAATATCTTGAAGGTGAATGAAGCCCGCCTCGACACTCTGGATGCTCTTGATCTTCGCGGCGGCCATGCATTGCCTGGTGGATTTGGTGGCGGGGTCGCTGAGTCCGCTTTGGCCGATGATGGAAGGGCACTTCCACCTGCAGCCGTGGCAGGGAGTGGCGCTGTTCTTTCTGTGGCAGATGACCACGTCGATCAGTCAATTCTTTTTTGGAATGTGGGGAGACCGCTTCCATTCCCGCTGGCTGCTCTGGGTGGGGCCGCTGGCCGCAACGGTTTGTTTGGGAAGCATTGGGCTGACCCACTCGCCCATCATGTTGGCACAAATCCTGGTGATTAGCGGCTTGGGGATAGCCGCGTTTCATCCCGAAGGTGCGGCATTGGCGGGAAGCTGCGCGCCGGAGAACCGGAGCCGGGCGATGTCGATTTTTTCGATGGGGGGATTTATCGGGCAATCGATTGGGCCGTACCTGAGCGGGAAAACTGTGGAATGGCTGGGGATGCCGGGCCTGGCATGGGGAATTCTCGGCGGCCTGTTCGCAATCTTGTTTCTCGCTCCCTTGGGATTCCGGGCCATGAGTGCCACAGCGATCGTTCCGAAAAAAGCAGCCGCTCCGCCAGTCCGGCTGCGGCAGCTCTTTCGCGGGCGGGAGTGGCCGGTGGCTCTGGTGCTGGTTGTCGGATCGCTGCGAATCATTGCGGCAGCGGGGGTGCCGATTCTGCTGAGCTTTCTGCTGAAAGCGCGGAGCCTGACCGAGGCGGACATTGGCTTCATGCAATCGGCCTTCATGTTTGGGATTGGCCTGGGAGGGCTGACCTGCGCCACTCTGATGCGGCGGCACCATGAGCGGGCCGTTTTGTGGCTTTGCCCGCTGCTGGTGACGCCGGTCCTTTTGGTCATTCCCTGGACAGTTGGGTGGGTTTTGGCCTGCCTGGCGGCTGTTTCGGGGCTGCTTCTGGGGATTTCGCTGCCGGTGCTCGTCAGCCGCGGCCAGGAATTGATGCCCGACAGCCCCCGGATCGCCAGTTCCATCACGATGGGGGTGAGCTGGGGGCTCGGCGGCGGCGTGGTGTCCATCATTCTTTACATTTGCAAGAATGGGGGGCGTTTTGAGCCTGCTTTTGCGGCTTTTGCGGTGGCAACGTTGGCTTCGAGCGTGCTGTGCCGCTGGCTGCCGGAGACTAAGGGGCCCACCGGAGTTTCCGCGGCCGAGGACTCTGGCGATTCGCGGGTTGTTATCGACGCGGAAACTCCTCCCGACCCCGTTCCGATTCCATGATTGAATCGCGCCGCGGCCTTGTTACTATGGTGTCTGACGGCAGCCGGAGACTCTCCCCTTTCCGCAGATAAAAAAGATTGACTTTCCGCACTCCCATCCGGTACAGTGGAGAGGGAACAGAGAATCCGTCGGCTGCCGCTGCTATTCCGCACTTATCTTTAGTCTCTAGGTATTGCGGTGCCGAAGGGACGCACGTGAACGGTCAACAGGGGCCTGTAGCCAACACGGGCGCGAGGAAAACTCATGGCGAAAACCATTGGTGTTTGGGGGATTGATATTGGACGCTGCGCACTCAAAGCCCTTCGCTGCCGCTTGGACGGCGATGCGGTAGTCGCAGACGGATTTGACTACATCGAGTATCCCAAGCTGCTCAGTCAACCGGAGGCCGACCCGGTCCAGCTCGTCAAAGAAGCGCTGGATCAGTTCCTTTCGCGCAACAGCGTGAAAGGGGACAAAGTGGCCGTCTCGGTCTCGGGCGAATCGGGTTTGGCCCGCTACTTCAAACCACCCCCCGTCGACGTCAAAAAAATCGCCGACATCGTCAAGTACGAAGCAAAGCAGCAGATTCCCTTCGCGCTGGAAGACGTCATCTGGGACTACCAGCGGATGGCCGGCGGGCAGGAAGTGGACGGCTTTGTGCTCGATTCGGAAATCGGCCTGTTCGCGATGAAGCGCGAAGCAGTGCAGAAGGCGTTGCAGCCGTATGACGTGGCGGCGATTGAGGTGGACATCATCCAGCTCTCGCCCATCTGCGTTTACAACTACATTTCGCACGACTATCTCAAGCCGTTGCCCGAAGGAGAGGAATACAACTCGGAAGCGCCGCCGCCGTCGACGGTGGTTCTGTCCATCGGCACCGACACGACCGATCTGGTCGTTACCAACGGCTACCGGGTCTGGCAGCGTAACATTCCGCTGGGTGGCAACCATTTCACGAAGCAGCTAAGTAAGGACATGAAGCTGACCTTCGCGAAGGCGGAGCACCTGAAGCGGAATCCCAAGACGGCTGACGATCCGAAGACCATTTTCCAGGCGATGCGGCCGGTCTTCGGCGACCTGGTGACGGAAGTGCAGCGGTCCGTCGGATTCTTCCAGAGCCTCGACCGCAAGGCCAAAATCGGCAACGTGGTGATGCTCGGCAATACGGTCAAGCTCCCCGGCTTGTCGCAGTATCTTTCCAAGCACCTGGGCTACGACATCAAGGAAATCGATTCCTTCACCAAGCTCAGCGGCGCAAACGTGGTCACCTCGCCGTCGTTCAAGGACAACCTGCTTTCGTTTGCCACGTGCTACGGACTTTGCCTGCAAGCCTTGGGCAAGGCCAAGCTCAGCACCAATCTGCTGCCGCGGGAAATTGCCACCAAGCGGATGATCCGGGCCAAAAAGCCCTGGGCCATCGCGGCACTCGGCGCCGCGGTGTTGGCGTTTGGATTGAACTATGTGTTCAACTATCGCAATCTGGAAGCGGTCATTCCCGATCACACGGTGAACGACGTTACCTGGAAAGACGCGATTGCTGGTCCGGGCGGGGTCACTGAAGTCGGCGCGAAGAGCAGCTCGTTCAAAGCGGCGGACGAGGAAAAGACCAAGCAACTCACCAAGATGCGTGAGTTCAGCAACGAAGTGATGGGAACCGGCGATCGCAAGCTGCTGTGGATGGAGTTGCTGGTGGCACTCAACCAGTCGCTGCCGACCACTCCGGGACCCTTCGCCGGAAGAATTCCTACCTTCAAAGAGCTTCCCTTTGAAAAGCGGTATGAATTGCACTTGGACTACGTGGAGACTCAATATTTCCCCGTCGCGACGGGCCGCACGGGGCTAGGGGAATGGTGGACCGGCAGGGCCCAGGACTACGCCGCGCAAAAAGCCGCCGAAGCCGCTGCCGAGGCGGGATTGGCCGCTCCGGCAGCTGCGGCTGCGAATCCCGCCAATGGAGCTGGTCCCGCGGCACCGGCCGCACCCGCTGCACCCGCCGCGCCCGCAAGTACACCAGGTGCCGCTCCGCCGGGGGCCAGTCCTCCGGGTGCGGCTGGCACGGGGGGTGGCGGCGCCGTCGTTGCGGTTCCGGCCGGCGGTCCGGCGGGGGCTGGCTGGGTGGTGGAAATCAAGGGGCACCATTACTTTTATGACAAAAACAATCCGCGGGCCGGCGGTCCCCAGCACGTCCGCAACACCATTATCAAGAACCTTCAGTCCAAACCCATCCAGTTGCCGGGAATCACGGGCCAACTGGAGTGGTTCACTCCGCAGGAACTGGGCATTGGCTATGTCATGCTGGTGAGCGACGAGATTCCCCGGAAGGAACAGATCGTCAACCCGAATGCCACTCAACCGGAGAAGAACACTGGCGGGTTCGGCGCCGGGGGGGGCGAAGGTGCCAAGGGGGCCAAGAAGGAGGAGAAAGTCGATCCCGACAACCCACCCTACTTCGAGGCCATGCGCTACGACTTTACTCTCCAGTTTGTCTGGCAGGAAAAGACTATTCGCACCCGCCACGAGGAACGACTCAAAAAGATCGCAGCCGCGAACGCGGCCGCGGCAGCCGCTCCGGCCAATAATGCCAACGCAGCAGCGGCTCCCGTTGCGCCGGCAGCCAATCCGGCGAACACTCCGGCTCCGGCACCCATGCCGGCTGCCGCGCCTATGGCACCGGCGGCTGCGCCGATGGCACCTGCTGCAGCGCCGATGACACCCGCGGCTGCGCCGATGGCTCCCGCCCCTGCACTTCCACCAGCCGCGAAAGGATAACCGTCATGGATAAGCTCAAAGAACAACTCGCGGTCGTCAAGGAACATTCGTTCTGGATTCTTTGTGGCGGCATTTTGCTGGTCAGCGTGGTCAGTTGGTACATGTCCACGAACCACTTGCAGCAACAGCAGAAGAAATACAAGGGAGAAATCGAAACGGCGGTCAGCACTCTCAACGCCGTGAAGTCAACGCCGGACCATCCGAATGACAGCACGAACAAGGGCATGGATGGCGTGATGCAGAAGTTCGGTGAGGATGTCTATCAGGCTTGGACGCAACTGGCGGCACATCAGGAGCAAGTATTTATTTGGGGAGGCATTTTCGGCACGGATGGGGAATTCCAAAAGGAAGTCCGCCCCTTGCGCCCGATTGAAACAAAAGTTGACGAGGCCAGTACGGCGATCAATCTGGACAACCGCCGACTCTATCGCGATTACATCGACGACGAGATTCCCAAGCTGGCCGACATCATCCTGGCCAAGTGGCAGGTCGATGCCCAGTCTTTGGGCGGTGCCGGCGGTGCACCGGGCGCGGCGGGAGGAGCGGCAGGTGGCGCGCCAGGCGGAGGACTATCAGGTCCGATGGGGGGAATAGGACCGATGGGAGGTGGTGCCGGAATGCCGGGCATGCCCGGCGGGCAAGGATCGGCGGCCAAAGACGATGATCCCAACGTGGTTGTGATTTGGGATGAAGCCAACCAGAAAGAGATTACGCAAGTGCATTTCGGCATGGCGATGAACAGCAACGCCAGTCCTAGCACGCTGGAAGTGCTCTACGCCCAAGAAGACCTGTGGGTTTTCCAAAATCTGATGGGCATCGTCAAAGCTACCAACGGGGACGCCACCCGCAAGCACGAGGCCGCCATCAAGTACATTCAGTATCTTCGCATTGGCCGTTCTGCTGGTGACGTCGCCGGTCAAGTCATCATGGCTGGCAAAGCCAATTCCGGCTCCAACAACATGATGGAAGGGGGCGGCGCGGCCCCCGGTGGTGCGGCGGGCATGATGGGGGCGGGCGGAATGGGAGCAGGAGATGCCGCCGGCATGATGGGGGCCGGAGGCATGGGTCCAGCTGCAGGAGGCCCAGGAATGCCTGCCGGGGGCGCTGCGGGTGCCGGGGGAGCTGGCGCACAGGTCGCGACGACCGCTGCCAGCGATCGCTATGTGGATTTGAGCTATGCGTCCATCAAGGACATTAACCGTTTGCGAAACGCCTTGAAGGGATCCTCTTCCAAAACCGAAGATATGCTGCTGGCGGTGGCCAAGCGTATGCCGGTGCGTATGCAATTCACCATGGATCAGCGCAAGCTGACCACGCTACTGGCCGAGTGCGGCAATTCCAAGCTGCCTGTCGAAGTTCGCCAGGTCCGCATCAACCGCGGCACTGCCAGTTCCCTGGGTGGCGGCGGGGGCATGGCGGGAGGTGGCGGAGGCATGATGGGTGGCGCGGGGGGCATGATGGGCGGCGCCGCGGGTGGTGGAATGATGCCTGGCGCGCCTGCCGGTGGCGGCGAAGGTGGCGGCACGGGCGGAATGATGGGAATGGGAGGAATGATGGGCGGGGCCGGTGGCGGCTCGCGGCCTGCTACCGGCATTGCTTCGTCCAAAGAAGATCCCAACGAAATCTCGGTGGAGATCTACGGGATTGTGTATATTTATAATCCGCCGGAACGCAAGCTACTGGGTCTTACCGACCCGGTTGTCCCTGTTCCGCCAGCGACCGTGCCAGGTCCGGTGACAACGCCCACTGGTACCGCGCCGGCAGCTCCGACACCTCCCGTCAATGCGGGAGCCGCCACGGGGCGATAGAACAAAATGAGGATGGGCTTTCGAGCCTGTCCGCGCGACAACCTAATCAGGTTGGAGGGAGTCGAGTCGATATCGGTTGAACAATTCGGTCCAGACGGGGCGCATAGGTTGGAATTAAGGAGCGCATGATGAAAAAGTTGAAACTCAACTTCGGCGACGGTGGCATTCAGGGCTGGCTCATCCGGCACGTGGAGAAATTCGTGCTCGTGGTATTTGCCGGCGTCATGGTCTGGTTTGTCATTTCCGGCTCGCGGCTGGAAGGGATCAAAACGGGCCAGTCCCCGGATGTGCTGAAAAAAGACGCCCTAAGCGCGGTGACCATGGTCAACGAGGACCGTTGGGCTAAAGTCAAGGACCAGGAGACCCGGCGTTTTGAATCCAACGTCAAAGGGAAGGTGGATGGTATCATCGCCACCGTAGCCGATAAGAGCAAATATCCGGTGACTAAAAGTTGGGACGAGCCCCTGACCGCCAAGCTCAAGGAGCGCAGCGACCCTCGGATCCTCCCTCCTTCCGGCCTCAAAGTGGTGACCATTTACGGCCCCTTTTCCCTCATTCCCGATGCCTCGGATGTCGATCCGCTGGAAAAGGTCATCTTGGAAGAGGAAGAAGCAGATCCCAAAAAGCCCAAGAAGCCCCCGGTCAAAAAGCCGCCCAAGAAGCCCGCTGGAATGCCAGGAATGGCCGGAATGGCCGGAATGCCGGGGATGCCAGGGATGCCAGGGATGGCTGGTGGCGGAGAAAAGGGAAAAGGTAAAGGCAAGAGCAAAGGACCGGAGATGCCCGGAATGGCAGGGATGGCCGGCATGCCAGGAATGCCAGGCATGGGGGAGGACGGCGATGAGGCGCAAGGGGGGATGCCCGGCATGGGTGGCATGCCCGGAATGCCGGGTATGGGTGGCGCGGGTGGCAAATCGGGCGACGCCCAAATCATTGGCTTTCGTCCCCCTCCTTCTTCCACGATTCGAATTCAGGCAGCCAACGTTGTGATGGCGGTAGTTCCCTTTGAAAAACAAACGGAGGAATTTGATGCCAAGCTGAAGGATTCACTCGATTATGACTTGGGCCGCGACAAGCCGCACTATCTGTATTTCGCGGTTCAGCGGGTGGATGTGACGGCTGATCCGGACGCTGATCCGGCTACGCTGGCCGAGGACGCTTGGAAGTCGCTCAGCGTGGCGGCGTCTTTGGAATCCATGAAGACCTGGAACGGCTTCCCGCGCGACCTGATGGACCCGGCCTATTTGATGCCACTCTATCCGCGCGCGACGGCAGAGCAGCCGCAGCCCCCGGGACTGACCCAGCCCTTGCCGCCGTTTGTGCAGCGGGACTTGTATGCCGCGATGACCCATCCGGATATTCCCTTGCTGGCCACGGCGATCGCGGCTCCCGTAATGCCGGGCGCGCGCCGTCCCAAAGCGGGTGATCCAGCCGCTGCTCCTGAGGATGAGATTCCGACCGGTGGCACGGGAGTTCCTGGTGCCATGGGTGGCATGCCGGGAATGGCCGGTGGACCGGGAGGCATGCCCGGAATGGCTGGCGGCGGACCGGCGGGGATGCCCGGGATGCCCGGAATGGCAGGCGGACCTGCCGGTGGACCGGCGGGAATGCCGGGCATGGAGGGTGGTGGCATGCCGGGGATGCCCGGGATGCCTGGTATGCCGGGAATGCCCGGCGGAGCATATGGGGCTACCGGTCAGGAAGCCTTAGTCAAATACAAGTTGGTCCGCTTTATCGATCAGAATCTGGAGAAGGGGAAGAAGTACCGTTACCGGGTCAAGGTCTTCGTGGAAGACCCCAACTATCCGTCGGACCTTTACGCAACTCCTTCACTGGCTGGCTTGGACGACAAAGCGCGGACACGCGTGCGGGCGCTGGAAGCTAAGGACGCCAAGAGCGGCAAAGCGAAGTCAGTCTACCTCACTTCGCAGTGGAGCCCGTCCAGCGAAGTGGCCGCGATGCCACCCGCCGAATGGTTCTTCGCGGGGAGCGTGGTGCCGGAATCGTATGGTTCGGTCGACGGAAAGAAATTACCCAATTTCAGCCGTCCCTTTGCGGGGAAGGCACTCGTGGTTGTGCAGGACGACAAGAAGGCCGTGGACGTCCCTGCCAAATGGGAACTGTTCAAAGGCTCCGCGATTAACTTCACTTTGCCAGAAGTGACCGTCATTCACCCGGCGCTCGGGGAAAAACGGACAATCGAGAATTATTCCTATCAAACCAACGCGGTGGTAGCTGACATGCGCGGCGGGGAGGAAATTCCGCTGGTGACGGGCGCCCACACCTCGGCGCTGAAGGCCCCTGGAGAGTTTCTGTTCGTGGATTCCGCCGGCAATATGCACGTGCGGGATGAAGTGGACGACATCGAGCACTTTCATCGCTTCATTGGCCCGGAAGAAGATCCCGACGCGGATAAGCAGAAGCCCGGAGACGGTGGTGGGCCCCCAGGTTTTGACGGGATGATGCCGGGAGGTGGAATGCCCGGAATACCCGGTGGCGGAGGGATGCCGGGAATCCCCGGCGGCGGAGGCATTCCAGGGGGAGCAGGGGGGAAGAAGCGCTAGCAGAACTTCGTGAACTCGCGATTCAAAGTCGCCGCCTCCCTCGGAAGGCGGCGATTTTTTTGTCGATGCGGGGTTTTGGCTACTAATACTGGATCACGCTGAACACTCCGTGCGGAGCCACCGCTTGGGCGCCTCCCAGCGCGGTCAGCTCGATGGCGAACGCGCAGCCGATGATGTGAGCGCCGCACATGTCCAAAAGTTTGCAGCATGCGCCCACGGTCCCTCCCGTGGCCAAGAGGTCATCCACCACCAGTACCTTCTGGCCGGGGTTCACGCCGTCCACGTGCATCTCCAGCCGATCCGTGCCGTACTCCAGCTCGTAACTGTGGCTGTGCCGCACGGACGGCAGCTTGCCCGGCTTGCGAACGGGGACAAAGCCGGCCCCGAGCTCCACGGCAAGCGGTGCGGCGAAAATGAAGCCGCGAGCCTCGGCGGCGACAATGACGTCGAGCTTTGCACCCCGATACGGCGCGGCCAGGCGGCGGATGATCTCGCGGAAGGCCTCGGGCGCAGCGAGCAAGGGAGTGATGTCACGGAACAGAATTCCCGGCTTGGGAAAATCGGGGATGTCCCGAATGTATTTTTTCAAATCCAGGGCTGCTTCACCGCTCATGGGGCTCTCCGGCGCAAGGGGACGATCTCAGCAGCGAATATAGGCTGGACCTCCCGAGGGCGGAAGATGCGGGGTCCGCCCCGGCCGGGGAGGCCGCTATAATGCTTTCCGGCACGTTCCCCTCCGCACAGCTCACCCATGACCGAAAAGCCCAAACCGGCCACCCTCCGCCAACTTCGCGAAAGCGGCTGGCAATCCAAGACCGTCAAGCGGGAGATTTACGACAATTTCCTGGCGGCTCTGGCACGCGGCGAAGACCTGTTCCCCGGCATAGTCGGGTACGAAGACACGGTCATTCCCGAAATCAACCTGGCGCTGCTGTCCGGCCACGACATGCTCTTCCTCGGCGAAAAAGGGCAAGGCAAAAGCCGCCTGATGCGGACGCTGCCGCGGTTTTTGGATGCGGAGATTCCGTACCTCGACATTCCCGGCGTCGCGATCCACGAGGATCCGTATGGCCCCATCAGCACCATCGCCAGGCGGTTTGTCGCCGAGCATTCCGAGGAGCAAACACCCATCGCCTGGTGGCAGCGGGAAGACCGCTACGCCGAGCGGCTGTCGCCGGGGACGAAGTTCGCGGACGTGATTGGCGAGATTGATCCGGCGAAACTGGCCGGCGGCGTCAGCATGTCCACGGAGGAGGCATTGCACTTCGGCCTCATCCCTCGCATGCACCGCGGCATCTTCGCCATGAACGAATTGCCCGAGCTCGACGAGCTGGTGCAGGTGGGCCTGTTCAATATCCTGGAAGAGCGGGATGTGCAAATCCGCGGCTATCCGATCAAGTTCGATATCGACGTGTTGATTTTGTTCTCCGCCAACCCCGCCACCTATAACCGGAGCGGCAAAGTGATTCCGCAGCTCAAGGACCGGATTGGCTCGGTGATCCATACGCATTACCCGCGGGAGCGGGATCAAGGGATCGCGATTCTCGATCAGGAGGCGGGGGTGGAGCTCGGGGGCGAGTATCCCGTCGTCGTACCGTATTTCATGAAGCAGCTCATCGAGCAGATCACGGCGCAGGCTCGCAAGAGCAAGTACATCGACCAGCAGTCGGGCGTTTCGGCCCGCTTCAGCATCGCCAACTACCGCGTCATGATCGCCTCCGCCCGGCAGCGGAGCGTGGTCCTGAAAGAGAGGCCGGCTGTGCCCAGGATCAGCGACCTGGGGCATCTCTATTCGTCGTCGCTGGGCAAGCTGGAGCTGGACCTGATGGGGAGCCACCAGATGAGCGAGCGGCAGGTGCTGGACGCGGTCGTTGCCGAAGCCATCAAGGACGTCTTTAACGAATACGTGGAAGAGCACGGCCTGGCGGAGATTTCCGAAATCCTCAGCCGCGGCGTAAAAGTCGAAGTCGGCGACATGCTTCCGTCCGCCCACTATGCGGAGCGACTAAAACGAGTGCCCCCCGCCTGGAACAAGGCCTTTGACTTGAACGCCAGCAGCGACCCCGCCGTCCGCGCCTCCTGCGTCGAGTTTGTCCTCGCCGGGTTGTATTCTCTGGACCGCATCAGCCGCAACCAGCAGCACGGAAGGATTGAGTATTCGGTGTAAGGGTACCGCAAGTCAGCCCGAGATTACCCCTCCAGCACTTCCATCGCCCTTCTTAGTTCATTGCGATCATGCTCGATGAGGGCATCGGTGACGGGTTGCAAGTCGCCGCGGATGATCTGGTCGAGTTTGTAAAGGGTCAGGCCGATGCGGTGGTCGGTCAGGCGGTTGTCGGGGAAGTTGTAGGTGCGGATCTTGTCGCTCCGGACCCCGCTGCCGACCATCGTCTTGCGGTCGGCTGAGCGTTTGTCCGCTTCCAGCTTCTGGTAGTGTTCGTAGAGGCGGCTCTTGAGAATTCGCATCGCTTTGCCGAAATTCTTGTGCTGGCTCTTTTCGTCCTGCATGGCCACGACGATTCCGGTTTCCAGATGCGTCAGGCGGACGGCTGATTCGGTCTTGTTGACGTGTTGCCCTCCGGGACCGCTGGAGCAATAGGTATCCTTGCGATAGTCCTCCGGCTTGATATTGATCTCCACGTCTTCGGGCTCGGGAAGGACCGCGACGGTGGCGACCGAAGTATGCACCCGTCCCTTGGATTCCGTTTCGGGGACTCGTTGCACGCGATGTGTGCCTGATTCGTAATGTAGTTCTCTAAACACCCCTTCGCCGTCCAGACCCAACGTGATTTTGGAGAAGCCTCCCATGTCCGTGGGACTGGCTTCCATGATTTCGCACTTCCACCCTTTCTTTTCGGCATGGTGCTTGTACATCTGAAACAGGTCGTGGGCGAACAGAGCCCCTTCTTCGCCTCCAACGCCGGCCCGGATTTCCATCACGCAGCGGGTCCGGTTGGCCTCTTCTCCCCCTACCGTCATGTCCAGAATCTCCGCCCACATCACCTCGCGCCGTTCGCGGCAGCCGGGTAGTTCCGCCTCGGCCATGGCCCGTTCGTCGGGGTCGGGGCTGGTGGACATCTTGAGGAGTTCGGCGATCTCGTTGACGAGGTTCTTGAAGCGGCGGTATTTGATCGCCAGCTTGCTGAGCGAGCCGTGCTCGCGGGCGACGGCGGCAATCCGGCTTCCCACGGCGAGTACCTCGGGGTCGGACATTTGCCGTTCGAGCTCCTCAAAGCGTTGGAGCTTTCCTTCGAGCATTTCGCGCATGATCACTTACCTTCCGCAAATGGGCGGGACAGGTGGTTGCGATGGGGCTGGCAGCGAAATCCGCGCGAGCGCGCCGGGCAAGAACCGGTCCCGCATAGGACCGAATAATACCAGAACCGAAAAGAATCGCCTAAGCTAAGTCTCAGCCGTCGGGGCGGGGAGCTTTTTCTTGGTCTTTTCAGCCGGCTTTTGCACGCTGTTATAGGTGCCGGCGGCGAACTTGTTCTGGAATTTTTCGATGCGGCCGGCGGTGTCGATGTACTTGAGCTTGCCGGTGAAGAACGGGTGGCAGGCCGAGCAGATATCCACGCGGAGCTCTTTTTTGGTGCAGCGGGTGGTGAACTTATTCCCGCAACTGCACGAGACTTCCGTCACGAAGTAAGTGGGGTGGATGCCGTCTTTCATGGCCCAAATCCTGCAAAATGCCGCCGGGGAAACAAGTGTGGGAAGCCATTATTTATAGGCGGAAGGGGGGAGTTGGACAAGGGGCACTTGGATGCTCGTTGGCTTCACTTATCCAGTCATAGGCCCCTGCCAGAATCCCCCCTTGGAGGCTGTAGGACTTTCGCTGTGGAAAGGTCGCGTTCATAGTCGCTGCTGGTCACCAAGGGATATCCGTCTTGATGTAGCAGCGATTGATTGCCCCTTTCAGGCGTTCGATGCCTTGAGGCGTGACCTGGGTTCCGATGACGTTGACGGACCACAATTGCTTGAATTTCGTAAGATGCTCCATCGTCGCATCGGTCACGGACGTGCCTTGCAGATCAAGCGATCCGAGGTCGGGGGAGAGTTGCAGCGAGATGATTCCCGTGTCGGTGAGCTGCGTGCGGGCCAGATGGATCTCCGTGCACGAAAGTGGAAAAGCTGGCAGAGATTTGACCCCTTCATCGTTTATGGGGCAGTCGTTGAGGTAAAGGTAAACGAGAAACTCCAGGCGGCAGAGGTGCGCGAGCCCCGGTCCGCGGACTCGTGTCTCGTCGAGGTGGACGGTACGCAGGCGAGGGAATGCGGATAGTTTCGAGAGCCCGTCATCGTTGAGCTCCGAGTGATAAGCATTGAGGGCCTGTAACTCCGGCTTGGAACCCATGTCGCCGAAGCCGCTTCCATTGATTTTCGTGCCGCCGATACTGAGCGATTCGAGGAGGTTCATTGCGGCCAGGTGCTTCAGTCCAGCGTCGGTCACATTCGTTCCATAGAGTTCCAGGCTTTTTGTGGTGGTAAGACCGCTCAAATGCCGCAGCCCTTCATCACCCACCTTCGTCTTTGGTACCTCCAGGCGCTCCAGGTTGCGACATTCTACGAGGTGGGATAGTGCCGCATCGCCAATCGGCTGATTGCCAAGTTCGAGCGATCTCAACTGTTTGGCTCGGCAGAGCGGAATGAGATCATCGTCAGAAAGAATTCCAGAGCGATAGCCGTCATAGTGATACTTGTCCAGGTATGCGAGAGATTCGAGCTGCGGGAGCTTCACCAGATCGGCAGCATGGATTTCGATTCCTGAAACACGTAGCATCCGTACCGCCGGGAGCTGGCGGATCAAAGCCAGCACACGCTGGGAATCTTCCGGTGAATAATCTCCAAAGGAGCGAACCGAATAGACGCTGTAGAAATAGTTTTGGAGGCCGCAGTAATGAACGGCAATGGCTAAGGATTCCTGGACTTCGGAAAGTCTTTCTCCTCGCTCGGTCCACAAGGAAATGTCGTAATCCGAGGCAATTTCGAATTGCCTAAGCTCAGCAACAATTCGCGCCTGGTGCAGTCCCTTGCGGACTTGTGAAGTGACGAGGCCGAGCAGAATCGAGATTCCGACCATGAACAACAGCGCCGTTCGCAGCGAAAACCGGAATCGCCTGCGCTTGGCTGGTTTTGCAGGCGGTGGTGCGGGTGAAGTGGCCATGCCTTAGTCTTTTCTGGCCGGGACATGGGTTTCTGTACTCGGCTCAGGCTTCAGGCTGCCGAGGTTGCGGTTTCGTCCGAGTGTCTCCGCCATGAACTCGACTTCACTGACTGTGAATTTACCAGTTATTCGAAAATTCTTTGAAAAAGGACTGATAATCGTGGGCGCAGAGATCACGGTCGAATCGAGAATGATCGCAAATTGACGATGGAGATTGCCTGACGTCAGCTTTTCCATTCGCTCTGCCCCTTCGGGATGGAAGTCCCCGTCGATGCATGGCCGTAAAACTTCATCACGTGCGACTACGACTCGGAGGACATGCCAGGCGTCCACTGGCGCGTCGCTTTCGATGACTAGCACCATGTCTTTTCCTTCCGCCGTCTTTCGCACGGCAGCGTCCAGAGGAAGCGTTACCTTGCCAGGGTCGTAGCCAACCCAGGTTGCGCCTGCAATATTCTTGCCTCCCTCTGCGGAGGCAATGAGTTTGTCGTCCAAGTTTCTGATCGCGACAATTCGAAATCGAAGCAGATTGCTCAAGGCGATGGCGCGCTTGATATCCGTTACGGTCTTTTCACTCGCACCTGGTAACAGAATTTCGCAGGTGCCGTCGTCGAGGACGTTCACGACGACTTCGCCATCTCTTCTTGCATTGATGCGGTCTCGAAGAGCGGTCGCAATTTTAACCGGTTGAATGCGGCGTTTCTCCTTCGCCTGATAAACCAGCTTGTACCCGCCGACGCCGGCCAGCGGATCTTTCGCCGTTGTTGGCCCGCAGCCGACGAAAACAGAAAGGACCATGCCAAAGAGAAGAGACAAGCCGGAGAGTTTTCGCGAAACGCTCACTCATGCACCTCCACGGTCGGCGTATTCTCTTGCACCGATTTCCGCTGCGGCAGGAACGGATAGAAAAACTGCCGCAGCCAGCCGCTGGGGACTTTGTCGTGGATGCCGAAACCGGTGGGCCAAGACTTACCGGGGAGGTAGTAAGTACCGAAGAGGAGGTCGAGGACGGGGAAGTGAACAGCGAAGTTTTTGTCGATGGCTTCGCGCTCGATGGCGTGGTGCCAGTGATGAAAGCGAGGCGAGACGAAGAGCCAGTCCAGCGGACCCCAACCAATTCTCACGTTGGCGTGGATGAACGTGGCGTGGAAGGAAATGAAAATCAGGTAGGCGATGACCGGCACATGATGAAAGCCGAGCACGACGGCGGGGATGAGGGACGAAGTGCGGGTGAAGACTTGCTCCACCAGGTGCAGCCGCGAACCGGCAAGCCAGTCCATGGCGTCGGTGGAGTGGTGGACGGCGTGGAATTTCCAGAGCCAGGGGACGGTGTGCATCACCCGGTGGACCCAGTACTGAATGAGGTCCACACTGAGCATGATGATCAGAAACTGGACCACCCACGGCAGGTTTTGAACAAAGGCATGGACACGCGGCGACACGGCCCACTGAAACAGGACCGTCGCCGGCTGGATGGTGAGATAAGTGGTGAGTTGCACCGCGAGCGTGCTGATGAGGAAGTAGGTGAAGTCCGTCACGAAGCCGCGGCGAAAGATCGGTTGATCGGGAAGGCGAGCGAACAGCCGCTCCAGGGGGATGAAGATGGCGCAGGTATAGATGAGATTGAGCAGAAACCAATCGAGGCCGAGAAAGAAACCCTTGTCCTTGATCTGGTCATCAATCACCACCCGCGACCCGCCGAGCAAGGCCGCGATGAGCACGAGCCCCCCTCCGGTTAGCCCTAGGACTTTTCGCTCGCGTAGGACCAGGCTGAGCATCGCCAACAGGAACGCCGCTACCAGCTCGATATGCAGCACCGCCCGAATGATTTCGACGGGGTATTTCTCCCTCAATTCCGGCATGGTGAGGAGATTGGGGAAGTGAAAGCAAATCACGGCTCCCAGACCGACGATGCCAAGCACAATGGACAAAACGCCGCTCGTCCAGCCGCTGCCGAACCTGGTGGGAAGGTTGTCGACCGAAGAGCGATGCTCGGGAGAATCAGAAGGTGGAGGCGATGCAGGAGCTACCATAGTGTCGTTAGTCCTTAGTGATGACCGATCCGGGAATCACGCGGCCACTGGGAACGGCGAAGCCGCTGGAACGAGTATCGATGAGTTGCCTTTCGTAAAACTCCATTTGCTGATTGATCTTCACGTTTTCCGCTCCTTGCCGGCGATGGTCCAGCCACCACGCCACAACCAGGGCGATGACGACAGTGAGCCAGAGCAAATCGCGGATGGAGAATCTCATAGAGGACCATTCACGAGTTGAGTTCATTCCGAAAAACTTCCCATCCTTGGTGTTTCTGCTTTCAGAAAATCTTCATACGTCATGCTGATTGAAACCGTGTGATCTCCCGCGTTGAAATTGATGCGGGCCTGTTCTGACAACCGGTTGTCGCACCAGGTCGGAAAGTTGAACAAACTGCCGAAGGGAGGTATGGAGCCGGGGGCGAGGCCGGTTAGCTGCTCGACCTCTTCGCGGGTGGCAAAGCGAAGGCTTTTGACGCTGGCTTCCTTGCGGACCTGCTTGCTGGCCAGACGGCGGTCGGCGGGCAGGACTATCAGAACAAATTGCTCATCCGCTTTGCAAATCAGCGCCTTCGCCCCGCTAGCGAGCGAAGTTCCGCGAACCTCAGCCGCCTCCTCGCTCGTAAAGACGGGAGCGTGCTGGAGGACGCTGAAATCCACCCCTTTGCCTTGCAGGAAGCCGCTCAGGCGATCAAAGACTGTCAAAGCCATAAAGTGTTCCTTGGCCACCAGTTGCATCTAGCTGAGCAACGCCGGACTGGTATTTGACCATCTACACGGGGGTGCGGATAGAATTGCTCCCCAAATTTGAGCCTTACCAGGCTGAGAAGCCATTTGCAGCTGCTCTGTCATCAATCTTTCGAAAGTTATCAAAATTCACCCATTCCCACTCCGCCCCAGCGGCAAGTCGCGACAAAGATTGCACTCTAAGTCGTTCATTGATAAAGACTTGCAAGAATGGCTGCAGCTGCGGAAGTTTCACGTAGCATGCTTGCAAAAGGGCTGCAAATCCGTATTCTGGTGGATTGGCGCAAAACCG
This sequence comes from Planctomycetaceae bacterium, assembly GCA_005778405.1. Lineage (GTDB taxonomy): Bacteria > Planctomycetota > Planctomycetia > Pirellulales > Pirellulaceae > SXOA01. Next base: position 31,935 of record SXOA01000048.1, read on the forward strand.
TCGTTCACCATTTTTAACGATTTTTTGAAGATCTCGGTCTGACAATTGCGTTTTTGCCCGCCAGCGTCCTACTGGCGGCCATCCTCACCTTTTCGAGTCCATGAGCGAGTTTTTATATCAATACCAAAAGGTCAGCCCTATATCCTGGGCCTACCTTTCGTCGCTCCTCATGATTGCCTTGTTCTTCAAGTTCAATCGCTTCTGGAGCGTGCGAAACCTCGACCTCCTCCTGCTGATTTTGCTGGCCCCCGGCCTTTTGGTCGTGCAGGCAGGGAGGTGGGAATATCGCCAGGTGCGGCTGGACAAGGCGACGCTCAATCGCGTGCAGAACGAGACTGCGGCTGTCATGCGCAAGCAGCAGGAAATGGGGGAGAATGCCCAGGCAGCCTTCAATCAGGAAACGCTCCCGGAAACGTCTGTAATCACCGAACAGAACCGATCTCCGTTCGCTGCGGCGGAAGCGCCACCCCCTGTCCTGGAGGAATCGATTCCCTCCGACGATCCGCCCCCAGCCAAGCTCACACCAACGACGTTTCCAGAAACCGGCGCCGCCATGCTAGTGCTGGCCGGCCGCGAGGCGGACGCCACCAAGAAGTTGTGGCAAGGTTATGCGTGGCTGCTGGCGGTTTGCGGATTCATGCTCATTCGGCTCCTCTTCGACCCAACCATGGTCCGCCGCCCGCTGCTGGAACCGAACCTGAACACGGGTGGCCTGCTGTTTCTGGCTGCCATGTTGTTCCTGTTTCTGATGGCCAACGTCATCACCAGCCAGGTGACTGTGAAGGATGTGAGCGGGGCGCAGGGTGCCCAAGCGCTGATCGGCGCGGAGACACGAACGGAAGAAGAAAAGGTCGCCGCCTATCGTCAATATGGTCCGGGCTACTTCATTCTGCATCTGCTGCCCAGCGTGATCACCCCCGCCTATCCTGCCGATGCCACGGCCGAAGGAGCCATCGCAACGCCCGCAGACAAAAACACAGTACCCCCCGCTGGCGACAACCCTTCTCCGCCCAGATCCGGACCCAATAGCCAGCCGGAAGCAGCCCTTGTCGCGGTTTCTAAAGCGATGGCTATCATCGCTCACCTGGCGATTCTGGCGGCCATGATTTTCATTGGCTACTGGCACTTCGAGAACATCAAGATGGGCATCGGCGCGGCGACGCTGTATCTCATTCTGCCCTACACGTCGCAGATGACCGGCCACGTCGACCACGTCCTGCCGTCGGCCCTGCTGCTGTGGGCGATTGTGCTTTATCGTCGGCCGGCGCTGGCGGGGCTCTTGATTGGCCTGGCCATGAGCACATTTTACTATCCGTTTTTCCTGCTGCCGCTGTGGCTCAGCTTCTATTGGCAGCGGGGAGTGATGCGGTTTCTCACGGGGCTGCTGGTCGCGGTCGGTGCAATGGTCGCTTCGCTCGCCTTCAGCTCCAGCTCGACAGTGGAATTCTGGACCCTGGTGCAGGCGATGTTCGGCCTGTGGATGCCCAAGGTCGGCGGCCTGGAAGGGATTTGGGCCAGCTACGGCTGGGATCCCATCTATCGGCTGCCAGTCATTGCCACTTGCGTAGCCCTCGGTGGCAGCCTGGCCCTCTGGCCGGCTCAGAAAAATCTGGGTACGCTGCTGAGCTGTTCGGCCGCGGTCATGATTGCCGTTCAGTTCTGGCACGGCCACGGCGACGGCGGCGGCATGTATTTGGCCTGGTTCCTGCCGCTGGCCTTGCTCACGGTTTTCCGCCCGAACCTGGAAGACCGGGTCGCCCTGACCGTTCTGGGCGAAGATTGGTTCACTCGGCGGCGGGCCAAGCTGGCCCAGTCGAAACGAACGACCGGCAGCAACAAAGGTTCCATTGCGGCGTTTAGTCCCGCCAAGCTTCCTTCGCCACCAGCTTCGTAATCACTGCCGCGGCACGGCATAGATCCGCACTCGCTCCTGCTCGAAGACGAGCCGCAGCAGTTGCGGATAACGAGTGGCAAAGGTCTGCTCGATGAGCGCGCTGTCGAATTTTGGGTCGCTGGCCAGTAGCAGATAATCGACCTTCTCGGCTCGCAGTTGCTCCAGCCAGAATTCCTCGTCCGTCTCGCCGCGCCGCTGCAGGGCAAGCTGCCGGTAAATCGTCTCCGCGCCGGTGAGCGTCACCGGCTGTGGCTGGTCGCGCGGATGGACGGGGATATAGACGACTCGGTTGGCGAGCTGGCTGCCGAAGAGCGGATAGACCAGGGCGTTGCCGGAATAGGCAATCGTAGCGGGTTTTTCGGCCGTCAGCTCCGTCAGGATGTTCCAAGCTTTGCCCAGCGGGCCATACATCTGCACATAGGCCGAGCCGCGGCCCTGCTCTCGCTGCCGTGACAATTCGGAATACCACCACGGCGAACTGACAACGAGCGCGACCGCCGCCGCTGCCGGAACGGCCCACGGCAGCCGCCAATTCCACGCGAGCACGCGCGGATAGTTGGCGAGAATGATCCCCACCACGGCCGCTGCAACCAGCAGCAGGAGCGGAACCTCGTCGAAGAGCAAGAAGAACAAGGCATACGCCACGAAGGCCGCGCCCACCGCGGCAGTGGCGAGGTTTTGCGTTAGCTCATTTGCTTCTCGCGTCAGCAGATGCAGACTCCATCCCAATCCGCCCCACAGCAGGTAGTACACGGGAAACAGCAGCCTATGTTCCGACCAGAACGGCACCACGGCAAAATACACTAGCACACTTGCCAGCGGATAGAAAACAAACAGAATCGTCGGCAGCAAGTCCGCCGGCTTTAATCTCCGTAGGGCCAAGAATGCCAACGGCACGAGCATCGCCAGCCACAGCACCACGCCGAATTGTCGGTTCATGGCGTAGGACTCCGCGTCCGCGAGCAACATCTTGCTGAGGGCGCCCGGCGACCAGCCGTGATTGATCAATACCGAGGCGTTGTATCTGCCAGGCAGAATTCGCAGCCCCAGGACGCGCAGCTCCGCGGGATAGAGCGGGTTGCCATGCTGCCACAGATTGCGGAAATGAAACGCCAGGCCGCACAAAACGATAGCCGCACAAATGGCCCCAACCCTGACCTTCCATCTGTGTCCTTCCGCGAAATGGGCGGACCTCTCCATCACCAGAGCGCCCATCAAAATCACCACCGCCAGCGAGCCATAGATCACTCCCACCGTCTTCGCCGCGAACGTCAAGGCGATGCCAACTGCGGCGACATACCAACCCGCCTCCCGTCGCCGGCTCGTCTCGTGTCGCGTCAGCAGCATCCCATAACCAAACGCCGCTACCCCGCAGGTCAGCAGCATTTCGCTGTTCACAATCAGCGAGCTGTGAAAGAACGGCGAAAACAGCAGCAGAAAGGCCGTCAGAAGTCGTGCCGTGACGACAGGCAATCCCAGCAGCCGCGCCGTGCGATGAAACAGCCACACCGTCAGCAGAAAAAACATCGGCTGGATGAGGAAGGCCAGGTCGTCGTTCCCAGTCAGCTTCATCAGGGCATAAATCATCGTCTCCGTGATCAGCGGCGAATGCTCGGCCGCCCCATCGTGAAACGGCAGGTCCACGGTCTGCAAAAACCCGCGCTGCGTCCAGAACGCCGGAATCGTCAGGTGATAGATCAGGCTGTCCGCGGAGAGGGACGGCACCAGCCGACTGACCCACAAATTGTAGAGATAGGTCGCCAGGGCCACAGAGAGGCCAACGACCGACGAAAAGTGCAAAGTCCTGCCGAGCCATCCCGGCTCAGCAGGCTCGATTTCGTTGGCTGTGTTTTCCAATCCGTGAGCCTCATTGGGCAGGCTGGAAGCGTGCCCCACACTAAACCTTGTTGGGCACCACAAACGGCGCTCGGTACGGCCGCGTGAGCAGAGCGTTGGCAGCTTCGACGTTTTCGCCCGTGAATTTCTCCGTGGCGGGGTCGAAGGTGAGGGTGGGGCCGAGGGTGTAGGTCTGCTTGTCGAGCGGCAGGCCGACGGCGCTATTGTTGGCGGCAAGTTTTTCGAAGGCTTCCGTCACCTGGGCGTTTTTGCCAATACTGCCGCCCACTTTGTCGTAGGCAACTTTCTCGCCGAGGCGGTAAGAGATGTTCGCCAGGTGGCAGAGGGCCGCGCTATAGTGGGCGACCTCGGCATTGGCGTTGTTGTCCTCGGGCTTGCGGCTCCGGACGGCGGAGATGAACGCGCCAAAGGCTCCACCGGCAGTGACCTTGCGCGGAGTGCCGCCGCTGACTTTTTCCCCGTCCCCCTTGCCGTCCTTGTAGAACTTGCCCCCCTTGATCATCCCTTCCGTCGTGTAGTACTCGTTCTCCACCTGGTTTGGAAAACCCGGTGCCATTTTCTCGTTGGCGACCAGTCCGCGAGTTTCGAAGATCAGCAGCACGTCGCCAAACTCCATCACAGAGAGCTGCATGTTGGGTGTTTGTCCCTGGTCGGTAGGACCTTGTCCCTCGCTGTTTGGCAGGAAGCGTCCGCCGAGAGTCCAGACCTTGGTCGGCAGCGTGCCATCTTTGATGGCCCACCGGGCGACGTCCATTTCGTGGACTCCCTGGTTGCCGATGTCCCCGTTGCCAAAATCCCAGAACCAGTGCCAGTTGTAATGGACCAGGTTGCGATGAAAATCCTGCATCGGGCCGGGACCGACCCAGATGTTCCAGTCCAGCGAAGCAGGGGGCGTTTCCACCGGCTTGAAGCCGATCGACCAGCGAGGCTTGCAGCAGTACCCCTTGCTGACAAGCAGCTTGCCGTACTTGCCGCTTTGCAACGCGGCGATTTCATCGGCCCGGGACTGGCTGCTCCGCTGCTGCGTGCCGTGCTGGACGACGCGGCCATATTTAGTGGCCGCTTCGACGCACTTCCGCCCTTCGTAGGGATTGTGGCTGATCGGCTTTTCCACGTAGACATCTTTTCCCGCCTGGCAGGCCCAGATGGTGAGGAGCGAATGCCAGTGGTTGCAAGTGGCAACGGTAACGACGTCGAGATTCTTGTCGTCGAGCACTTTGCGGATGTCCTGCACGGCGGCGGGGCGGACCTTGCTCTTGGCCTCGACCGACTTGCTCCGCGCTTCCCAAATGGTCTGGTCGGGATCAATCAGCGTGGTGATGCGGACGTTGGGCAAGTCCAATAGCTCGCTGATATGCGATTGTCCCCGCCCGTTGATTCCCGCGACGCCGATATTCACGGTGTCATTGGCCCCAATCACCTTCCCCGAGGCTTTCGTCCCAGAAATCGTGAAAAGTGGAAAAACAGCACTGGCGGCAGCGGCTTGCAAAACGCGGCGGCGGGAAAGGCGGGTCATGACAGGCTCCAAGAGAGAGGTGGGGCGGACACCGCAAATTACACCACAGCCACGGGTGAAAGTCCAGCGCGGGACGTTTATCATCGCCGACCTCACGCCCACGCAAGGCCGTGGGCGTGCCACCCACTCATTTCCTCGCCACCGCCACCTGCGTTTGCATCAGGCTGATGGCGATGGCCTGAAAGACCGGCTCCATCTTTTCAAACTCGCGGCTCTCGGCCTGGTAGTGCCAGACTAGGGTGTAGGTGGGGGTCTGCACCGCCCGGATTTTCGCTTCCACGAGCAGGTCGAGAAAGAAGAAGCAGATATCGACCCCCTGAGCCCACAGGTCGCCGACCGATTCCTTCGCTTCCAGGATTTCCAGCTCGGGATATTCCTCGCGGATGGTGGCGATCACCGTGTCGATGATCTCCCCAATGTCGTGCCCAGCCGGATAGACATGGAGCGTGAAGAAGCTCGTCTCCTCGCTCTGCACGGTCACGCCGCGGGGCCAGGCTTCGATCTCCTCATCAACCAGCGACCAGTTCTCGGGATAGAGGAAGCGGATACCAGATTGTGTATACAGCGCGGGCATGAGCGAGGCTCGGGGAACAGAGATACCACACCGTTTTCAGCCTATCCCCGCGGGTCGATCGCGCAAAGAGGCGTCAATAAAACCGCCAGGTTGTGTACAGCTCACTTCTTGGCTGCCGGAAAGATCGTCGTCCAGTCCTGTTTCATATCCACAACAGTCCAGCCGCGCTCCGAGGCCTCCTGAAGCGCCTCGACTAGCTTGCCGCTGCTCTTGGGCTTGGAGTCGTAAGCGTATTCGCGCTGGGCGTCCGTATGGTGGACGAGGAGGCCGAAACTGGGGCGTGGGTTCTTGATGGTGGTGTATTGCAGCATCGCCAGGTCGCCGTCGCTGTTGCCAAAACTGGCGATGGGCCGGCGGCCGATAAACTGATGGATGGCGACGGGTTTTCCCGCTTTGTCGTCTACAAACAGATGTTCGAGCGTCTTCACCAGCACTGGTCCACTTTCGCGTAGCTCAAACCGGGTTTGCGCCGTCGAGCCGACAACCTGTTCGGGCGGGATGCCGTAAACGCGCTCGGCCCAGACGCGCATGAAATCCGCGCCGCCACCCGAAACGATGAACGTCTTGAAGCCGTTCGCTCGCAGGTAACGCAAAACCTCCTGCATCGGCTGGTAGGTGAGTTGGTCGTAGGGCAGGTCATATTTGGGATGTTTAGCGGATGCCAACCACGCCTCGACGGAGTGCTGGTACTCGTCGGTGGTCATCCCGGCATGGGTGAGACCGATGATCCGCATCAAACCGTTGTGGTGTTCCCCTTCCAGGAGCTTCGCCAGGTCACCCGCCAAAGCAGCTTGCACCATGGAATCCGCGGCCAGCTTGGGTTCCTTGGGGGCGCGGCGTTTCAATTCGTCCATGACGAAGGCAAGCTGAAACGGCAGCGGATTTTCTGGCCAAAGCGTGCCATCGTTGTCGAACACGGCGATCCGCTCGGCGGGAGGGACAAAGTCGGGTGAACCATCCTTCGTCACCTTGGCGACGAAGTCGAGGATGGACTGTTTGGCTTTGCCGTCGTTCCAAGACGGAAGCGGATCGGCACTTTGCGCGGAGGCAATGCCGATGGACAAGTACGCAATAAATGTTGAGACAAGGAACAAACTCTTCATAGTGAATTCCTGGCAAGGCCGCACCCGTGGTGGTCACGGGTGCGGCTTGGGACGGGTCTCATTTCCGCGAAAGCGGCACTACTTGTTGCCGCCGCCTCTTTGGAGCGACTCCATGACCTGGTCGAGCGAAAAACTTCCGGGCTTCTGGCTCGGCGGAAACTCCTTGAACGTCTCCAGGAACTTGCCGACATATTGCTGCGCCGGAACGAGCAGAAAGATGCGGTCGATCCGCCAGCGTTCATAATCGGCCCCAATCTTGTCGGCCTTCTCAAACGGATCCGAGCGCAGGTTGAAGAGCTTGGGCAATCGCAACGGCACGAACGGTTCCTGCCAGACGTCGAAGCCTTCTGCCCGCTGCTCGGCGAATACGAACTTCCACTGGTTGACGCGCAGTCCAACCAATGAGCCGTCATCATTGAAGTAGAAGAACTCCTTGCGGGGGGAGGCTGACTTGCCGGCCAATGCATCGGTGATGTTGTAGCCGTCGAGATGGACCTTGAACGTCTTGTCGCCGATCTTCATCCCCTTGAGGAGCTTCTCCTTCACATCGGGTACGCCTGCTGCCGCCAGCAAGGTGGGGAACATGTCCTCGTGAGCGAAGATTTCATTGTTGACGGTGCCGGGCTTGATGACTCCGGGCCAGCGGATAGCACAGGGGACGCGGTAGCCCCCTTCCCAGTTGGTCGCCTTCTCGCCGCGAAACGGCGTTGTGCCGCCGTCCGGCCAGGAGAATTCTTCCGCACCGTTGTCAGTGGAGTACATGACGATGGTGTTGTCCTCCAGGTCCAACTCCTTAAGCTTGTCGAGGAGTTGTCCGACCATCCCGTCATGTTCGACCATGCCGTCGGGATAGATGCCCAAGCCGGTCTTCCCCTCGCTCTCCTTCTTGAGGTGCGTATGGATGTGCATGCGCGTGGAGTTCCACCAGACGAAGAACGGCTTGTCCGACTTTTTGGCCTTTTCGTGGTAATCGAGCGTGGCCTTGGTGAACTCCTCGTCGATCGTTTCCATTCGCTTCTTTCCCAGCGGGCCGGTGGACTCGACTTTCTGGGTCCCGTCGGGCATGGCCCAGGTGTGAATCACGCCGCGAGTCTGGAACTTCTTGATCAGGGCCGGATCTTTGAAGTAGTCCTCATTCTCAAACTCTTCCTCGGCGTTGAGGTGGTAGAGCGAGCCGAAGAATTCATCGAACCCGTGAGCGGTGGGGAGATGCTCGTCCAATATTACAGGTCCGCCGGGAACCGGCAAGTCGAC
>SXOA01000049.1 GCA_005778405.1 Planctomycetaceae bacterium
CGGCCCGCATCAGGCCGGTGTTGCCTTCCTGAATGAGGTCCAGGACCGACAAGCCCCGGTTGCGATACTTTTTGGCGATAGAAACCACCAGCCGCAGGTTGCCGGCGGACAGGACCCGCTTGGCGGCATCGTAATGCTGGCGATAGACTTCGGTCCGCTCAATCCGCCGCTGAAGTGTGACGGGGGTTTCCAGCGTGATCCGCATCAGGTGGACCAGTTCTTTCCGCAGATCTTCGTAGGTGCGACCGTTGGCGGAGCCCGCGACCTTGGCCTCGCGGATTTGAATCTTGAGGGTCTGCATCCGGCTCAGGATGCCGGTCAGCTTTTCAAAGATTGGCTGCAGGCGGTTGTTCCGCAAGTTCATTTCCTCAATCAGGCGGACGGCTTTGTTCCGGCGGCGGACGAGCCGTTCCCAGGCGGCGCGGCGGGCGGGAGCCTTTTCGCTGCGGCTGACGGCCAGGCGATAGTCGGCATGGTTGGCCTTGAGCAGGTGCCGGAGCGTGGCGACGTTCGGCCAAATCCGCTTCATGATCCGCTTTTTCTCGGCGGTGTTTGTGACCGAGACCTCAATCGTTCGGTCCAAACGGAGCTTGCTGTCGCGGACGAGTTCGAGAAATTCCACGGCTCCTTGCAGGACATAGTCGGTCGCGAGCATGCTATGGCGGAAACGGCGGCGGGTCCGCTCGATTTGCTGAGCGGCGGAGACTTCCTCAAACCGGTTGAGCAGCGGGATGGCTCCCATCTGCATCAAATACATGCGAACGGGATCGTCGGTGGCGTCGACTTCGTTGTCGTCGCCGTGCTCATCAGACACTTCTTCGTCATGGTGCGAATCGGTGAAGTCCACGTCACCATCGACGGGCACGAACGAGTCGTCGGCGTCTCCTCCTCCCAATCGGTCCTCGCTGTCGAGCAGATTGCCCCCTTTGCGTTTGGTGCTCTTGGGTGCCTTCGGGCTGCTTTGAAAACTCTTGGACATAGGCAGGGTTCCTCCAGCTTGGGTGCCGACTCGCGATGGTGTCCGTCAGTGCGGATACCCAAAAGCAAGGAAGGTGCCACGGGGCGATGCGAGGCGAATCCAGGGTGCTTAACACGTTGCTGGTGAACGACTTGCGGCTGGAAAAGAAGGCGAAATGCGGAGGATGGCTTGTTGCCCTGCCGCCACAGCGTTGCCGCGCGTCACCAAACAATGGTAGAGGCCAACTTCAAGAGGAAAAGAGCTGTCCTCCAAAAGTTCAGCCGGAATTCAGCAGAAAGTTCCGAGAAAAATGGTTGTGCGGGCTGCCTCCGGGTGACGTGCCGGGAGTGGTCAATGCCCTTCGCAGCAATCACTTCGCGAATTGTCCAACAACAACTGCCGCATCGTTCCCTGACCGTCTTGGAAAGACGGCCCACTCTAAATCGAGGAGCGGGCGACCGGTTCGAGAACGCCCCGCAGCCATTGCCAGAGGTCCGGGAAGGTCTGGCTGAGGAGCGCCACGCCGCCGAGGATGAACGCCGGCGCGATCATTTGGATCATCGACCAATTGATGGAGATCTCCTTGGGATTCGTCCCAACCAGATGACTGAGCAGCTCATTGCGATCAAATTTGATGTAATACCACGCCATTACAGCGCCAATCGACGCCAGCATGATGGAAGCCGAAAGCCGCAGCAGCGGTTCCTGGCTAAAGGGAAACGTTTGAGCGCTGAGGAACAGCAGGCAAGCGGTGACTGCCAGACCGAAACCCAAACGAAAGATGTGGTGAAAGAACTGGCGAACATAGAGCTCAATCTCAAGGGCACAGAGTCTTTGTTCGACCTGCAGGCGACCAACCTCATCGGGCCGGATTTCCACCAGTTTCTGCTTGGCCTTGGCCAATTCGTTATCCGTTTCCGTGGGCCGGCTGGTCCAAAAGAGCTCCTGCAAGCCGATCCGCTTTTCCGGAAGGAGATCGAAGATTTTTGTCCAGGATTCGGGCCAACGCTCTCGGAGGGTTTTAGTGAACTCCTCCAAGTGCCGCGCCAAGCATTTTAGAATTTGGATGAGTTTGAAGATCCGCAGGCACCAATAGCCGCTCGCGACCAACAGAATTGCCGTGGGAAAGTTGAAGGGAATGGCAAAATGATCGGGGCTTTGCAAATGCCAGCCCAAGAATCCCAGCCAGCCGATGGCCGCCGCCACGCTCAGGACATCGAGAATCACCGGGCGGTCCCGTCGCCAGCGGCTGAGCAGGGGGAAGAGCAGGGAGTAGCGGACTTCTTCCAGGCGCTGGTCGCTCGTCAGCGTGTTCGTTCGGAAGAGATCGGGCCTGTGGATGGTGAATCCCGGACTGAGCAAGTGCATTTGCAGGAGCATGCCGTACGCCAGAATGATCAAGGCAACCGCCAGGACCTGGGCGGTCATCGCCGGCGAGAGCCCATTCCACATATCGCTCGTGAGCTTGAACCAGAGAAAACTGTTCGGATGCTTGCCCCAAGCTTGTTGTTGCCAGATTGCCGCCCACACGTGAATGACGACAAGTGCCAGAGTAATCGTCAGTCCCACGGCTCGGGCGGCAAGCAGGTGCCAGCTCAGATTGGAACTCGCCGCGGCCGGGGATCTGCCGGTCAGATGCTGGAAGGCGCTCCGCAAGTCAAGGCAGAGGCCCCCACAGGCGCGGCACCAGTCGACCAGCAAGCAGAGCGTCAAAATGCTGGCCACCAAGTAGCACAGCACGCATTGAATGACGGTCAAGTAATCGCCAAAGGCGGGCGCGCCGACCCAGCGATGGAAAACGTAAAACAGGGATCCAAACATGATCAGCACATACAAGAAAGCGCCGGTGAGATAACAGCGGAAAACGAACACCAGTGATTTGGATTCCGGCGGTTGGTCGTCGGCCACCACCAGGACTTTGGCCCAGTTGCCGACTGGTTGTGGGCTGAGCAGTGCCGTGCAATAAATGGCGGCCATGACCAGCCACAACAGACTGGCGATATAGAGCGACGGCGGAATGCGGCTGCGGATTCGCAAGACCGGCAACAGCGTCTGACTGGGCAGTTCATCAATGCGCAGGTTCAGCGTGTACTCGGCCTTGTCGAGCTTGTCCGTGGCCTCGACGGTAATCGGGGTGATGCCCTGGGGGGAAATGCGGGAGATCCAGACCGGCGGCCGCAGGCGGGTCTTTCCTCCCGCATCATATCTTTGAAAGGGCATGCTGTAGCCCAGCGGCAATCCACCCGGCCAACCGGCACGTTTCGAGTTGGAAAGTACCAGCAGGTTGTCGGTGTCCCGTTTGACTTCCCCCTCTTCGACGTGCTGATACTGCCCGCGCTCGAGACCGCGCAAAAACAGGATCGCGTTATAAAGTCCGTAATTGGACTGGCTGGACATCACGGCGCTGCGGGAATTCCCCGCCCGGTGTTCCCCAAAGGGGAAGCACCAATCCTGAGCTTCGGGATGCAGCGGATGGGTCGACGAGACCAGCGTGCCATGCATAATCGAGCGGTACTCGGAATGCAGATGCAGCAGATCGGAAGTGACGAGCATGATTTGCGCATCCGGGCATTGTTCTTTGATGAGCTCCGCCAGGAAAATGGGATCCCGCGGGTCGGACGACGAAATGCCGACGTGTTTGATCCCTTCGTTGCGAATTGTCGTCAGAATCTGGCTCAAGATCAGCTCGACGGTGGGAGCTGTCACCTTGGGCGTCTGCATGGGAGGGACGTCCCTCGCCGTGGTCGTGTCATCGAACGGAATCGGCAGGCGAGAGCTCTCCGGACCGAGACTGGCCTGACTCGCGCGTTCACGGCGGCGGGTCTCGGCATATCCGGAACGAACCTTGGAGATATTGACGGGAAAGCGGAACTCCAGGATGTCGGCAATCGGCTCCGCCGCGGGCTCCTTGGCGGCGGGACCGGCCGCGATCTCTGGTTCCGGCGCGGGCATGGTCTGCTGCTCGACGACTTTTTGGCGAGTTTCGAGATCCCCCTGAACGGCGCGCCCCTCGTGGAATTGCGACGACGTGTCCGTCGAAACGCTCGATCCATAACCGGTCCCAGTTTCCACCAGCCAGGCGATGCGGACCTTCTTCGACCAAGTACGATCCACCACATGTTGGATCAAGGCTTGCTTGAGGACAGCGCCGGAAAGCACCGTCGAGTGCAGCTCGACCTTGGGCCCAGCCAAATCACGAAAGCGTTGGATGTCGATCGAAACGGCCGTTCCCGTGATGACCTGGAATTCGGCGGCGGTGATCTTGTCCTCTCGCGCTTGCCGGATTGCCAGGGCCAGCGAATCGGCCGCCCCCGTGAAGAGCGGGCCGGCAATTCTAATTGTGGACAGCGAGTTGGGAGCCGGACAGGGAGCCAGTTTGCCGAGCGTGGTGATCTGCTCCATCGCGGCCAGGAAGGCTTCTTTGTGAATGCCGCTGGTGGGAGTTTCTCCGATTAGATAGACCACCAGCAGGTCGGTCCGCCGCTCAGGATTCTCGCAGGTGCCGAGCGAGGTGCCATTGCGGCGGTAGAGCAGCACCGCCGGCTCCGTACGGTGCGCGTCGACCTTGGCTGGCGAACCCCAGGGAAGATAGAAATGGTCCGGTACATAGCCATCGGCTCCTAGCGCTTTGTGCAACGTATCGAGCTGCAAGTCGAAGCGATAGTTCGTGGCGGTTTCAATCGGATCCGCCACCATCACAACCAGGAATTCCAGCAGGCCGACGCGGCTCTTGATCCGCGTGGCAAGTTGATCCAGCGCTTTGTCCTGTACGGGAGGTGGATACGAATTCGCAGCCTTCGGCGACGTGGTTGGCAAACCGAGAAACTCCCGCAGCGGGCTCTGCATGCGGAATTCGGCGTCCGCATCTGGGTCACCGGTTTCAGATCCCGAGCGGATGGCTGGAGGCGGTGGGGCGTCAGTGATCACGGCGGGTTGATTCCCGCGCTGAACCAGAAACGCTCCTCCCAGCAGCGTCACAATCAGGAGCCACATTGGCGAGGTTGGCCTCGGCTTGAAATCGGACATGTTGGTTCTGGATTCCTGCTGTTACTTGAACGCGGCGAGTCTCTACTATTAAAGTCGCTTTTCGCGCCTAAAACCGGGCCGAAATTCACAAAAGATTTTTTTGCGGCCTTCGGAGGACAGGAGAGTGGACTTTGCCGCCGGCCAAAGTTTTAAGATATCTGAGCGGCTTGGACCCCCGGGCCGGCAATCCCCAGAATTAGGCGATACTGTATCCGCCATCCACCGGCAAAATGACACCGGTGATGAAGGTGGCGGCTGAAGAGCACAGGAACAGGGCCGCTCCGGCCACGTCTTCCGGCTGTCCCCAGCGTGCGAGCGGAGTCCGGTCGATGATTGCCTGGCGGCGGACAGGATCCGAAAACAGCGGCTCCGTGAGTGGCGATTCAATCCAGCCCGGCGCGATGGAGTTGACCCGAATGCCATCGGCGGCCCAGGCAATGGCCAGGGATTTCGTGAGCTGCGCAATGCCTCCCTTACTGGCGCTATAGGCCGGCGCAACTCCGCTGCCGAAGTAGCTCAGCATCGAGGCCGTGTTGAGAACACACCCACGGGACTCCTTTAGCAACGGCCGTGCAGCCGTGCAAAGCCGCATCGTTCCCGTGAGATTGACATCGAGCACTTCAGCGAAAACGGCCGGATCGTGCTCGACCCCGCCGCGACGAATGACGCCGGCGCAGTTGACCAGCACATCCAGCCGCGGGAGCGTGGCGACGAGTCGAGCGACCTGCTCAGCGCTGCGAACCTCAAGGACCTCATTGCGAATCGAACCGTAGGACGGACCAGTACTCCGTCCTACATTCGCCGCTTGAACTTCGGCCTGAGAAACGCCGGTGGCAAGAACCTGAACTCCCTCGGCGGCAAAGGCCAGCGCGATGGCCCGTCCAATGCCACTGGTGCCGCCGGAAATAAGGACCTGTTTACTGGTCATCCCCGCGCTTCTTAAGCGTCACCTCCGCGGTGTTCTTCGCTCCGTTCCGCTCATAGGCCACGCGAACCTTCTCGCCCGCCTTGAGGCCATAGATTGAGATGGTCAAGTCGGCAAAATCCTTGATGGCGGTGCCGTCGACGCTCTTAATGACGTCCCCTTCCCGCAGCCCGGCCCGATAGGCACCAGAGTCGGGAAAGATGGATGTCAGCACGAGCGGCGAAGTGCCGATGTCGGCATTCACCCCCATCATTGCTTCGCCGCGGGCCTGCACCTGCAAATTGGGCCGGCGTTCGCGGAGGTTTCGGAGCCCTTGCCGCGTCACGGCGGTGTCCCGAACCTGCAAATTGTTGAGGCTTGGGAGATCCTCCATGTGCCTCAGCGCGGCATCCGTGATTTTTGCACCATTGAGCGTAATGTTCCAGATCTCCGGCACATCCTTCAGCACTTTGAGTCCGTCATCGCCGCCGCGCCATTGTTTTCCGAGCATCAGCGAAGCGGATGTCTGAACCTCTCCCTCGTCAAAGCCAATGATGCCACCACCACCGCCGAAACCGAAATCGACGATCCTGATGTCGGCCCCATCCACAATCTCTACCGCCTCGACGAGCGCGGGGGGAGGTGCGAGAACCTGAATATCGGCCGCCACGGGATCTTTCGCCGGTTCGGCCAGCTCTTTGAATTCTTCCAACAACTGAGCGGGTTCGCCAGCCTTCACATCGGCTGGCTTTTCGGCGGCGGGCGGTTCTTCGACGGGGGGATCGACTCGAGGCGCTTCTTCGGGAATCGCCTCGCGGATTTCTATGTCCGGCGGCAGCTCGTCGCCGAGTTTAGCCTTCCCACCGAAGATTCGACCAATCAAGCCGAATATCCCCGCGTCGGCCTCAGGGGGAGCGGGGACCGGTTCAACAATGGGAACAACCTCGATGGCCTCTTCAATGAATACTGGCCCGCCCATCGCGATCGGTCCACCGACGAAAATGCCACCTCCACCGAGTTCCATTCCATCTCCGGCAAACACTGCTCCGTTCTTCTGGAGGCTGGCCACTGCCCGGTCATGGCGAAAATGCTTCTGGCGAACATGCATCTCCGCGGCCATCGTTCGCAAGCCAGGTTTGCCTTTGGCACTGAGCTTGTCCAGCACACCCGTGATCTGAGCCAGCGTCTTCTCATCGCTGGTCATCGCAATCCGCTCGAGCGAAGCTCCGCTTCGCCAGGCAGTCTCGGCGCTCTCGCTGACGATTCCGCTCGCCAAAACATCCACGGCAGCCGGTCCCGCTTGGGCCAGCTTTTCCGCGGCCGCTTCGCGAACATCAAAGGATTCAGAATCAAGTTCCGCGAGCCATGTCTGCAACTGCTGCGGGGAGACTTTGGGGGCTACCGGAGAGAGAGGTGCGTCCTGTGCAACGACTGCCGGCGCTCCGCTCACCAGTGCGATGCAAATCCCACATCCCAAGGCCCGCTGCCACAACCTGTGTGTGAAGCGACTCATAGCTGCCCTCTTTCGAAAGTCCCATGCCTGCCAATCATCAATCCTATGCCAAGAGGACGCCGCATGTCGAGAGAAAATGCACGTGCCGGCACATCGCAAAGCAGGACTCCCTTGCCGTCCCTTCCCTTCATTCGTCCGCCTGTAACAATTACCGCCGCCACAACCACTCCTATCTGCACAGTCGGCTGAGTGAATAACTTTACCGCCTGGGAACCAGCCGGTAGACTAAAGGGGCTAGTGTGAAAGATGGTTTTGCGTGCTGTAATTGCTTGTGCTGCACGGACTTTGGTTATTGGTCCCTGGCAAAGGAAGTAGGCGGATGAGACACTTGCTTGAAGCGAAATGGGCAGTTTGGGGACTGGTGCTGGCGGCGAGTCTTTCGGCGGGACCGCTGGAGATTGCCCAAATGTCCGCCCAGGAAAAAGCCGCGGCCTCCTCGGAAGAAGCCAAAAAAAGCTTTGCCGACGCGGCAACGCTGCAAAACAACAACGCTTTCGACGTGGCGATCGAGGAATGGGAGAAGTTCCTCAAGAACTACTCCAAAGATCCCCTCGCTCCCAAGGCCCAGCATTACCTGGGGGTCTGCCAACTGCAACTCAAACAATACGACAAAGCCGCGGCTGCCTTTCAGGCGGTTATTGCGAACAACCCGAAATTCGAGCTCATCGAAGATAGCTACATCAATCTGGGCTCCAGCCAGTACGCGATGGCTTTGGCCGGCACGGCGGATATGTATGACAAGGCGGCGGAAACATTTGCCGCCTTGGTGAAACAGTTCCCCATGGGAAAGTACGCGGATTCCGCGCTGTTCTATCAAGGCGAATCGCAATATGCCGTTGGCAAAAAGCCCGAAGCAGCCGCGGCTTATGCGGCGCTGCTCAAGCAGTTTGAGAAAACGAAGCACCGGGGCGACGCACTCTATGCGCTCGGCGTCGCTCAGGAAGAGCTCGGCAAATTCCCCGAAGCCGGCGCAACTTTTGACATCTATCTCAAGGAATTGCCGGAAAGCCCGCTCGCCAGCGAAGTCCGGATGCGGAAGGCCGAGACGGTGTTGCAAGCCGGTAACTTCGCCGTTGCTGAGAAGATGTTCGCGGAGGTTGCCGCAGTGAAGGATTTTCCGCAGGCGGACCACGCGATCTTTCGGCAGGCCTACTGCGTGGCCAAACAGGATAAGTTCGCCGATGCCGCGGGACTCTATGCGCGCGTGGCCGAGTTCCCGAAGTCGGTTTATCTGCCGGAGGCAACGATGGCCGCCGGCCGCTGCTTCTACCGGGCGGACAAGTTCGAAGAGGCCGCGGCATGGCTCGCGAAAGCAGCCGCGGCGGGGACGAAGGATTCCGCCGAAGCGGGGCACTGGCTCTGCCGCATCCAAATCCGCGGCAAGAAATTTGCCGAAGCCGCCGATCAGGCCGGCAAACTGATTGCGGTCGGCGGTGACAGCCCGTACCTGGTGAACCTCAAACTTGACCAGGCGGACTCGCTGTACGAAATCCCCGCCCGCCGCGCCGAATCACTGGCGCTGTATGCCAAACTGGCCGCGGACCATCCCAAGCACGAAGTCGCCCCCCAGGCTTTATACAATGCCGCTTTCACGGCCCTCGAACTGAAGAGCTACGACGAGGGCTTGAAACATGCCACGGCGTTTCTTTCTGGATATTCGCAGGACAAGCTGCTCCCCGATGTGAAGTACGTTGCCGCGGAGTGCAATCTGCAACTCAAGAAGTACCCCGAGGCCGAAGCGGGCTATAAAGAAATCGTCGCGGTGAGCCCGCAGCACGCGGACGCAGATCTGTGGCGCGTACGGCTGGGACTGATTTCGTATCTACAGAAAAAGTATCCCGATACGATTGCCGCGCTCGGCCCGGTGGTCGCCACGCTCAAGTCGCCGGATCTTTCCGCGGAAGGGCAGTTCTTGATTGGGGCCAGCTTGTTCTATACGGACAAGTTCGCGGAGGCTGAAAAGGCCCTCGCCGCCTCCGTCACTGCCAATCCCAAATGGCGGCAGACGGATGAGGCTCTGTTGCTGGTCGCCCGGGCTCAGCGAAAGCTGAACAAGGCGGCCGAAGCGAAAGCCACGGTCGCGAGGTTGATTGCCGACTTTCCATCGAGCAGCCTGCTCGACCAGGCCCATTATCGGCTGGGGGAATTCAGCTACGGAGCCGATGACTTCAAAACGGCGCTCGAGGAATATGAAATCGTCATCACCAAGTCGCCCGATTCCGCCTTTGCTCCCTTCGCGATTTATGGCAAGGCCTGGTCGCAACTCAAAACCAAGGCATTCGCGCCCGCTGCCGAAACTTTCACGGCGCTGCTCACCAAATATCCGCAGCATCAGTTGGTCAATGACTCCTACCTGGGCCGCGCGATGAGTCGCCGCCAGGCGGGCCAGTTGCCCGGCGCGATTGAAGACCTGGACGCATATCTCAAATCCAATCCCGATGTGGAGAAAAAATCGGACGCGCTCTATGAAAAGGGGCTGGCACTCGTCGCGCTCAAGAAGTTTCCCGAAGCCGTAACGACACTCGACACGCTGCTCAAGGAAAACGCCAAATACACCGGTGCCGACAAGGTCCTTTACGAAGCCGGTTGGGGGGTGAAATCGCAAGAGAAGCACGCGGAAGCCGTGCCGTACTTCGCCCGGTTGGCAAAAGAATACCCGGCCAGCCCGCTAGCTGCGGAGGGGCTGTTTCATGTCGGTGAAGATCAGTATGACAAGAAGGACTATGCCCAAGCGGCAGCGTCTTATGCCGCCTGCGCCGGCAAGAATCCGGCGGGGGACCTGGGCGAAAAGTCCCTCTATAAACTCGGCTGGGCCAATTACCAGCAGAAGCAGTATGCGGAAGCCCAAAAGCAGTTTGAGGCCCAGGTTGCCGCGTTCGCTCAAGGCCCGCTCGCCGGCGATGCCGTCTTCATGAAAGCCGAATGTCTGTTCCGCCAGGAAAGGTACAAGGACGCTTTGCCGGCCTATGAAGCCGCTGCCAAAGTAAAGGCTTCAGCGCCTGCGATGGAAATCCTGACCCTGCTGCATGGCGGCCAAAGTGCCTCGCAGGAAAAGCTGTGGGACAAAAGCATCGAATTGCTGTCGCAGCTCACCAAAAAGTTTCCCGAGTCTCCGCTGGTTCCCGAGGCAACTTATGAGCTCGCCTGGGCCAGGCAGAATGACGGCAAGCCGGACGAAGCTCTCAAGGACTACGAGGTCGCCGCGACGAAGTCTCGCGAACAAGTGGGTGCGCGGGCCCGATTCATGATGGGTGAAGTCTATTTCGAGAAGAAACAGCACGCTGAAGCTGTCCGCGAATTCCAGCGGGCCATGTTTGGTTACGGCGGAGAAACGGCGCCGGCGGAAACAAAAAATTGGCAGGCCAAAAGCGGTTTTGAAGCGGGCCGCTGCACCGAAGTGCGAATCGGCACCGAGCAGGACGCGGCCGCCAAGACCAAACTGATTGCCGACGCCAAACGGTTTTATACGTTCCTGGTCGAGAAACACCCCACGCACGAGTTAGCAGCCGAAGCCAAAAAGCGGCTGGAATTATTAGGAAAACTATAGTAGTCCTCTCACTCGGTGAGCGGACATGTCTGCCCACGGAGTGTGCAGGCTACTCAGAAAGCAATCCCCATGATGCAATTCGCAGCTAATTCCCGCATCAAGCTCGCCGTCTATCTGGCCGCTGCCGTACTGGCCTTTGCCGTCCTGTATGCCGTGCCTAGCAAGCATCAGGCGCAGGCTCAAACTGGATCTGCTCCCGCCGCTGCCGACGGCGGACCCAGCGCGACTCCGGCTCCCACGCCAGCCAGCGGCGCAACCGATGAACAGCCGGCGGCGAAAAAGAAGGATGATTCGATCGATCTCTTAGGCCTGACGATCGCCGGCGGCATTTTCATGATTCCGATTTTTGGCATGTCCATTCTGGCCGCGACGATGACCATCGAGCGATTCATCGGCCTGCGGAAAGAGCGCGTGCTGCCGGAAGGGCTGGTCACCGGCCTGGGTTCGCTCGGCGGAGCACAAGGCAACTTCGACCCTCGCAAGGCCTATCGCCTCTGCCAGCAATTCCCCTCCTCCGCCGGCAACGTCATTCGAGCCATGCTGCTCAAAGTGGGCCGGCCCATCTCGGAAATTGAAAGCACCTCCACGCAGGCCAGCCAGCGGGAAGCCGACAAGCTGTACGCCAACGTGAAGTGGATCAACATGTCCGCGGGCGTATCGACGATGCTGGGACTAATTGGAACGATCCAGGGGATGATCATGGCGTTCCATCAAATGACGGTGATGGAGCAGGGGGTCGACCGCACGTCGGTATTGGCCGGTGGCATTTATACGGCCTTGGTGACGACCTTCGCCGGACTCGCCGTCGCGATCCCGTGTGCCTTGTTTTCGCATTACTTCGAGGGGCGAATCACCACCATCTTCCATCAAATCGATGAGCTGGTGTTCAGTCTGCTACCGCAGTTTGAACGCTACGAAGGCCGCGTCCGCTTCAGCCGGCAGGGTGTCGAGGACAATGGGTCGGTGGAAGAAAAGTCGGCGGTCGCTGTACCGAGGTAGCAAGAATAGTAGCCGTCACGCGCCCACGCAAAGCCGTGAGCGTGCCACCCGGCAGGAACACGTTGCACTCTATGGCCATTCAACTCAACAAGGGGCGAGCGAACAGCCTGCTCGATCTGACCCCCATGATTGACATGGTATTCAACCTGCTTATTTTTTTCATGGTGATCACGAACTTTGCCCAGGAAGAGCGCAGCATCCCCGTGCAGCTTCCCGCCGGCAGCGAGGCGATGCCCCTGACCGCCAAGCCGAAGGAGATTTTTGTCAACGTTGACCAGACCGGCCGGTACTTTGTCCAGAGCAAGCTGCTGACAGAGCAGGAGTTGGGCAAACTCCTGGTCGACTCCGCCATCAACAATCCCACCAGCCAGGCGGTCCAAATCCGGGCCGATGAGCGGGCCCCATGGAAATTCGTCGCCCGGGCACAGTACCTCTGTAACCAGGCCGGCATTCACGACTATTCGGCGGTGATGGACAGCGAGAGCAAAGAGTAACACATGGCCAAACTTCGCCGAGTCATTCGCAAGATCCCCGCTCGGCGGGGCACTTATTTCGACGAGAAAATCTGGCCCGTCCAGATTGGCCTCGTTGTGCTCGGCGCGTTCTCGATGGGAGTGTCGGCGGCCTATAAGCAGTTCAGCAACGTGCCGTGGTACGACAACGCCCTCACCTACCTGATTCTGATTCCCTTGCTCGTCGCCGGTTTCATGGCGGCCTTTCACTTCGTGCAGGAGCAATGGCTCCGCCGCTCGATGCAACTGTCGATTGTGCTGGCGGCCATTCTCCATGTGGCGCTGATCGTGCCGCTGAAGCAAACGATTCTGAATGTACTGTTCGATGACGACCTGGTGACCGACAGGGAAGTCATCGAAACGCGAGCTCCCAAGATTGTGCAGGAGTACCGTGAACACCAGCTCATTCGCGAACAGGACCGCCCCCAGCAGGACTTTGAAAAGCCCGTCGAAACCAAGACGCCCGAGCCCAAGCCGGAGCCGGAGCAGATTACCCGCCAGGAAACCCGGCCCGAGCAGCCGCAAGCCCCGTCGCAGCCGATTCCAGTCCCCGAATCGGTTCCCACCACCGACCCCAACGTCGTTCGCCGCCAGCAGCCAAGCGAAGCTGCCCCCAGACAGGCGGAGCAAGCATCGAAACTAAGCAAGCAGACTCGGCCCTCGGAAATGAAGATCAGCGAGCTGATCAAGACGGAGACCGTGCCGACCAGGCTCGCCGGCGTCGAAGCCAAACCCTCCACCGCCAAGATTGAGCGGCAGACTACCGAGCCGAACGTCGCCACCGCTGCCCTGCCGGAGCCGACGACCACGGTTCAGGCCGCCACGAGTCAGCTCTCCAAACGGCAGACGCAGGAGAGCAAGGTGGCGGAAGATTCGGCCACTCCAACACTGAAGAAGCAGATTGCCACGCCGACGGAGACTCCCCGTTCGCAAGTCGCCGCGGCGGAGGCCCCACCAACGGCCAAGCAAACGGACTCGACGGCGCTCACCCCAGCGAATACCCAGTCCACCAAGAAAACCACTGCCAGCCCGGAAATTGCCCGCGTGACGGCGGAACCGACGCCGGAAGTTTCCGCGAAGGCTGATCCAACACCCAAGAAACGAGAGTTGCCCGCGGAGACGGCGCCGACCGTTGCCCAAAGCCCGGCCTCGACTCCAACTCGTCAGCCTCGCACGACGACCCGCTCCGATGTCGCGACAACGGCTCAGGCAGCGAAACCCCAAGCGATTTCCGAATCGGCATCGGCGAGTGCCACGGAGATTGCACCACAGGCGAGTCGCGTGCAGCGGGCGACCACGCAGGTGACGACTGCCAAAGCGGCCGAGATTCCTTCCAACTCCCCCAGCTCGATCAGCCGCGACCAGCCAGCGTCTCGCGTGGCCCGCGCCCAGGCGAATGAGAATCCGACCGCTCAGACCAATCCGGCGGCAATGGCCACTCTTACCCGGAAGACCGGAGCGCCGAGCATCCCCAGCGCGACCAAGATTGAGCCGGCAGCCACAGCGCCGAGCACTTCAGCTTCCGCAACGACGGAAATCGCCGCGGCCAGCACCGCGACCCGCCGCCAGACGAATGCGGCTCCGCAAACTTCCGCCTCCACGGGGGAGCCGGTTCCGGCTCAGGTTGCCGCGACCAATCCGATGGCAATCACCAGCCCCAGTGCGACCCGCCGGGCCACGTCTCAGTCGGAGTCTCCGTCGGAGTCTCCCTCCGCCACTCCTTCGCCGGCAGCCGTCGCAGCCACTCGCAGCACGAAGAGCGGCGTGGCCAACGTGGTGACGACCGCGGCTGATGTGCCGACCAACAGCGGGCCGCAGACCGCCCAGAGTGGAATTCCCAGTCCCTCTGCCTCCAGTGTTTCGCGCCAAACCGCCTCCACGAGCGCCGCGGCGAGCATGACCCAGCCGGCCCTGGCCGCGCAGTCCGCCAGTAGCGCGACGACGGTTGCCGCCGCTGCCGGCTCGGCGCGTGCTCAGGCCAGCACGGTCCCCACGCTCAATCCCCAGCTCGCCGCGAGCGGCACGCCGTCGCGAGCCACCATGACGGCTCCCACCGCGACATCTCCATCCAGCGTCGATAGCCCGGCCTCCGCGGTCGCATCCGCCACGAGCGCCAGCGAATCCGCTCAGCCGTCGAAAATGGCTTTGACGCGGGCGACCGGCGGAACGGCTGGCGTCGGCAGCTCACCGAACATCGACCGTGCAACTGCCGGCGGAGATAGCCCGGCGCTGGTCGCCTCCGGCGCGGCGAGCCGCGCGAAGGCAACGCAGGAAGCAGCACCGGGAGACGCGCTCTCGCCAAGTGCCCCGGCTCAAATCGCCCGCAGCCGGGCCCAAGCCGCCATGCCGAGCGCTTCGCTGCAAGCCGAATCGGGAGTGGTCGCGACGACTACCGGCTCGCAGACCGTGACGGATTTGGCCGCGAGCGCCAGTGCCAGCCTGTCCCGAGCTGACGCCACGGCTGCTAAGGGTGATGTCACCGCGCCCAAAGGAGTTTCCGACGTGGACCTTGGTCCCACGCAGATCGTGGCCGAAACCGGCGGCGGCCGCGCGGCTGGTGGTGGCCAGCCTCAGATGAACTTTGAAACAGAGGCCGCGGAAAGTGCCCGCCGAGCTCCCGCTGGCGGAGCGCCGTTGATGTCGCTCGCGGGAGCCAAGGTGGACGCTTCGGTCGCCGGGCCGTCGGGTGATGCAGGCGGAACGCCTGCTTCCATCGACGCCGCAATGACCAGCGCAGCGCGGACACTGGCCGGCGGAGCATCGGTGACAGGTGGACCTTCCACTGCCCAGGAGACTGGTCCTCAGACCGCCGCCAATTCCGCGCTGCTTCTGGCCAAGAGTGATGTCAGCCGGGCCGACGCCGCGGATGGCTCTTCGGGCGGAGCGAGCGCCGGACAGCCGAGCGTGGAAGATGAAGAAGAAAAGGCCCGCCGCCTGGCTCGCGCTGCGGCCGGCGGCGCACCAGCACTTGCCATGAGCGGACCGATCAAGGCGGACATCGTCGCCTCGCCCATGGGCGCCGGCGGTGACGGCGGCGCACCGAAAATGGAAGTGGCGGCGGTGGACACAGCCGCCGCGCGGCAGAACCTTTCCGGCGGGGCACCAGCTGGCGGAGCGCCGTCTGCTTCCGCGGAACCGGCTGGGGCGGCTGGTGACGGCGGAGTTGCGGCTCCCGGCGCGGTAGCGGTCGCTCGGGCGGAAGCGGCGGAGTCGGCTCCCGGCTCGCCGGCCCTGGGGGGCGGTACTTCGTCTCCTTCCAAATCAGCAACCGGTCCCACGTTCACCGCCAGTGCCACGGCTGAGACGGTTCAAATCGCCGGCGCGCCGTCTTCCAGCGGCTCACCAGCCGGCGCTGCGCTCGAGGCTCGCGGCACCGAGTCGGCTCGCGCCAGTGGCGGCGCTGCGGGTGCAGCTAGCGGCGGCGGCGCGGTGGCCGGCGATGATGTCGCCATGGCTAGTTCGCTTGCTCCCGCCGGTCCCGGCCCAGGCCAGCGGCAGGCTGGTCCCGCCGGTGAAAACGGCCCAGCGGTCGGCGACCCTGTAACCAAAGGCGCGCCCTTGGCTCGCGCCGCGAAAACCGCCCCGGCAGCTGGCGGCACGACGGCGGAAGTTCCGGAAATCGGTCCGACTTCCGCGGTCGCGCAGGCGACGATGGACCACATGATGGGAGGCATGGGGAACATGCCGATGACTAAACAATCAGGGGGCGATGCCCTAGCGGTGAACATTGAAGCTCCCGAAGGGCCCGGCGGACTCGGCTCCGATTTCTCTCCCGAAGTGGGCCTGAAGACGCGGCAGTCGCGTACCGATAGTGTGCAAGTGCAGTCGGCCACCGCCCGCTTTGTCAAGCAGGCGGCCGGCGGATTGCCGAGCCTCTCCACCGCGGTCATCGTGGCCACTGAGCCCTTCATGCGGCGCTCTGGCCGCACCCCCGGCAAAGAACCCGGCGGCGGCAAGGGAACCCTCGGCCCCGAAACCGAAGCCGCCATCGAGCTGGGCCTGGTGTTTTTGGCCCGCCATCAATTGCCGGAAGGAAACTGGAGCCTGCAAGGATTCGACGAGGCGACCAATGCCGTCTCCGCGGACGAGCGAAAGTTCATGCTGGTCAGCGACACCGGTGCCACCGCACTTTCCATTCTCTCGTTTCAAGGGGGGGGCTACACCCACCGCGAACACCAGTATAAGGACGTCGTCCGCAAGGGGCTCGATTATCTCGTTCGCAATCAGAAGGACAACGGCGACCTGTTTGTGCCGCTCGACGACCGCTCCAATCAGAGCGTCTGGCTCTACAGCCATGCCCTGGGGACTATTGCTCTCTGCGAGGCCTATGGTATGACCGGCGACCCGGCTCTCAAGGATCCCGCGCAGAAAGCAATCAACTTCATCGTGGCGGCCCAGAACAAGGATTTGGGGGGCTGGCGGTACGCACCCGGCGTGGGGACCGACACCTCCGTCACCGGCTGGATGATGATGGCCCTCAAGAGTGGCGAATTGGCCAATCTCGAAGTGCCGACCGATTCGTATGCCAAGATTTCCAAGTGGCTCTCCGTCGCTCAGGGAGGATCGGGGGAGCCAAACGTTTACCGCTATAACCCCTATGCCCCCGATACGGCCCAGCAGCGACATGGCCGCCTGCCGAGCAAGACCATGACCGCGGTCGGCCTGTTGATGCGGCAATACACGGGATGGAAAAAACAAGATCCCAACCTAATCGCAGGGGCGAATTACCTGGCCCAGCATTATCCACAAGTCGGCACTGCCGCCGACCCGCAGCGGGACACCTACTATTGGTATTATGCCACGCAGGTGATGTGCCACATGGAAGGGGACTACTGGGAGACCTGGAAAAGGCAGCTCTTTCCGCTGCTGCGGGATTCGCAGGTGCAAACCGGTGCCTGGGCCGGCAGTTGGAACCCCCGCGGAGCCGTCCCCGACCGCTGGGGCCTGCACGCCGGCCGGCTGTACGTCACCACCATGAACCTCCTTTCGCTGGAAGTCGAATACCGCAAGCTGCCGCTGTATTTGGATTTGCGGAAGCAGAAATAGGACGGCAGCCACGGTTCGCCATAAACCATCGCCCGGGTTAGTGTTCGCCGGCGCGAGAGATTTTCTGGTCGCTGGCGTCAGTAGTCTGGGATTACCATGCGTCCATTTGCCACTGTTCTACTCAGCCTGATCGGCGCACTCATAGGTTGCTCTGGCGGCCAGGACGAAGTCGTCGTTTACTCCGCCCTCGACCGCGAATTCTCCGAGCCGATATTGAACGACTTTGCCGAGACAACCGGGGTTTCGGTCGTCGCCAAATACGACATTGAAAGCACGAAGACGGTCGGCCTGACCCAAGCCATCATGGCGGAGACCAACCGCCCCCGCTGCGATGTCTTCTGGAATAACGAAATCCTCAATACATTCCGGCTGGAGGAAAAAGGGCTGTTGGCCGTGTACCATTCGCCGATAGCGGAAAGCTATCCCGAACATTTCCGCTCCAAGAACGGAACCTGGCACGGCTTTGCCGGGCGCGCCCGGGTGCTCCTCGTGAACACGAAGGTGGTGCCCGAAACCGAGCGGCCGAAATCGATCTATGACCTGGCGGACAAGAAATGGAAAGGAAAAGTTGGCATCGCCAAGCCGCTCTTCGGCACCACGGCCACGCACGCCGCCTGCCTGTTCGCGGCCCTGGGAGACGACAAGGCCAAGGCGTTTTTTCAGAGCCTCAAGGACAACGAGATTCAAATTCGAGGCGGCAACAAGCAGGTCGCTGTGGCCGTTGGGAATGGGCAACTCGCTTTCGGCCTGACCGACACCGACGACGCCATCAGCGAAGTGGAGCGAGGATCGCCGGTGGTGATTGTCTATCCCGATCGCGACCAGTCAGAGTTGGGAACTCTTTTCATCCCCAACACGCTCTGCATCATCAAAGGAGCCCCTCACGAAGCCCATGCCCGAAGGCTGGTCGACTATTTGCTCGCCCCCACGGTCGAGGAGAAACTAGCCTTGGGCCCCAGCGCCCAGATCCCGCTCAATGCCGCCGTCAAGATCAAACCGAGAGTGGAAACGCCGCGAACCGTGTACGCCATGCCCGTCGACTTCGCCGCTGCAGTCAATAAGTGGGACACGGCGGCGAAGTATATCCGCGATCAGTTCGCGGCGGAGTAAGTCGGTACTTCCGATCGATGACGGCACTATCAATTCGTCAAGAAATCGGGGAAATTACGGCATTGGCGGGCGTCATTCGGTTAGGTGCCTTATGAGAATCTCCATATTGCTGCTGGCATTGGCGGTCGGCGCGCCATTCGTGGCCGCTGATCAGCCTGCCCAAAGGAGTAAGCCCCAGCCGGCGCCCTTGGAAAAGCTGACCGTCAAGCATCTGCCCAATGCGCTCCTAGTGCATCCCAAGGTCATTTCCGGTGGACTGCCGGATGGGGACGAGGCTTTCCAGGAGTTGAAGGACTTGGGGGTCAAGACGGTCATCAGTGTCGATGGTGCCAGGCCGGATGTGGAGCTGGCGAAGAAGAACGGCTTGCGGTATGTCCATCTGCCGCATGGGTACGACGGTATTCCCGCGGAGCGAGTCGAGGAACTCGCCAAGGCGGTGCGCGATCTGCCGGGGCCAATTTACATCCACTGCCATCATGGCAAGCATCGCAGTCCGGTAGCGGCCAGTGCGGCCTGTGTGGGCGCGGGCTTGATTGATCCCAAGGATGCGCGGCAGGTGCTGGTGGTCGCCGGCACCAGCGAGAGCTATCGCGGGCTGTATCAGGCGGCGCAAGAGGCCAAGCGGTTTGACGACAGGCTGCTCGACGCCCTCGGGGCCGAATTTCCGGCCGTCGCCAAACTTCCGCCGATGGCGGAGGCAATGGTCGACGTGGAGCACATCAATAACCATCTCAAGCTCTTTGCCGCCAACAAATGGCAGCCGATTAAGGACCAGCCGGCCTTGCAGCCCGACCATGAGGCGCTCCTGCTCCGCGAGCATTTCACGGAGCTATTGCGAACGAAGGAAATCATGGCCAAATCGGCGCGTTTTCAGGAACTGATGAAGGAAGGAGAAGCCGCTGCCCAAGACATGGAAACGGCTCTCAAGGACTGGATCACCGCTGGCCGGCCGGAAAAAACTCCGGAAACCTTGGCTCAAGGGATGGATCGGATTGGCAAGAATTGCACCGCCTGCCACAAGCTGTTCCGCGATGTGCCGCTGGGGGAAAAAAATAGAGTGGCACTGGCAGTCGAGCCGAACGCACAGTCCATGCTTCTCGAAAGACATTCCTCGGCTCGATAGCCAGTGCTGAGTCAGCGTGAAGCTGCCACCTCAAGAGTCTGCTGGCGAGGCTGCGTCATTTGGCGACGCTGCACTGGCTATCAAGCGACGGCTGTGTCTTGCGAAGTCGTTGAGTATTGTGCGTCGTCGCTTGACTGCCAGTGCCACACTCACCACACCCTACTTTTCTTCCAGGCAATAGAGGTGCTTCTCCCCGCGAAGAAACATTTGCTTGCCGGCGATGGCGGGGCTGGCGCTGACAGTCTCCGCGATGTGATTGAGCGCGAGCGTCCGGGGAATCTCGCCGCGGCTGACGACGATGGTGGTACCGTCGAGGTCCGTGACGTAGATGCGGCCGGCGGCGGCGACAGGGGAGGCATAGATGTTGGAGATTCCGTCTAACCGAAAAGAACCGGGGCGGTCTTCTCCCGTGACGCCATCCACGCGCGAGAGAATCCCCTGGTAATGCGTGAGAAAATAGAGTGCGCCGTCATAATACAGCGGCGACGGAACGTAGGGCGTGCCCCGAAAGCGGTTCCAGATGATTTGCTCGGAGCCCGTGATGTCCCCCTTGGCCCCGTCGAGTTTGATCGCCATCAGGGCCCGCTTGTCATAGCTGCTGCCGGCGAAGACCATGCCGTCACCGGAGACCGGCGAAGCAACGACGTTCGACGAGAGCCCGCCACATTCCCACAGCACCTTGCCATTCTCCAAGTCATAGCCGCGGACGCGGCTGGTGCCGCTCACGATCAGTAAGGGCTTTCCGGCATATTCGATGATGATGGGGGAGGCCCAGGAAGTGACTTCGTTTCGCTCCTTGCGCCACCGCTCTTTGCCGGTCCGTTTGTCGAGGGCCACGATGAACGACTTCCCTTCATGATCCCAATTGACGACCAGTGTGTTGCCATGCAGTGCCGGCGAACTTCCTTCGCCATGTCCATGCAGCGACTGCATCGCGCCGAAATCGGCCTTCCAAATCTGTTTGCCGCTGGCGTCCAGGCAATACAATCCGAACGAGCCGAAAAAGGCGAAGACATGCTCGCCATCCGTCACTGGCGAATTCGACGCCAGGCTGCCGGTGTGATGCCCCTGCTCCTGGGGCAGTCCTTCGCGGAGCGTCTGTTGCCAGAGGACTTTTCCGCTGGCTCGGCTGACAGCGAGGGCGATGAATTTGTGGCGGTGCGTGACGGGGAGATTGTCGTGATTTCCCGGCGCGGTGCTGGGCCTCGGGGGCAGAGCCTCGCCAAATGGGATGGAGGTAGTGAGGAAAACTCGGTCCCCCCAAACCACCGGCGTGGAATGGCCTCGGCCGAGGATTTCGGTCTTCCAACGGATGTTGGTGCCGTCCGCTTCATTCCAGGTGAGCGGCGGATTGCCCGCCGGTGCTTCCCCCGTCGCCAGCGGCCCGCGCCACTGCCCCCAGTTCTCCCGAGCGGAATTCTTGGCCGCCGGCTCGGCACCCAAGGCGGCCGATGCAACCAGGAGCAGAATCGCGGTAAGCTGAAAGGCGCTGGGAGGCAACATGGAAACCCCCGAAGGCATGGGATGTGTGAGACATTACGCGAACTGGTCGCCGGATGTTCGCAAGCCCGTAGTATCCACTTTTTTACTCCTCAACTGAAAGCCACTTTTAACATGAAGTCCACTTTCCTCATGCCTTCCGGCCTGCATTGCCTTGCCTTCGCCGTTGTACTTGCCGCCGGCGGTTTCGCGCTGGGCCAGGAGTCTAAGGAGCAAGAGAAGCGTGCGCCGGTCGTGCTGCCGGGAATGCAGGCGGGGGGGAAGATTCTCCTCCCCAACCAGTGGTCGCTTCGGCCGGCGGGGAAACAACTGAAAGTGGGAGATTTTCCGGTCAACATCGCCCTGCACCCCAAGGAGCCATTCGCCGCCGTACTCCACGCGGGATATGGGGACCATGAGGTGGTCATCATCGACGTCAAAGAGCTCAAAATCATCTCGCGGGTGAATATTTCCGAGACTTTCGTCGGGCTCGCATTCAACCCGGAGGGCTCGCAACTCTTTGCCAGCGGGGCAGAGGATGAGGTGGTGCATCGGTTTGCGTATGCCAAGGGCTATTTGAGCGACCATCGGACCATTCGGATTGCCGATCCCAAGGAGAAGTTCGTGCCGGCCGGCTTGTCGTTGAGCAAGGATGGCAATCAACTCTTTGTCGCCAATCCGTGGGGAGACACTGTTGCGCTCGTGCCGCTGGCGGAGCCGGCGAAGATCAGCCATGTCAAGTTCACGGCGTCTGACTATCCTTACACGACTCTTCCTTCCGCCGATGGCAAGCGGCTGTATGTCAGCCTATGGGGGCGGACCAGCGTGGCGGTGATTAATCTGGAAACGAAGAAAGTCGATGCCGTTTGGGAAACCAATGCTCATCCGACCGAGCTGCTGCTGAGTCAGAAGCAGGAGTTGCTGTATGTGGCTTGTGCCAACAGCAACTCGGTCTGCGTCCTCGAGACGGCGACCGGCAAAGCACTAGAAGTCATCACCAGCAGCCTTTATCCTCGGGCGCCGGTCGGCAGCACGCCCAACAGCATTGCCTTGTCGCCGGATGAAAAGGTGCTGCTGATTGCTAATGCGGACAACAACAATGTGGCGGTCATCGATGTTTCGGAGCGGGGGCACAGCCGCTCGCTGGGATTTATTCCTGCCGGCTGGTATCCGACGTCGGTTCGCTTCAGCCCGCTAGATGGCAAGATTTACATCGCCAACGGCAAGGGACTGATGAGCAAGGCCAACAGCCGTGGACCCAACCTGGCCGCTCCGCCGCCGAAGGATGTCGAGGAGTACATCGGCGGTCTGTTTCGTGGCACCATCAGCCAGCTTGAGCCGCCGACACCGCAGCAGATGTCCCGGTATACCAAAGATGCTTTCGCCTGCAGCCCGCTCCGCGAAGATCAGGCCCCAGTCAGCAAGCCGAGGGACGCGGACAATCCGATTCCCGCGAAGGTCGGTGGGCAAAGCCCCATCAAGCACTGCATCTACATCATCAAGGAGAACCGAACTTACGATCAGGTCTTTGGAGACATGCCTGAAGGAAACGGCGACAAAAGCCTGTGCATCTTTCCCGAGAAGGTGACCCCCAATCACCACGCCCTGGCCCGCCAGTTCGTGCTGCTCGACAACTTTTATGTCGAGAGTGAGGTTTCCGCCGATGGCCACGAATGGAGCATGGCGGCCTATGCCACCGACTTCGTCGAAAAGACCTGGCCGCTGATGTACCGCGGCAGCCGCGGGGGGAAGCTCAAGTATCCTTCCGAGGGAAACTTCACGATTGCCGCTTCCGCTGGTGGCTACATTTGGGACCGCTGTGCGAAAGCGAAGGTGAGTTACCGGAGCTACGGCGAGTTCATCGCCAATGCCGAGAAGCCGGGCCAGCCCGCCAGAGCAAAAGTGAAATCGCTGGAGGGGCACTTCGACGAGCAGTTCCACGGCTATGACCTGGACTACCCAGATCAGAAACGGGCCGACCGGTTCATCGAGGAGCTCGCGCGGTTCGAGAAAGAAGGAGCCATGCCCCAGTTCATCGTCCTGCGGCTTCCAAACGATCACACCTATGGCACGTCGCCCGACAAGCCGACGCCGACCGCGATGGTGGCGGACAACGACCTGGCCCTGGGCCGCGTGATTGAGGCGCTGAGCAAGGGTCCGTTCTGGAAAGACACCGCCGTCTTCGTCGTCGAAGATGATGCCCAGAATGGCAGCGATCATGTGGATGCCCACCGGACCGTGGCCCTGGTGATCAGCCCTTACACCCGCCGCGGAGCCGTCGATTCCAGCCTGTATTCCACCTCCAGCATGCTTCGGACGATGGAACTGATTCTCGGCCTGGAGCCGATGACCCAGTTCGATGCCTCCGCGCTGCCGATGTACAACTCATTCCAGGCGAGAGCGGATATGACGCCGTATCAGCACTTGCCGTCCAACGTGGACCTGGGGGCCAGGAACCTGGCGACGGCTTACGGTGCGAAGATGTCCCTGGCCTTTGATTTCAGCAAGGAGGACGCGGCTGACGACCTGCTGCTGAACGAAGTAGTCTGGCGAAGTGTGCGCGGAGCGAATTCACCGATGCCCTCGCCTGTGCGAGCAGGTTTTGTGTTCGGAGTGCCGGAGTGGGAAGAGGGAGAAGACAAATGACAAAACTCGAATGGCGAATGCAAAACAGGCCACTGGGGATTTTCGGCGCCATTAGCTTTGGTATGATGGCGGGCGTTGGATGTGTCGCAGGATCGACAAACGATTTCACACAAGGAGAATCAAATGGGTAAGGGAAACAACAGCCAGAAGAACGACAAGAAGAACAAGAAGCCGAAAAAGGACAAGGCGAAAAAGTGAGAAAAATCGAATGCCGAATTCCGAATGACGAATTTGGCGGAATACTCTTCTGCTTTCATTCGTCATTCGCCATTCGAATTTCGTCATTTGCTTCTCAGCCGCTCATCCGCCAGGTCCAGCTTATACAGCACCTGGTTGTAGTCGTACCTCGGCGTCTTGTGCTCGTTGCCTGAAAAGGTCGTCGTGTACGTTCCTTCGAAGAAGATGAAGCGGCCGCCATCTTTGTCGAATTCGGCGTGATGGACCGGGTTGTAGAAGCTGTACTTGTCGTGGGTGACGACTTTGACCGCCTCCTTCCAGGGACCGGTCGGGCCGTTTGCCTCGGCGTACCAGATTTCGCCGATGAACGAGCTGCCGCCGTGCTGGCCAAAGAGGCAGACCCATTTTTTGCGGTATTCGTTCCAGCGGACGCTGCCGCGGTGGACCGCGACTTTCTTTCCGGTCTTGGCTTCATGGATTTGGAAATTGGCCTCTTCCTTCTTGAGGAGGCCCGTGGCCAGGAGTTTTTCTTCCGCGGCGGCATCGATGAGCGGGGTGTTTCTCTTGAACGCCCACACGACGTTGCCGCTCGCATCCCGTTCGACCTCCGGTTTCTCCAAGGTGCTGCCGGCTTTGAGGCAGGTGAAGGCTTCGTACTTGGAGAGGTCCGAGTAACCTTCCGCTGTGGCATAGGTGCGACAGTTGAAGAAGGGGTCGCCGAAATACGCGAAAACGACTCCGCAATCGTTGAACAGGATTGGATGGCCGTGCGGATGGAGGGGAGCATCGAGCGGGATGTCGGCGGCATGTTCGAATTCGTTCTTCTCGTCATTCCATATGCAGGTGCCCCGGCGATAGATGGAGAGCGGCGGCTTGACCTTGATGTACGAGCCCATGAGCCGCTCTTTGCCCTTGGCGTCTTTCACGACTGTGACGCCGCCGATCCAGGTCGGTCCTTCACCGGCCATCTTGCAGGTCGCCCGTGCGAAGCCGTCTTTGCCGGTGAAGTAAGTGAGGTCAATTCCCCTTTCGATATCGAGGCCGCTGGCCGGAGTCGCGCTGGTTGCTCCGGGGACATCGAAGAGTCCCAAGATGTAGGCGGGGCGGTTCGTGTCTCCCCAGAACCAATAGAGCTTGTCTTGGTACTTCGTCAGCAAGACCGAGTCGCAGCCGGTCACTTTGCCGTTGAGCAGCGGCTCTTTGATGGGAACGTCTCGGCCGAGCAGCACGCTGTCCCGATAAATCCCCGAACCGGTAATCCGGTACAACCGCTCCGCAATATTGATCCGCTTGATCTTGAGCGTAGCATTGCCGCCGGGCTTCACGTCAAAGGCCTTCCCGGCAATCCCAAAGCCGTCCTTGGGTGCCTCATAGCCGTGGCTCTTCACGGCAAACCACACCCGCTGGTCCATCATCCCTGGTTCGTCAAACGCGATGCGGCCGGCGGAATCGGTGACGTAGGTCACGCCCGCGGTTGTCGTCAACTCGACGAGCGGAACCCCGCGGCCGGACTGGCCGTCGAGGACTTCTATCTCGAATGGCTTATCGGCAGCAAAACTCGACAGAAAGAGAACCAGTGTGTTCAGCATGCTTTCCCTCTTATCTTCTTGCCGCCCATTTTCTTGCCATCGCCATTCTTAAGTGGCAAGAAGATGGATGGCAAGAAAAAATAAGAATAGGCAAGGGAGTTTTTAGTCAGTTCTTCTTCTTGCGTCCCTTTAACACCGGATCGCTCTTCAGCGGCAGTTGCACCGCTTTGCCCGTTTCGGCGGACTTGTAAATGGCGAGGATGATCTCCACGCTCCGCCGGCCTTCCGCGCCGTCGCTGAGGGGCTTTTTGCCCTTCTTGATGGCATCGAGCGCATCTTTGAAGAGGCCGGTGTGACCGTGGTGGCCGATGGCTTTGGGGTCGGCCGCTCCGCCGCCGGTTTGGGTCTTGCCCGCCATCTTGGAGAGAAGCTCTTCGTCGGCCTTGGTCTTCTTGGCGAACTCCCAGCGGATGATGTCTTCCTCCCGCATGGCGATGCTTCCCTGCGTCCCGTGGATTTCGATCCGCTTGAGCTCGCCGGGCCAGACCGCGGTGCTGGCTTCGATGGTGCCGAGTGCGCCGTTCTCAAACCGGAGCGCGGCCACTGCCACGTCTTCGACCTCGATCCGCTCGTGGGCAAGCATCGTCGTGTGAGCGGAGACTTCCGCGACCGGCCCCATCATCCAGGTGAGCAGGTCGACGCTGTGAATGGCCTGGTTCATCAGAGCCCCGCCGCCGTCGAGCGACCAGGTCCCGCGCCAGGCGCCGCTGTCATAGTACTGCTGCGTCCGGAACCACTTCACATAGGCGTCACCAAGCGTCAGCCGGCCGAGGCGCCCCTTGTCGATCGCTCCCTTCATGAGCTGCGAGCTGTGGTGAAAGCGGGACGGGAAGATCGTGGAGAGAACGACCCCGGCCTTGTCGCAGGCCTCGATCATCCGGTCGATGCGGCTGAGGGTGATGTCGAGCGGCTTTTCGACGATAACGTGCTTTCCCGCCTTGGCGGCAGCCAGGCAGGGTTCCATGTGCGCGCCACTGGGGGTGCAGATGGTGACGACGTCCACGGCCGGATCTTTAAGCAGCTTGTCGAGCGAGTGATAGGCCTTGCATTGCTGCTCCGCCGCGAACCTATCCGCCGAAGCAGGCGTGACGCTGTAACAAGCGACAAGCTTCGCCCCCTTGATGTCCCCAATCGCCCGCGCGTGAAACCGCGAGATCATCCCGCAGCCGATAATTCCAAAGCCGATGGTCATATTGTTAGTGGGGTAGGATTCCAGCCTGCCCAAAAAGAATTCATTGCTGGGCAGGCTGGGAGCCTACCCCACTTACTTCCCCTGCATCTGCTGAAGCTGCGGGGCCTCGAACATTTGTACCCAAAAGGCGGCCATGCTCAAGGCGTTGAGGCAGAAATGGACGACGATGCTCGGCAGGATACGGTGCGTCCGCTGATAAATGTAACCCAGGCCGAGCGCGAGAAAGGTCAGCGGAATCCAGGCCAGACCGTGCGAGATGTGCATCAAGGCAAAAATGATCGAGCTGAAACAAATCGGCAGCCACTGTTTCCAGGCAGGAGGGGGCAAGTCGTCCAGGAACACCAACGGCGCCAGCGGTTCGAAGGCGGAAGCCGGTGAAGCGTACGGATTGGCGGGATCAATCCACTGAATCTCCGCGGGTCGCTCGGGTACCGGCGGCAGAAACGTAATCCCGTCCGCGGGTGCTGGCAGTCCTCCGTTCTCGAAGACATTGGGATGCGAGGGGGCCAATCCGCCAAACAGAATATGCAGGGAATTGCCGGTATACGTCACCAGTTTTTCCAGCCATCCCTGGAGCAGCACACGAAAGGCCCACTCTTCGGAAAGCGGTGCCAAGATGGCCGCCGAAACGCAGAGCAAGGCAAAGAGTTGCAGATCCGGAGTGTTCGTCATCATCTCAATCAGCGGATGCTTGTACGGCTCAAGCTGCGTTAACAGGCCCTGAATCGCAAAAACAATCGGAGCCAACATGCAGAACGCGGCGAGGCCAATGCAGATGTCACGCCCCGCTTCTTTCGGCACGATCCCCATGTCCCGCCAGGTGCAGCCTGTCCGCAGCATGATGATCGGGGTAACGATGAGCATCGTGGCGACCTTCATGGCTCCGTCCGCCAGAATGGCCAGCATGTTCTGCTGCAACGTGAAGGGCTCCTTTTCGATCCCGGGTCCGCTTGCGGCGCCAAACTGCCCCTTCAGCAAATAGCTGGAAACCACGATCGAGAGGCACAGCACCAGGATCATCAGGCCCAAATCAACCAGCCCCCACGGCACCTGCCGCCGCGGCTCGTACGCCAATAGCGGCTGGCCGCGGGACATTTTTACCAGCGCCAGAATCCACAGGATGAAAAAACCGAGGATGACGGCAATCGCGACCAGGCCAATGAACGGAGCGACAATCATGGACTCATTCTAACGTCAGGGCGGCTACTTTCGCAGCGTCTTGGCCGCGAGGAAGACATATTCCAGCCCGCTATATACCGTCGAGATTACCGCCAGCCATGCGGAGAGGTGCAGAGTCCAGTAGAGCCAGCCATTTTCCGCGGCAGAAACTTTGGATCCGCCTTGCCCGTACATCAACACTACCAGGCTGGCCCCGACCGCCAGACATTGAAAGACCATCTTCAGTTTGCCCGCCATCTTGGCGGAGAAGTCACCCCCTCCTTGTTCGACCATCGTCCGGAGCACGGTGACCAGCATCTCCCGCCCCATCACCACCACGGCCATCCAAGCATAGATTCCGGAGTCCTTTTCCGCAGCCAGGAAGATGAACGTGCCGCAGATCAGGATTTTATCCACGAACGGATCGAAGACCCGGCCCAGCTTGGTGACCTGTTTGTACTTGCGCGCCCACCAGCCATCCACCCAATCCGTCCCCGCCGCGATGGCAAAGACAATGAGCGCCGGCAGATAGAATTGCAGCGGAATCAAGACGAACACCGCAATCGAAAGCGCGAGCCGCGCCGCGGTGAGCTGATTGGGGACGTTGAAGACGACGTTTTCAGGATTGGGAGTAGCCATGCCCGTAGGATAGTGGGCCGGGCCAATAGATAGTAGCCGGCACACTCCGTGTGCTGGCATGTCCGCTCACGGAGTGAGCGGACTACTTTTCCTAACGCGGAGCGTGAGGAATACCTTACGCCGCATCGGCCTTTCGCCCAGGAGATTCTTCGCCAATCTCATCCGCGGTGGCCGGATCGGCAATCTTAAGCAACGCCTTGCGGCTGATGCGGCGCTCTTGCACGAAGCCCCGTTTGCCGGTTTTGAGGAACTCGTGATAGAGTGCGGCGGGGCCGGTGGTGAAGTCGCGAGCAAGCTGCTCCAGGACCTCGCTCCAGCGAAGTCCCTGGCGATAGATGACGCGGTAGGCCGCCTTGAGTTGCAGCATGTCGTCCGCGGTGAAGCCGTTGCGGCGGAGGCCGATTTGATTGAGTCCGATGATCTGAGCCTGGGCTCCTTCGACCAACAGGTAATGCGGCACATCCTGGGTGATGCGGGTCTGGGCCCCCACCATCACGAAGCGGCCGATGCGGCAGAATTGATGGATGCCGACCCCCCCGCCGACATAAGCCCGGTCGTCCACTTGCACGTGGCCGCCCAGCATGACGTTGTTGACCAGCACCACGTTGTTTCCCACTTGGCAGTCGTGGGCGACGTGGGCGGCGACCATAATCAGGTTGTTGCTGCCGATCTTGGTCACCGCTTCATTGGCATAGCCCCGGTGCAGAGTGGCGTTTTCGCGGATGCGATTGTTCTCGCCAATCACGAGCATTCCGCCGGGGTCCATCCTCTGCAAATGCTGGGCGGATCCCCCCAGGACGGCCCCCTCGCCAATTTCGTTCCCGCTGCCGAGAACTGTGCGGCTTTTGATGACCACGCGCGCATCCAACCGGCAGCCGTCGCCGATAATGACGCCGGGTTCAACGATGGCGAATGGTCCAACATGGACGTCGCTCCCCAACTGCGCGGAGGGGTCGACAATTGCGGTGGGATGAATGTAGGGCACAGTTTGGGTCTCACGTGGCAAGACCATCCTTGGTCCGCCGGGCTCGTGGAAATGGCCAAATCCTTTGACCGCCTGGCCCGCGCAGGGTGTGCCTGATGCGGGCAGAGGGGATTATCGCCATTTTGCCAATCGTGTCGATGCCGAAAAATTGGAGTGTGCTAGCGGCGTTTCGCTCCCCCCTCTGGCTGGCGCGTCGGGTTAGTAAGATGAAGCACGATGCCTCTCTTTGATCGTCAAAAATGGGACGCGAAATACTCCGCTGCGGAAGCGGTGCCGCGCGAGCCGTCGGCAGTGCTTCGTTCACTGGATGCGCTGTTGCCCAAGAGCGGCCGCGCGCTGGATGTGGCCGGAGGAGCGGGGCGGAATGGCATATGGCTGGCGCAGCGGGGACTGGATGTGACGATTGCGGATGTTTCGCCGCAAGGACTGGCGCTCGCGGAACAGCGAGCGTTGGAAGCGGGAGTGAAACTCGCGCCGCTATGTACCGATTTGGAGGACGCACCGTTTCCCCCCGGTCCCTGGGATCTCATTCTGTCCGTTTGCTATCTCTGGCGACCTCTGTTTGGCGTCTATCCGCAAGTGCTAGCGCCGGGTGGATTGCTGGTGATCATCCAGCCGACGAAGCAGAACCTGGAGCGCCACCCCAAGCCACTGGCGGGGTTTCTGCTCAGCGATGGCGAACTGCCGAGCCTGGTGAGCGGGCTGGAAATCGTGCATTACCAAGAAGGTTGGCAAGCCGACGGCCGGCATGATGCTGTCGTCGTGGCGAGGCGGGCTCGCTAACCAATCGGCTGGCGGGGAACGAACTGGTCGAGAGTGGTCCCCGAGTTATCCGGCACGGCGATAATGTAGAGAATTCGGTCTTGCTGCCAGGCACCGACATTCCAGCCACCAGAAATACCGGGGACGGTGGAGTACGGCGTGGCGCTTACGGGATATTCCCTAGACGTGGGAATCGCGAGCACAGTGGCATTGCTCCCTCCACCACGCAACTTCACCGAGTAAGCCGTGACAGGTCCTTGCCTGGAGGTGATGGAACTGCTGCCGGTTACCGACCCCAACACTCCACGGGGGAGAACCACGGTCTTGGTTGGCTTCGTCATGGTTTTCACGTCCACGCTTTGCAGCCAATCTTGAACCTGACTTGCCAGTTGGTCTCGAGTAATGGGTTGTTCATTGCGGGTCAGCGACTGAATGCCCCAAACCCCAAGCAGGACCAACGCCGCCATGCTCGCGAGACTGCCCACGACCGTTGTGGAGAACCAGCGGCGACTTTTTTTCGCGGGCACAACTTGAATGTTGGCCGCTGACGAATCCTCGCGCACGGCCTGCTGGACACCGGCCAGCGGCTGGGCCTGTGCGGCTTGGACGGCTGCGAGCAAACGGGCTTCTAGTCCTACGGGCAAAACGACATCCTGCATCGCGCCACGGATCACTCGGCCATCTTGCTGGCTGTGCTCAAATTGCGCACGGACTTCCGCACGATCGCGACAGGCTGCCTGCAACTCCGCCAGATCGGCGGCGTGCTCGGGCAAGAACAGATCATCGCTGTCGGGCCGACAGGCGTCCATCTGTTCGCGAATTGTGGGGCGCTGGTTCATTTCTGTTGCAACGTCTCATTCTCTCGTTTCAAATCACAAATCTCAGATTTCGGATCCTCAACCTACAGCCGTCGTTCGCCGGGCACGTTTCACTTCGCGCTCCTCGTCTGCCGCGCTGAGCCGTTCTCGCAGCTTTTGCTTGGCCCGCGAAAGTCGGCTCATGACCGTGCCGATGGGAACCTCTAGCTCGTCCGCAATCTGCTTATATGTTAATTCCTCAAAGTAGAACATGAGCAAAATCAGCCGCAGGTCTTCGTGCAAGTCACCCAGGACCCGCTGCAAGTCTTCGGCATCCACCACGTTCAGTTCGGCCACCGGCTGCGGCACATCGGCCATGTCCAGGTCCGCCAGGGTGCTGGACATGGGGAACCGCTTCCGCCGCCATTTCAGGTAGCAACTCCGCAAAATCGCAAACAGCCAGCCAGCCGCCCGTTCCGCCTCCCGAAGCTGGTGCAGCTTCTGCTGGGCAATCAGGAAGGCCTGCTGGGTCAAATCCTCCGCGTCCGCCGCCATACCCGTCAGCCGGTATGCGTACCGGTAGAGGGGAGCGTGGTGAGCGGCGATCAGCCCGGCTATGTCCACGACCGACCCAGCCGGCACTGACAAAGGAGTCAGTGTCTCTGGCACATTCGGTTGTGGGGTGTGTCCCACCCGACCATCCGGGGGAAGGTCAGGCGGGTGCTCTTTGCTGGGCATGAACCCTGTCCCTGCTGGTAGAACCGCTGTAGCAACGGATTATTCCCGAAATTTGTCGGAAAGTCATGCGGATTCGGCGTAAATTGGCGAGAAAACTGGCCGTAACTCCTTTGCGGGCAGCAACCTATGACCTAAACTCTTTCAATTCCAATTTGTCGGGACGAATTAGGAAGCTGCCTCAATTTCGCCAAGTTTTTTGACAAGGTGGGAATATCCACGGGCCGACTCGGCTCCTAACTCATAGCGAAACTGACAATGCAGGAGCGTCCTGCTGTCGAATATTCTGTTTTTTGGCGTTTGCCAAGAGGAAGAGAAACCATGAAGAAGTTGTTTGCTTTGATGGCTGTTGCTGGCCTCGGACTGACCGTAATCGGCTGCGGCGAAGCACCTAAGGCCAAGCCGGCTCCTACCCCTGTCGTCAAGACTGACGAGCCCAAGGCTGAGGAACCGAAGGCCGAAGAACCGAAGGCCGAAGAACCGAAGGCCGAAGAACCGAAGGCCGAAGAACCGAAGGCCGAAGAACCGAAGGCCGAAGAACCGAAGGCCGAAGAACCGAAGGCCGAAGAACCCAAGAAGGAAGAGCCCAAGGCTGAAGAGCCCAAGGCTGAAGAACCGAAGGCTGAAGAACCGAAGGCTGAAGAACCCAAGGCTGAAGAACCCAAGGCTGAAGACAAGTAGTTCCCTTCGCGGCATCCTTCAGCTTCGCTGAAGCTGCGACGTGAATACCTGAACCATCCAGCGGGGAGGAGAGATCATCGGTCTCTGCTCCCCGTTTTGCGTTTCTTGGGCCACTCACCGAACGGCAAGGAAGATGTCCGCTACAGCCACCTCGCTAGCGCCCCGCCCCGCGCCGCTAGAGCATCAATTCTCTTGGCCACCTTTGGATCGGGAATGAGCGGCGGAGCATGGTGCGGCTTGATGCGGGCGTCGATAAGGAGCGGGCCGGTGCAGCCCCAGTGCTTCTGCTCGGTGAATTCCCCGAAGCCGTGGATGTTGACGGCGGGGTTGCTACGGGTGAATGTGACCCAGAGGAAGTTGCCCAACGTGCGGGCGGTGAATTCGCTGTCGTCGACAAGAACGAAGAGGGGGATTGCGGATTGCGGATTGCAGATTGCAGAATCTTGAACATCAATCTTCAACCTGCAATCCGCGATCTGCAATCCTCCCCCTTCCAATGCCACCACTCCCGGCAGGCACATCCGCGGATTCTTCATCCCCTCCGGCAGCCGCAAGTCGCTGGGCAGTTCGGTGGCCAGAGTGCGGATCGATTTTCCTGCCGCGGCGATGACGACTTTAGAGCCTCTGTTGAGGCCGTCGCCGCTGTAGTCGAGGGTGTCGATGGTGGTGCGGGTGTGAAAGTGCAAGTCGCGCCTCCAGTCGACCCGCTCCAGCAGGTGCCGAAAGAAGGCCGGAATGTCGTTCAATTCCAGCCCGGAATTATCGAAGTGGTTCACGATCAGCAGATACTTGGCCAACGACATTTGTCCTTGTCCCAAGATTGCGCTCGCCTGCGTCAACAGTTCTTGCGGCCGGCCAACACTTTGATACGGCGTATACCGCTCACTTCCAATGGCCAGGAGCAGCGGATGAACGCCGGCGGCATCGACGGCATTCACGGCCTTCACTCCTGGAATCACCGTGGGAATGACCGGTCCCGTCAATTCATGGATGAGCTGGCCGAAGGTGGTGTCCTCCTGCGGCGGGCGGCCGACGACGGTGAAGGGCCAGACGGCGTCTTCACGGCAATAGACTTTCTCGACCTGGAGCACAGGAAAGTCGTGAGCCAGGCTGTAATAGCCCAGATGGTCTCCGAACGGCCCTTCCGGCAGCTGTTTGCCGGAGATCACGGTGCCGCTGATGCAGAAGTCGGCGTCGGCATAGATTGGTAGGTCGTCGCCCCGGCAAATCATGGGGATGCGATGGCCGGCCAAGGCCCCGGCGAAGGTCAACTCGCTCATTCCTTCCGGCAGCGGCATTACCGCGGCCAGCGACATCGCCGGATGGCCGCCGACAAAGATATTCACCCGCAGCGGCCGCCCCGCTTGCACCGCGGCAGTGTGATGCACGCCGATTCCCCGATGAATCTGATAATGCAGCCCGATTTCCTCGTCCGGCTGGTACGACCCGCCGGAAAGCTGCACGCGGTACATTCCCAGATTCGATTTCGCCAGGCCGGGCTGCGAAACGTCTTCGGTATAAACCTGCGGCAGGGTGATGAAAGCCCCGCCGTCCCCCGGCCAGGAGAAAAGCTGCGGCAAGTCGCCGATGCGAATCTGCTTTCCCAGGATCGGGCCGCGACTTACCCGCTTTGGTTGCATCCGCCAGGCGGTGAGCGGCGCGGCGAGATACCGCGTTGGCTGCCGGAAGAAAGCAGTCGGATCAATCTTCAGCTCGATCGCCCGGCGGACCCGCTCGTACGTGTGGCGAAAGAGATAACGGGCCCTCTCCAGCGTGCCAAACAGGTTGCTCACCATCGGAAAGCGGCAGCCATTTATCTTGGCGAAGAAGATCGCCGGCCCCCCTGCCGCATACACCCGCCGCTGAATCTCCGCCGCCTCCAGCCGCGGGTCGATCTCCTCCTCCAGCCGCACGACATGCCCAGCCTTCTCCAGGTCAAGCAAATGGCGGCGGAGTGAAAACATGCAGGAGAATCTCGAAGATGATATGCTCATAGTAGTCCGCTCACTCCGTGTGCGGACAGGGGATTGAAATCATTGAGACTTTCCATTTCTTCTCGCCCCCAAGAGGACTATCCGCTCGTGCCCGACAATCTGCTCCCCTCTTCCGCGAACGAAGCCCGCTGGGCCGAAACCTGGCAAGATCTGGGTCATGGTGCGCCGACCCTGGCGGGGCTGGCGCGGGTCTGCAGTCTCAGCATGGCAACCGGCGGGGACAAAAGCGTGGCTCTGTCCATCGAGGCGAAAACGATCCTCTTCGCCGCCCGCAAGCGCGCGGTCATTGAAGTGAAGGGTGCGAACCGGGCTTTCGACGCTCCAGGGCGTATGCTGGCCGTTTATGTCGAGATCGATCCCGACCATACGCTCATTTTCCGCAGCCGCGAAAACCCGGCATTTACTATTCGCTTCCTCGCCGGCTTTCGGGAACTGTGCATGGCGGGACTGGTGATGCACCATATCTATCAGGAGTTTTCGCTGACCCGTGAGGGTTTGGAGGCCGCAGCGATGGTTTCCGAGGGGGAAGTAACGGCCTTGATGAGCCTGGCGACTGAGCTTTGACTCGCTTAATAGTGCAGTTGCGGCATGTTGCTTTACCCCTTCATAAGGTGGCAAGTCTAGCCTCGTAAATTACGCAGACTTTGCATTTTATCCTTTGCGCAAAGTCCAGCACCTTGACGTAGCCTGTGCGACCCTTACATTCACCCATCTACGCGGCTTCATGGGAGAAGGTCCCACGGAGGGACGCGTAGGATTTGGTTGTTTCCTGAAAGGGTCTTTGGACATGAAGTATCTGATTATTGCGGCGGCGCTCCTGGCGTCGCTTGCCACTGCTGATCTTGCTCAGGCTCGCGGCCGTCGTGGCTGCTCAAGCTGTGGCGGATGCCCCGGTGGCGTATGTGCGTTGCCAGCTTCCCCGGCCAAGACGGCCAACAACGAAGCCCCCAAGCCGGAAGCCGCCGTGGCTGCCGCTGCTGCGCCTGCTCCGCAGGTCACCGGCGTTGCATCCACTCGCCGCTTCGGCCGCCGCCGCTAAGCGAATTTGCTAGCAGCCACTGGCTGCTTGTTACACAGGAGAGCGAGGGACCGACTCTCCTTTCTTTTTGCGCCCGGGGTGACGGGATTCGATGCCTACCTCATCAGTTTTGCCCGCAATTGCCCAATCAGGCCGCGCAGCTCGCTGGCGGGTAGATACTCGCCACTGCGAATTTTTGCCGCGCGCTTGGGATTCTGCATCAAGCATTCCAGGGTCCGCGGACTCATCTCTGGTTCGAAGAGCCCCAGCAGTCGCTCGGCATAAGAGAGAGCCTTGGCATAATCCTGCAGGTCGATGCAGATCTCGATCATGCGGTCATAGTTCCCTGGGTCCTGCGGATCGGTCCGAATTCCCTGTTCCCCGAGCGACATGATTTGCTCGGGGGGTGCATTGTTTTCCATCAGGTTCAGGATGTAGTTGTTGATCGCAAATGTGTTCCCCGGCAGCAGGCGATATCCCAGATCCGAGTGCAGCAGCATGTTGACGCTTTTGTCGCCAGCATGTGGGGCGCACATGTGGGCCTTGCCGTGCCCCG
Organism: Planctomycetaceae bacterium; assembly: GCA_005778405.1. Taxonomy (GTDB): domain Bacteria; phylum Planctomycetota; class Planctomycetia; order Pirellulales; family Pirellulaceae; genus SXOA01. The sequence goes on from SXOA01000049.1 coordinate 36,147, forward strand.
GCGAAAGCTCGATCGCCCGGCGGCAGAATTGTACCGCCTCCGGCTGCGGCCCGCGCGATTCCCAGTAAGCCAGAAAGAGCAGAAAGCAGAGCTGGGCGTTGTACGGATCGCGGCGGAGCCCTTCCAGGTAGACCTGCTTGATGTTCGGCAACTCATCATCGAGCTCGTTCAGGGCCACCACAAAATTCGGCTCCCGCTGGCAAAGGCCCCACACGAGAGGGCCGCGAGTTCCCGCTCGCCGGTTATGGCCGGCGCAAATCTCCCCAAGCCGGGCCACTGCGGCAGCGCATGTGGGCCGGCCGAATCGCCACATGTGCCTTGTGGCCTCGGTCACTTCCCCCAAACAAGTGCGGGCAATGGTCTCCGCGAGCCGCAACAAAAACGTGGCGAAGTCGCTCTCGTGCACGACGGCGGCATACGGTTCCTGTCGCGAGGGGGCGAAAAACTGCAACTCCACTCGGTACGAGCCGTTGGCGATCATGGTTTCGCCGCTGATGAAAATGGTCCGGTCCTTTTCCTCGCGAAGCAGCGCCACGCTTTCCAGCAGCGATTCCGGTGAATCCTCCGGCCCGCGCGTGCTCAGGTTCCGCACCAGCATCAGGTCGCGGATCATCAGCTTGCTCAGCCCCACTCCCAGGTGCATTTCCTCCAGCCGGCTGTTTTGCGAAGCGAAAGGCAAGATGGTGATCAGCGGCAAGTTGCAGAGCCGCTGATATTCCCCATAGTCCAAGAACTGTGAAATCTGCACGGCCGAAAGCTGCGGAAAGAGCCGGGGTAGATGCGGTGGCCAGGTCGGCATCGGAGCAGCAAACGACATAGATGCCTATGGTATCGCGCGCTGGATTGAAAGTGTCAGGCCACATCGTGCTAAGCGATGCCGCTGACATTGGGCCTTTCTCCCTCGCTGGCGCGACAGGCGGGTGTTAGGCTGAAAGAAACAGCCCCTTGATCCGCCATTGTATGAACCAACCGCTAGAGCCGCCGGGAAAGTCGTGGCCCAGTTCGCTGGCCATTCGGCTGGCCGTGCTTGCAATCATCGTGGCCGGAGTCGCCGGCTTAATTTGTGCTTTCGGCGGCTCGCTCACGCTGGAATCTCTGGCGGCTCGTGAGTCGCAGCTTCGCGAGCTTGTCAGGGCTCATCCCGTCGCTGCGCTGACCGTTGCCTTCCTGCTCTATGCTGCCGTCACGGGGCTTTCCATTCCCGGTGCCACGCCCATGTCCCTCGCCTACGGCTGGCTGTTTGGATTCTGGACCGCGGTCGTCCTCGTCAGCTTCGCCTCGACAGCGGGCGCCAGCATCGCCTTTCTCCTGAGCCGCTATCTGATCGGCGGATGGGTGCAAAATCGGTTTGGCGAAAGACTGGCGGCGTTCAACCGAACGATGGAGAAGGAAGGAGCGTTCTATCTTTTCACGCTGCGGCTGGTTCCGGCTGTGCCGTTTTTTGTCATCAATATGGTGATGGGACTGACCAAAATCCGGCTGCGGACGTTTTGGTGGGTCAGTCAACTCGGCATGCTGCCGGCGACGTGCACTTTTATCTGGGCTGGCGCGAGCGCGCCAAGTCTGTCCGACATCCAAGAGAAAGGTACGCAGGGATTGCTTAGCCTGAATATCGTCCTCGCATTGGCCGCACTAGGGCTGTTCCCCTTGGCGGCCAAATGGCTGCTCAAGCTCTGGCAGCCGAAAGAAACGGCTGCCGCTAAGGACGCCTGAGGCGAGTGACTACTCCCCTCCCGCGGCTGCTCCCGCTTCTTTCCCTTTGGATTCCTTCTCAGCAGCGACCTTGGCCGCGGTTTGGGCATCGGTGGCTCGCTTGATAAGCTGCTCTACCGCCTCCTCGCTCGTCGCGCCGGTAATCTGCTCGCGATGCCACCCCTTGGCGGTCTTGGCATAAACAATGAGTTGCGGAATGCTGTTCCCCCGCATCAAGTGCGACGCCAGGGCTCCGCTTTCATCCGTATTCACTTGCGCGAAGTTGACCGACTTGAGCTTTCCACTCTTTTGTAATTGGGGGATCACCGCCCCCTTCATCGTCCGGCAGCCGGGGCACCAGTCAGCACCGACAAGAACCAAAATGGGCTCCCCATTGATTTCAGCCTGCTTGTAAGCTTCGTCATAGGTTTGCGGACCGGCCGCCAAAAGTACGGTTTGCATCATGAAACCAAGGGCCATTCCGGTCATTTTGCGAATCTCCTGGAAAATGCGAGCTTGGGAAAGTTAGTGAAAGGGCAGAGTATAGGTAAGATTTTTCGGAATGTCAGCCAGGGACAACCGGTGATATGGGAAATTGTCATAATTGCCCAACGAATGACGCAACCTACGGCTCGACAAGCACTTGAAGCCACAATTCTCGCTTCGAATGAGCAGACAATCTGGGGGCTCCTCGCTATAATTCGCTACCGCCAACTCTTCTCAGGCAGATTCAAATGAAGCTTCGCGTCGGCATCGTGGGACTGGGTGAATCCTGGGAAAACGGCCACCGCCCGGCACTGCGGACCCTCTCCGACCGTTTCGACGTCCGCTGCGTCTGCTGTGAAGTCGCCCACTTGGCCGACCAGGCTGCCCACGACTTTCACGTTCAGCCTGTCGATGGTTTTCGAGCCCTCTGCGCCCGGCCGGATGTCGACGCGGTGTTGATTCTCTCGCCGCAGTGGTATGGCCCGCTGCCGATTCTGGCCGCCTGCGAAAACGGCAAATCAGTGTATTGCGGCGCCGCCCTCGACATTGCCGATCCCGAGGAAGCGAACGCCGTCAAGAAAAAAGTGGAAGAGTCGGGCATCGCCTTCATGGCCGAGTTTCCTCGCCGCCTTGCCCCAGCCACGCTCCGCCTGAAAGAACTGATCGTCACCCGCCTTGGCCAGCCGAAGTTGTTGTTCTGCCATCGCCGCTCTTCCATTGAGCCGGGAAGCGCCGTCCGTCGCCCGCAAAAACATTGCCCCACCATCCAGCGCGAGATGATCGAACAGGTCGATTGGTGCCGTTACGTCGCCGGGACCGACCCGACTTCCGTCATCGGCATCCACCACGGCAGCGTGACGGAAAATGACGGCGAAGATTACCAGATGATGAGTCTCGATTTTTCTCCCGTCGGTCAGCCGGGAACGGGTCCGATGGCTCAGATCAGTTGCGGCAGATACATGCCGACTTCCTGGCCGGAAGCGGTTGCCTTTCGTCCCCCTGCCGCACTGCAAGTCTGCTGTGAGCGAGGAGTCGCATTCGTCGATCTCCCTTCCACGGTCACTTACTTTGACGCCGCTGGACGGCACATGGAATCGCTCGACAGCGAGCGCCCCGTCGCCGAGCGGATGCTGATGCACTTCTATCGCGCGGTCACCAGCCTGGTTCGCAAAGTCAACGACCTGGAAGACGCCCACACCGCCCTCTCCATCGTCCTGGCCGCCCGCGAAAGCTTCGCCACCGGCAAGCGCGTCGCGATTGCCCCTTCGCCCTGACGAGTTCACTCTTATCCAGGGATCCGTCATCGCTCGCCGGGGTTCATCAAGCCCCCTTTCTTGGCCGCCTCGAATCGTGGTGGTTCAAATTCACCCGAAAGTTCGAATCCCGGTCCCGCGCCCCCGCCCGCGTAGACAACCTTCTTGCCAATGCCCCCTCCAATTCCCAGTCCGCGAATCTTCAGGTCGCCAATCTTGTCCTCGATCCGCACCGCAACCGCCGAGTCATAAACGGCGCACCTTTCCACGCTGACTAGCGCTCCGCCATACTCCCCTTCGCCTCCCCGCAGCCGCAAACAGATTTCATTATCCCGGAAGAGGCAATTCTCCACCTTCACCTCGACATGGTTCTTCAGATTCAGCGCCGCCAGGTTGCTCACCTGCCCCGGCTGCTTCCAACCTTCGAACAGGCAATTGCGAATCGTCATCCGGCTGCGAGGGTTGGAAACCTTTTGCTTGGTGTCGACGGCATTCTCACCAGGCCGCTCCCCTTTCTTAAAACCAGCGGCATCGCTTTCCAGCGGTCCGGTTCTGAACGTGCAATTCTCGACCAGCACGTCGTCCCACGGTCCTCTCCCTGGATCGAACTGGATGCAGTCCCCCGAAACCATGCTGATCTCGCAATTGCGAATCACGAGCATCGTCGGCTGGCCCGTGATGCCGTGGGCGTCCTTCTGGTCCTTAAACGTACCCGCCAGCACGTGATGGATTTTGCAAGACTCGATCACCACATTCTTCCCCACCACCAGTACTGCGTTGTGCCGCCCACTTTGAATCTCGCAGTTCCGCAGCGTCACATCGTCGGCCACAATCTTGACCAGTGTGCTCTCTCCCCAGGCTCCATCGACCAGCAAATTTTCGTAAACCCCCGGCCCCTTGATCGACAGCCGATCGACCTTCTTAGGATTCTCTCGGCAGCCGGCCTTGCCATCGGAGCCGATGGCATCCGCCGCGCACGAAATCTTCTCTGGTCGACACCAGCCTGACGCGCCAGCGAAGGACACCATTGCCAGCAGAACAAACGCCGTTGCCCGGAGCTTCTGCCGAAGACGAATGTGTTGGCAAACCCCCCGGGTAAAACAACAGACCCCCCCGACCCGTTCAGAAAGATGTGTTGGTAAACCCCCCTGGTTTACCAACAACCCCCCGCGCGAAGCGACGCCAGGACGGCGTCTTGCTTGGGGAGCAAAGGGCTGATTATTCCTGCGTTCTTTCCGCATTGTCATGGCGATTCTCCTAAACAAGACCGCCCGCATACTTTCGTACTTTTGGAAATGGTACAGTAGTACAGTTGGCACCGTCAAGCCCCTGCGTCCAGAATTCCGGAAATAGGCGGAGAACATCATGTCGGGCTCGGTCCGCGTGAAGGGGAACGCCTCGGAATATGCCGGGGCATCTGGCCACGGCGGCCTCGTCGTCATTGAAGGAAACGCCTCCTCCCGCTGCGGCATCTCCATGAAGGGGTGCGACATCGTCGTCGGTGGCTCCGTCGGCCACGTCTCTGCCTTCATGTCCCAAGCCGGCCGCCTCGTCGTCTGCGGCGACGCCGACCCCGGCTTCGGCGACTTCTTCAGCGAAGCCGTTTTCTACGTCCGCGGCAAAATCCACAGCCTCGGCGCGGACGCCCAGGAAGAGCCGCTGCATGCGGCGGATATTGTTGCTTTGGGAGGTTTGCTGAAGCAGGCTGGTTTTGATGCCAATCCCCGTGACTTCAAACGGATCGGCTCGGCGCGGAGACTGTATCACTGGAATTCGGAGCATCAGGGAGAGTATTAGCTCATTCGATTGTTATCGCAGCGGAATGATGCTTAATCGTGCCGAAGTCGAGTGTAAGGGTACTCCCAGTCATCATCGGTCAGTGGTGATGTCTGGAAAACGAACTGTGGTTGTGAGCTGCTTGGCAGATTTCGGACAGTGTTGTGGCTAAGTTGACAGGGTTAGTTGGGCTTCGAAGGTGGCTGGACTGAGGTAGTTCAGGGAGGAGTGTATTCGCTCGTTGTTGTAATAGGCCAGGTAGCTGGCGATTTCGC
>SXOA01000050.1 GCA_005778405.1 Planctomycetaceae bacterium
CATGCAGTAGTTGAGGGCATGCAGGAAGCGGTGCTCGCTGATCCACTTTTTCTCCTCCACCAGCACCCGGTGCATCACCGCAATCTGCGCCGTCGGCCCCCCAAAGCTGAGCGCCGCGATTCGGCACCAGACCCAAGTCGCTTCGCCGAATGTGGGGTGGGCAGGGGAATTGGTCACGAAAGTCGAAAGTCAGAGGTCAGAAGATCAAAGGCTGACGTATTATCATTGCGGAGGGATTCCGACTTTGTGAGATCTTCCCGGAGATCTTAGCACGCCTTGCACAAAATAAACCGCGGTGGCGAAGAGGACTGTTGATAATGCCAGCACGATGGTCAGGCAGATTCCGAAATACGTGGTGGCCAGGACCATTGCCGGCGGCTGGTCACTCTTGGGGACGCGGCGCTTGACCGGACCCTGGTTGGAGAGCTTTTCCGCTCCCGACCGCCAGGCTTGCCACTCCGCCTGGGCCTCGGGACTTCCGTAAACGGAAATGGCCCAGGAGCGTGCGAAAAAACTTCCTCTGATCACTCCCCCCAGGAGCAACAGATACAGAATGCCGTACACCGCCCAAGTCCAATAGCCGCTGCTCCGCTCTGAGGGCACGGCTATTCCTCCGTCTTTTCGAACATCATGCTGATCGACTGGTCGTGATGGATTCGCTTGATGGCCTCGGCCAGCATAGGGGCGACCGACCTGACGATGATCTTGGGACACTGCGCCAACTTCTCGGGAGGCAGCGGGATAGTATCCGTGATGACCACGGCGGTAATCGGAGCCTCGCTCAGCTTCTTGACGGCGTCGCCGCAGAGCACGCCATGCGTCGCAGCAACGTAAATCATTTTCGCCCCTTCGGCATGCACCTTCAGTGCCGCCCCGCAGATAGAGCCCCCCGTGGAGATCATGTCGTCGAACATTAAAGCCACCTTGCCGGCAATCGGCCCGCCGATGATGTTTTCTTGCCGGGTCTCGGTCGGGCTGTCCCGCCGTTTGTCCACAATCGCCAGCTGTCCCCCCAGCCGTTTGGCGTGCCAAAGGGCTCGTTTGATGCTGCCGACATCGGGGCTGACCACCACTCGCTCTTCCTCCTGGGTAGAAAGCCCGATGACATAATCATTGAGCACCGGGGCCGCAAACATGTTGTCCACGGGAACGTCAAAGAACCCCTGAATCTGCGGCGAATGGAGGTCCATCGTGAGCACCCGGTCCGCCCCGGCCCGCGTGATCAGGTTGGCCACCAGCTTGGCGGTGATAGGCACCCGCCCCTCGTCCTTGCGGTCCTGCCGGGCGTAGCCGAAGTAGGGAATGACGATGGTGATTCGCTCGGCGCTGGCCCGTTTGCAACTGTCAATCATGATGAGCAGTTCCATCAGATTGTCGTTGACCGGCGGGCAGGTGGGCTGGATCAGGAAAATATCGCGCCCGCGGATGTCCTCCTCGATTTTGCAGTAGTTTTCGCCGTCCTTGAACTTGCCCAGCGAAATCTCCCCCAGCGGGAGATGCAAATGGGCGCAAATATCCTTGGCCAGTTTGCGGTTCGCCTGGCCGGAGAAGATTTTGAGCTCACGCATGGGAGGGGTCAGGGGGCAGGGGTCAGGGGGCAGAAAAGCAATCGGAACGTCCTCCTTGATGATGAGCGAAGGGGACGATGGAGGCAAGCGGCAGCGCGGGGGAGTACGCTCAGTAGGTCGGCTCGTAACCCAACTGGCGCATTTCGCTCTCGACAATCGCGAGTTCCTCTGGCGTGTTGATGCTCAGGGCTTCGCAGGGCTGCAGGATGGGAAGGGCCTGCACTAGTTTCCGCTCGCGCTGCAAAATTCCGGGGCAGTCGGTCAAGTAAAACTCTCCCTGCCGGTTCTCATTCTTCAAGAGATCCAGGGCGTGCAAAAGTTCGCGGCAGTCGAAAATATAGGTACTCATGTTGACCTCCTTGATCTGCCGCTCTGGCAAGGTGGCGTCCTTCTCCTCGACGATGCCTTGAAACTCTCCCCTCGCATCGCGCACAATCCTGCCCAGTCCCCGCGGATCCTCCTTCAGCAACGTTCCGAGCAGGCAGACAGGCCGTGATCCGTAGAAGTGATCCAGCAGAGCCGCGACGGACTGCCTTTGCAGCAACGGCGAATCCCCGGCCACGACAATCACCGGCCCGGCGTGCTCCGCCAGATGGCCGCGGGTCATCTTTACCGCATGTCCTGTGCCCAGTCGCTCGGTCTGCAGCGCGAATTCGACATTCTTCCGCTGGGCCAAAGATCTTTTCACGTCGTCCGCTCGATAGCCCACGACGGCAATCACACGCTCAACTCCGGCAGCGGCCAGAGCGTCCAATACGTAATCAATCATCGGCCGACCCAGGACCGGGCAGAGCACCTTGGGCAAGTCTGAATTCATCCGCGTGCCCTGGCCTGCGGCCAGCACCACGGCAACGGGGGGCTTCATGAGCGATTCCATTCGACTCCTCTTGGCTGGCTGAATTCCTGTCGTGATCTAAATCGCCTGCGGCGTCTTTTCCGGCGGAGTTGGCTGCGGATCCTTCTTCGGCTCGGTGGGCTTCTCGCTGGGTCTCTCAGCAGGTTTTTCCGCGGGATTTTCACCAGGCTTGTCTTCAGGCTTTTTTTCCGGATCCTTAGGCGGCATCGGCATGGGGACCGGCATCGGCTTCATGGGGGGAGGGGGAGGCGGTGCCACGGCCAGCTCGACGGTGATGGTCTTCTTTTCCTCGCCCCGCTGATACGTCAATTCCACCTGGTCGCCAGCGACATAGCGGGCAATCACCGACGAAAGATGCGTGACATCCATAATCTCTGTGCCGCCCAGCGCGAGCAACTTGTCGTCCTTGACCAGCCCTGCTTTGGCAGCGGGCGAGTCGGGCACGACGCTGACGATGCTCGCACCGCTGGGGGGCGTTCCCGTCGGTTTGCTTTGGACCCCTAGGAAGGCTTTTTGCAGGGTCTTCCCCTCTTTCATGGCGGCAATGACCTTGTCGATGCCCGTGAGCGGGACCGCGAACCCAATGCCCGAGTCATACCATTCGCTGCCAGCACCCTCCTGCTGACCGGCGGGGGAAAGGGGGACGCAAATGCCAATTACTCGACCGTCCAGGTCAACCAACGGACCGCCATAGTTGGCGGGACTGAGATTGGCGTCCGTTTGTACCGCCTTGGTTCCGATGCGGCTGGTGGCTGATATGATGCCCGCGGTGAGAGCCGCCTCCGAGTCCCCATAACCGATGCCCAGGGCGACCGCCCATTGGCCCACGGCGAGTTCGTCCCGCGGTGCCATTTCCGGCACCACCAGGCCGTTCGCCCCTTCCACTTTCAGCAGGCAGATGCGGCGGGTCTCGTCCCTACCCAGCATCCGGGCAACTTTGCGCTCTCCCGACGGCAAACGAACCGTGATAATCGGCGGCTTGCGAATAAAGTTGAAGGTGCTCGTGACGATGTATCCGTCCGAGGAGATTACCAGGCCCGTGGTCGGCCCTTCGCCGGGGGCATGAATTCCCTTGGTCTGCCCGCTGCCGGCAGCCAGTCCGCCAAAGCCTTCAATGGTCACCAGCGATGGCAGGACCTTTTTGGCAGCCGCGCGAAAAGCCTTGGGGGACAGCAGCGTGCCGCGCTGCAACAACTTTTTTTCCGCCGCAGGATCAATCGGCTTCGGCTCGTCAGCCAGCACCGCGAGGCCGCACATCAGCCACGGCGCGAGTGCGGCGAAAGCACCGCAGCGCGATACACTGAATCGATTCATCACTTGGCCTCCGCGGGCGTGAGCTTGATCGTGAGCAGGTCGTTCTTCCGCTTGACTTCGATGGTGGTCTCGACGCCGGCTTTCAGCGTATCCGTGAGACGATTGAAATCGCCAGAGTTCCGGACAATCTCGCCGCCGATGGAGACGACCATGTCGTCGGTCTTGAGCCCCGCCTTGGCCGCGGCGCTGCCGGGAAGGATGCGGTCAATGTAAGCGGGGCTTTTGCGTCCGCCGAGATTGAACAGGCGAATGCCGAGCTCACCCTTCGCGCCGGTGGACGGAGTCTCCGCCACCATGGGGGCCGTCTCTTCCCCGGACATGAACTTTGTCAGAGTGTCCGCCGGGACCGCATAGTTGAGCCGCGTGTTGGTGGACTTGGATTCGATGACGCGGCCGATCATGCCGACCAGCTTCCCTTCGGTGCTGACCACCGCGCCGCCGGCCGCGCCGGGATTGCTGGTGATGGCGTCATAAAAGTAAACGTCTCCTTCATACGGAAAGTCGTTTACGCCGCGGCGGGCGTCGAGCTGCGTGCGGAGCGACAGCACTCCGATGTTCACAGAAAGGGGCTCGGCGCGGTCGGCGACTTTGAAAGCGTTGCTGACCGCCAGAATCCAGTCCCCCTTGCCAGCCGCGGGCTTTACCGGGATTTCGAAAAAGTCGGGAGTGTTGGCTTCAATCTTGAGATGGGCAACCTGCAACGTCTGGCTCCTGCGGACGACGGTCGCCGGGTGAGTCGTGCCGTCGGGGAGCGTAATCCGCAGATTGTCGGCTCCCAGATAGACGCCGTTGCCGGTCAGCACGTCGCCAGTCGATGAGACCAAGATGCCGCTGGCGTACGCCGGGCTGCGGCCGATGCCGGCGCCGTAGATTTTGACCGTCCGCCGCTGAGCGTTCTGAATCGCCTCGGCAAATGCGCCGTCGGGCGAAAGGGGATCCTCCTCGGCCCACAGCGGAGCTGCGACCAGGCAGAGAAGCGCGCCAATCGCCGCGATCACGTTATTTGGGTGGAGCTTCATTTTTGGGAGCCTGGAAAAAGGCGTCTTCAATCTCGGCCAAGGCGGAACAGGACTGGGTATCGATCACAAGCTCGGGCGTTTCGGCAAGGCCGCGGACCAGCGTGGCTTTCCACGGCAGGAAGAGCCCTTCGGTGTCATCCCAATCATCGTAAACGACGGAAGCAATCGGCTCGTCATCGTCGATGCCGACTCCGGTCTTTTGCAATTGCACAGCCGGCTGCAAAGCGTCGTCGGTAACGCTGAGCCACACAAAGAACTGCTCGCTCTCCTGGTCGGTGGCGCTCAGCCGATAGCAGAGCCCCCCGCGCCCCTTGTCGGCACCGTCCAGAGCCAGCTCACCAAGACCTTCCAGCGGTTTAGGAGTAAGGAGCGCGGCGAAAACGACGGCCTGCGAGAAATGAGGATCGCGCAAGGCCCGCGCCTGCGAAATGGTTTGCACTTTTTCATCCACGCTGTGCCAGTACGCTTTGCCATCGGTTCCCAGGGAGTGCTTCTTGCCATCCAGCACATAATCCACACGGCAACGGCTGCCAGAGGCAATGGTCATCTGCTGGCCGCCGACTGCCTTGCCTTCCCGCAACAGCGCGCTTTCCAATCGGAAGATGACGCCGCTCTCCTTAAGCTTGCTCGCGCCGCATTGTTCCCGCCAGCGAGTGACAATCTGGCCGGCGTTTTTCTTGTTCAGGTCTTTGTCGCGAATTTTTCCCGCTTCCCCGAGTGGAATCTTGGGAGGTTGCGGACGCATGGGCATCGGGATCGGGAGCTTGGGCAGATCCTTAGGGTTCGGCGGAGCGCTGGGATCGGGCTTCTCCTCCTTCTTTCCATCCTTTTCGACTGGCTTTTCCTGGGCCGGCTCTGGCGGCTTTTCCGCGGCGGGTTTTTCCTCCGCAGGTTTCTTCTCTTCCGGCTTGCCTTCGGCGGGCTTTTTCTCCCCAGGTTGCTCTTCCTTGGGATTCTCCTCTTTGGGTTTTTCTTCCGGCGGCGGCTCTTCCCCCTTTTTGACGATGGGCTCGTAGGGCAGGGAGCTCAAGCGGATGTGGGCCGTGGTGGGTTTTCCATCCCGCTCCCAGGTGACTTCTACGGGCCAATTAGCGGGATACATACTCAGGTCGTTGGTGAATTGGTTGGCGTCCACGACCGGCCGCCCCTCGAACTTGATGAGCTTGTCGCCGAGTTGCAGGCCGGCTTTGGCGACGGCCGAGTCGAGATTGACGGTGTGGCAAATGACCTTTCCCTCACGGGTGCCGAAGACGGCATCGAGCGTGCCGTGCTGGGCGATTTTTGTCGCCAGAAGCTCGGGGATAAACATGCGGCACTGGTTCGCAGAGATCGCGTATCCCAGTCCGACGTTGACCCGTCCCCGCTCTTCAAAGCTGCCGCGGCCGTTGATGCCGATGACCTGACCCCGCAGGCTGAACAGCGGGCCGCCGGAGTTGCCGGGGTTGATGGAGCTGTCCACCTGAATGCAGTTGCCGTAGACCAGTTGGTTGAGTCCCGAGCCTTCCTGGAAGCGGTGCACGCCGCTGACGATGCCGAGCGTGACCGTGGGGCGCTGATCCTCCGCCAGCACGAATGGATTTCCCATCGCCATCGCCCAGTCGCCGACACGGACGGTTTCGGAATCGGCCAGTGGAGCGTATGGGAAAGCGTCTTTTCCCGTGAGCTGGATGATCGCCACGTCGCCGCCCGGATCGGTCCCGATCAGCTTCCAGCGATAGAGCTTGCCGTCGGCCAGGCCTCCCCAACCTTCCGTCCCCGCGCCCGCAACCACGTGATGATTCGTGAGCGCGAAACCGGCGGGATCATACAGCACTCCCGAGCCGCCGCCGCCCCGGTCATTGCCATAAATCGCCACCACTGCGCCGTAGACCTTGGCAATCGTTTCTACGCGCTGCTTTTGGGCCGCTTTGACGGCGGCCAGGTCGGCGGGGGAAAGCTCATCCGCTTCCTGAGCGAAAGTTGCGAAGTTCCAACTGACAAGGAGCACTGCCAAAAACGAAGCAGGAAGGAAGCTTGGTCGCATGTCTCGGCTCCGGCTATTTGCTGTTCTTGATGAAGCGGACGTCGCACCAGTCGGCATGGTCCCCCAGGTCGAGCCCGGCACCAGCTTCGACCAGGAGCGTGACCTTTTTGGCGCGGGGAATGTCGACCCGAATTTCTTGCGGCGGATCAGTTCCTTTCACGCGCCGGGTGAAAACCGATTCGCCGTCGGCGAGCACGCTGAAAATGCAGTCCCCCTTGCCCATCGTCTCGGAGTCGATGCCGATCACCGCGGCCAGCACGTCCCATTTGCCGTCAGCCGCAAAGGTCAAGCGGCACTCCGCGTGACAGCCGATTCCCTTCTCAAAGGTCCGCGAGCCGAGGGTCAAAGTACGGCTTTGCACACTGCGGTCCTTTTGCCAAGGCACGTCCAGGAAGGCAATCGAGCGCTGCTCCTCCTCGACCGGCTTCAGATCCGACAGAAAAACCAGGCGGCTGGAGCGGAAGGCGATGGACGCGAGAGCTTCCTGCGGAATCACCACCCCGCTGCCGCCGGGAAGGCGGGCGGCGAGCTTGCCACCGGAAAGCGAATCCACTTCGCCGGCGAGGAGAGTGGCGTCACGCAGTGTGATCAGAGCTTTGGTCGGGTCATCTTCCGCTGCTCCTTGGGCCACCACAAAACCAAAGAGTTTTTCGCGAGGCAGAGTCTTGCCTTCTCCCCCCAGCTCAAACTGGAATTCTTTGTCGCTGAGTGACTTGAAAATGCCGACTGCGGAATCGACTTTGTCCTCAATCTTAATAAACAGCCGGTCTTTGTCGGCGAGGGGCGCTGCAAGTGCCTTATCAAACTCGGGATTGACAACGGCAGGCTCCAGGCGAATGCCGCGGACCTGATCGAGCGGAATGGTGAGTTTGCCAGCCAGAGTTGTTTCGGCCTGGCACTCATCTCCAATAATGGTCAGGGATTTGGCGAAGACTTTTCCGCCTCCCAGCAGATGCAAGACCACCGCGGGCTTGGCGTCGGGTGTGACTGCGGCGAGGCGAATTTGCCGCAAGTCGTCGAGAGAAATAGCCTGGGTGATTCCCTCACCAGTGAGCTTGCCGGCGGCGATGGCGAGGGACTTGGGCGTTTGCGTTTCACCGCCGAGCAGGGTGTACGAGAGGGCGTCTTTCGCCGAGGGAGCTTGCTGGGCCGCAGCGGCGCTGCAGAACGTCAGAATCATGGCCGGCAAAAGCCCGTGCGCGGCCCGAAAGCGAGGTGCAATGGTCATGCCTCTATCATACACCAGCCGAATCTAACTCGGCTGGATTTCGTCGGACATTTGCAGCGAGAACCCGCGGAAATTACCCGTCGTTCTCATCGCTGAAGCTCTTGTAGTACTGCTCGATGAGCTGCTGGTAACGGGCAGGATACTTTTCCTTGATTGCGTTGAAGACCGGATCCCGTTCGCGATCGCGGAGGTGGCTCCAAGGGCTGGTCGGCCCGCCGCGGTGCAACCGCTTGACCGTGTCGCTATCGATTCCCTTGCTGCCGCCGCCGGAAGTTCCCTGCTGGCCCTGGCCTTCGCCCTTGGCCTGACTCTCGCCTTCACCACCCTTGCCGGGCTTGGAACCGGGTTTGGGCTTGCCGCCACCTTTGCAGTTGCACTCCTTTTCTTCGGCTTCCTTGATGAGCTTGGCAAGGATGTCAATGATCTTCTTCTGCTGATCCTTCGTGGCGTCGCCAGTGTCTTCGAGCGACAGCTTACGACGGCTGAATTCCATGCGGAATTGCACGTCGGTCAACGTGCCGTCCTCGTACAGCTTGAGGGCTTCGAGCTGGCGGAAAGCTCCGACCCGCATCCGTTCCGGAGCTCCCGGATACTGTTCAAGAAACCTTTTCAGACAGTCCATCGCTTCCTTCCGCTGGATGAGCTGGCCGAAGGCCACGCCGCGGAGAAACAGCGACTCGCCGCCACGTGCCGTCTTGTCGGCATATTTGCCAGTCGCATCTTCCAATAGCGGCAGCGCATCCTCGAACCGCTCGTCGAGCAAAAACGCACGGGCCAGAAAGTACCCCGCGTCAGCCGCCAGGTAGGGATCCTTGGCATCCCGCAACTTGCCGAGCTTGGTGATGGCATCTTGAATGTTCTCGTCACCGAGCGTTGTCAGCGCGTCTTTGAATTCTGGATAAAGTTCGCGGAGCGCCTCGGTGATGGCAATCGGCTGGCCGTCGACATCGGCGCGGAGAGCGGAGAAAATCTCTGTTGCCTTTTGCACCTGGTCGGCCTTGAACTCTTTGTTCAGCTTGACCGCGGCGAGAAAACCATCGAGTACCTTGTCGGTGGCGATCGGTTTTTCCACGGGGGCCACCGGCTTGGAATCGATGGCAAACAGGGGGGCGGCAACCGCCAAAACAATCGCGGCAAACGTGAGTTTTCGGATCATCGCGGCCATTCCTTGAGAGGTGCTTGGTAAGCAGGCTGAGACCTTGTCTGGAGTATCCCGCGCCAGGGCGGGTAATGCAAGTGATTTATTAATAGTCGGACAGGCTGGAAGCCTACCCCACGAATTACGGCTATTCCGTTCTTTCCAGGATCTTGATGGTCATTTCCTGTATCTCGGCTTGCCGTTTGGCAATGCTCTGGATCTCCCCTTTGAGGACATCGTCGAGCCCTTCCTTGGGTTTGTTAACGTCAAACGACTGCGTCCGGCGATTGACCCGCAATTGGGCAGCCCGCAGCAGCTTGAGCTCGGCGGAATTGGGAAGCAGGGGGGGCTCGCCGCCACCACCACCTCCGCCACCGCCACCACCACCTTCCTTCTGCTTCTGGGCCTGCTGCAGGGCTTCGATCAGCTCTTCCAGCGTGGCTTCGACTTCCTTTTGCATGGTGTGGGTGTAAGCGTCCGTCTTTTTGGCTTCGATCAACTTGGCCACGGAATAGAGGTCGTCCCGCAACTGCTCGATGACATCCGGGAAGACGACGCTGGTGCCGTCGTCGAGAATGATGTCCAGGGATTGTTGAGCGGCATCGGCGAGGGAGCTTTCTTCCTTCACGAGCGGGTTGTGCGCCAGGCGGTCAATCTTTTGATTGTCCACTTTTCTCTTTTCGAGTTCGGCGGTGTCGATCGTCGTCTTCTGCTGACGAGTGAGCATTTCGCGGAAGCGAGCTTCGAGTTTCGCCAGCTTCTCAAGCTGCGTCTCTTCGCGAAGCTGAGCCAGGCGCTCTTCGATCTCCTTGAGGGCGTCCTCGAGTTCCTTTATGGCTTTCTGCTCCTGGCGAGCGGCCCCTTCGGGATCCTGCTTCTTCAGGTCGCCGCCAGCCTGCTGCATTTGCTTCTGGGCTTGCTGCACTTGCTTCTGACCGGGCTGGGGCTTGCCGCCACCGGGCTGGCCGCTTTTGCTGCCGGGGGGTCCGCCCGAGGGGCTCCCCTTTTCGGCTTCCTTCATCTTGTCCTGAATGTCGCCGGTTTTCTGGGCGATCTCTTCCTGCTTTTTGGCCAATTTATCGAGGGCCTCCGGCGGCAGTGTGGCAATCCGCTGCTGTTCCTTTTTCAGTTCATTCAATGCTCGCTTGAGATTATCCAGAGCGGTCTGCTCGTCCTGCTGGGCGGCCTTTCCCTTTCCTTGCTGGAGATTCTCTTCGGCTTTTTTCTGATTCTCGGTCGCCTGGCGAAGCGGCTTCTCACCGGGCTCCGGCGGACGAGCCTGGCTGGGAGAGGGGGGAGCACCTTCGCTCGGCTTGCCACCCTCGGACGGCTTGCCACCTTCACTCGGCTTACCACCTTCAGATGGCTTACCACCTTCAGATGGCTTGGCACCTTCAGATGGCTTGGCACCTTCACTCGGCTTGCCACCCTCACTTGGTTTGCTTCCTTCCTTGGGCTTGGATCCTTCCGAGGGCTTGCCACCTTCACTGGGCTTGCTCCCTTCTTTGGGTTTCGCGCCTTCGCTCGGCTTGGCACCTTCGGCAGGTTTGCTCCCTTCCGCGGGCTTGTCACCCTCGGCGGGTTTGGACTCGGCAGGAGGAGCGTCGCCGGCTTCCTTCGCGATCTGGTCGGCGACCTTTTTGGTTTCGGCGCGAACCTGTTCTTGCTTGGGAGCAACTTTGCCAACGGCCTGAATACCGTCTTCGCGGGCCGCCTGGGTGTCGGCAATGACTTTCTGCTGCTTTTCAATCAGCTCGTTGATGGCCTTGATCTTGGCTTCCAGACCGGCGAGGGTCTGGTCCTTCTTTGCGAGCTTGTCGGCCTCGCGTTTCTCTCCCTTTTCCTCCTGAATAATCTTCTCGATGTTCTTCTTCCATTCTTGCAGCCGCTCGAATTCCTCGCGGTCCTTGTCCTTGTCACTCTTTTCGTCGAGCAGCAGGGCCAGTAGCTTGCGGATGTCGGAAAGAACGTCCTTCTGTTTGTCGGTGGCGGTCTCCAGGTTGGCCGTATCGAGCGACTTCGTGATGAATGCCATCCGATCCTTGAGCTGCAGTTTTTTGGCCTCATCGAGCGTCTTCTTCAAACGCTCCGCCCGTTCGGGCTCCGCCTGCTGCAAAGTCTGGATGAGCGCGCCGAAACGGCGCTCCAGCTCTTCGGTCATCTGCTCAACTCGCTGTTGGCGGACGCCGAGGGGCGTCTTGCCGCCCGATGTGGGAACCGGCGTCTCCTGACCAATGGTAAAAGCGGGGAGCAGGAGCAAAGCGGCAAGCAAAAGACGGCGGAGCATGTAGCGCCCTCCAAAAGTCAGGCAGGCAGGTTCGAGAACGGAGCAATCAGCAAGTTAGTACCCGCAAGGCGGGGTTTGGTTCCAATATCAATATGACGGGGCAAACGGGCCGGCGTAAAGGGAATAATCGCAAAATGATTGTAACAGGCAGGTTTTTGGGGGTGTTGGGCCTCTTGGAAGCCTACTCCGCGGATGGCTTTTCGGCCTAGGGCTTCTTCTCCTCGGCGGGCTTTTTCTCCGCTTTCGATTCGGGCGGTTTGGCGGCCGGCTTTTCGGCTGGCGGTTTTTCCTCGGGCTTTTTATCTTCCGGTGGACGCCCTTCGATAATGCCTTTAATGCGGTCCTGCTTTTCCTTCAGCGTTTTGTCGAAGACATCCTGCTGGGACTTTTGAATTTCGTACAACAGATTGACCGCCTCCTGATAGCCTTCCGACTTCACCATGTGCCGCAACACTTCTCGCATCTGGTCCACGATTTCCTGCTCGCGGGTCACGGCGGTCTGAAATGCTTCACCGCGAGGGGTGAGTTCCGTGGAAAGGCGGCGGGCCTTGTCGAGCTCGCTGACGGCGCTGGGCACTCCCAGCTCGGCGATCTCCCCCATCGGGCGAATGATGTCTTCCCGCAGCCGCTTTTCCAGCTTGCCGGCGGGGTCTTCAATCCGGTTGTTGAGCACCTCCGTCACGATGCTGCTGAGCCGCTCGGCAATGGCGGCGACGTTGGTGCCGATGACTTTCTGCCGCCGCTGGAACTGCATCAGCAGATCCTTCTGTTCCTGGCTGAGGCTAGCCGCGGAAGTGACGCCGGCTTGCAGCGCCCGGCAATCCGTCAGCAAATCCTCTTCGTTCTTCAGCAGCCGCTCGAACTCCTGCCGCTGTTCTTTCTCGCGGCGGAGGAGATCCGTCCGCAATTCCTCTTCGGTGACGATCCGCAGCAAAAAATCGGAAGACTTGCCCAGGTTCGGGCCGGAAACGTCGTCGTTATCGAGGGCGGCCACATGAAAGTTCAGCGACGTACCGGTCGGAATCTTCAGCGGCTCCAGGTCGAGCACGTCGTCGAATTGAAACTCCGCTTTCTTCAGCAACTCCTTGGCCGCCGGCAGCGGCAGTTTGCCTTCGTTGGTGGTTTGGGCCACGTCGTCGCGCCAGAGATACTTTACTTCCACGGAAGTCACGCCGTAGTCGTCACTGAGGCGGGCATTCAGGGGAATCCGAGCCCGCGGCACCACCATGCCGCTCACGCCGATGAGCTTTGTCCGGACCCGCGGCTCGCGGTCGGTCCGAATGCGCAGCCCGAACGCGGTCGGCCTTTTGGACGTGAGTTTTTCGGTATCGTGTAAATCGATCACGTACTGTCCGGCGAGCAAATCCTTCGCCGCGACCTGGCCGGAGAAATCGATTTCTTGCGCCAGCGCCAGTGGATGCCTTTTCCCTTCGATGACCAGTGTTGCTTCGGAGAGCGGCTTGTTGGCTTTGCCGGAGAGTTTGAGAGAGCTTCCCTTGAGGACGAAATAGGGGCCTTTGCCGGCCGGTAGGTCGACGACTCTTTCTCCGGTGTATTGGGGGGGAGTAACCTCCAGCTTGAGCTCGCTGACGGCCGGTGTTTCCACGAGCTCGACCCGAATCCAAGGTGAAACCGCATCGCCGCCGCGAGCCCGGAATTCAAACTCTTCAATTACGTTGCTGAAGACAGTCTCGAATTCCCGAGGCCGATCCGCAACTTTCTTCATCGCCTGCACGGTGCGAGCCTGACGAAAATCGATGTACACGTTCTCCGGCACCAATTCGCTGTCCGGGGTGACTTCCACTTGCTGCGTCCAGTCCTCACCGCGAGGAAACTTGACCTTGCCGTTTTCCACCCGCTTGACGAGCAGATAGGTCTTTTGCGGCCACAGGTCGTCGCGAAACAGAATGTTGCGGTTGAACCAGATGCTCAGAGTGCTCCCCTTCATAGCAATGCCGGCCCCTGCTCCCACGATGGCCGCCACGGCGAGCACCAAGAGGCCCAGATTGATCTGGAACTGCTTCGCATCCAGTACGGTGCCAAAGTTCACGCCGCGAGCCGCCTGCGTCCCAAACATGACCGTCTGGCGGACGAGCACGGGAGACATGCCCCTCGCGGAAACGTCGGGCATGCGGGCGAATTGCAGGGCGCTAATCAGCCCTTCCGAAAGCTGCTTGTTTCCTTTTTCCACTTGCAGGCAGAGGGCGTCGTCGCTGACCTGAGCCGCCAACGGGCGGAACAGCCGCCGCCACGCAAGCCAGCCGACACCGGCTGCGATGAGCGCCAGCATCACGATGCGCTGCGGCTTGTCCATGCGGAAGAACCGGTCGATGGGGAGATCCAGCACGCACAGGCCGATGAGCAGCCAGAGGACGCGGGAGAAGCCGTCGACCAGGAACCAGCGAGTCATTTGCGAACGAAGCTGCGACAGCCGCGTGAGCACGGGAGCGGTTTCGTTAGCCAAGGAACCGGCGGAAATGTCTGACATATTCGTAGTAGTCCGCTCACTCCGTGAGCGGACAAATCTGGATTAAAGGAGCTTGTAACGTTTGCGAACGAGCCATTCCACGCCGAGCAGACCAACCAGGAGGAACATCATTCCCCGCACATCCCACAGCGTGTCGGGGGGTTCGCGGAACTCGATTTGCCGCGTCTTGTCCGGCACGGCTGCGGCGAGCTGGTCGAGCTGGTCGATGTCGAAGTATTTGCCGCCGGATGTTTCGGCCAGTTCCTTGAGGAGTGGCTTGTCGAGCCAGACCTGGTTGGATTCCACGCTGGGGAGGACCACGTCGAACGAGGTCTCAATCGTGGAACCCTCGGCCTCGGCTGCGGCGGTGCGAACCCGGAGGCTGTGGCGACCGGTCCTCTTGGCGGTGAGGGTGGCTTCAAATGTTCCCGGCTGGTTGGAGACGGGCATGAGGACGACGGTTTCGGGATTTTCGGAGCCGACTTGCAAAGTTGCTTCCGCTTTTGGCGCGATGAGCGGGTTGTAGGCAGCGTCCTGCAAGCGGGAGGTCACCGTTATCCGTTCGCCGACCTCATAGCGATCCCGGTCCGCCTGCACATAACCGCGGCGGCGGCCTTCGAGCGAACGGCCTTCGACGAGATAGCGGACGGACTGAATCCAGAATTTGTCAAAGAATTCGGCCTGCCGCCCGGCTCGCCGCCACCGCCAGGTGCCGTTGAAACCGAGATACAGTGTGTGCCCGCTGCCGTAGCGTCCGGCGACGAGGAGCGGGCGCGAACCTTCCACGCTGCGGAGCGTGGGGTCGCTATGTTCCAGCAGCACGGTGGCCGTCGGCTTGGGTTCTTGCGAGGGGAAGCTCCAGAAAACTCCTGGCAGCGTTTCCCAGCGCTGCAACGTCTCTGCCCGATCGGGATAGAACCGCATTACAGGGTGGTCCGCATTGGCGGCAACCACTTTGAGCGGCCAGGCCCGCTGGTTCGTGGAAAGGAGCGCGGCCACTTCCAACGCGCCGACGTCGCCGAAACTGACCGGCATCAGCTTTTGCATTTCGGCCGTACGGGGACTCGTCAGCATCCGGCCTGAATGTTTCGGACCCGTCATGAACAACAGGCCGCCGGAATGTTCGCCGACAAAACTCTTGAGCAGCTCCACCCAGGGAGCATCGAACTCCTGCGGATTGGGGTCGAAGAGCATCACCACGTCGTAGTAAAACAGCTCTTCCTTGGTAATCGGCAGGCGGGTGATCTGCCGCGTCCCTTCCTGGGCCCGCTCTTCATCGAGCGTCTGCAGCCAGCAGGAGACCGTGATGGTCTTGTCGCGGGCCAGCAGCTTCTGCACCAGGCGGAATTCCCAGGTCGGCGCGCCGGCGACCAGCAGCACCCGCACTCGTTCGCGGCTCAGGACTTTGGCTTCGGCAGACGGAGTTTCGTTGTCCGCTTCGTCCAGCTCGTTCTCCACGGACTCGACCTTGACGGTGTATTTGAACCTGCCCGATTCCTTGACGCTGTGGGAGAACTGCACCCGCAGTCGGCCACCGGCTTCGGGTATGGCCAGTTGCTGAGAAGCGACCGCCCTGCCCGAGCCCGCCGAGCCGTCGGCCTCGCTGATTTTCTGTTCGACGAGCTCCACCCGGACTTCGCGGGGCTCCAGCCCCTGAGCCACCACCATGGCGTCAATTTCAAAGGGCTCGTCCTGCCAGACCTGTTGGCGGACGTAAAGGTCGGTCGCCTTCAGGTTTCTGGGCCGGGAGGGATCGCCGACGCCGACGATCAGGAGCGGAATTCCCCGGTCCCGCGCTTCCCGGGCGGCTGCACGGGGATCGTCCTTGCCAGTGTGTTGTCCGTCCGTGAACATCACGACGGCGGACGGGGATTCCGTCGCGAGCGATTCGCGAATCACCGACCAGATGTCGGTGCCGCGGCCGTCCGCTTTCAAGAGCGGCAGAGGTTTGATTTCCGGCACTTCAGCCTCTTTGGCCTTACTCTTGTCACCCACTGTTTTTTCGCTCTTGCCGTCCTTCGCCGGCTCCGCCTTGGCGGCTCGGGCATCTACCTTGTCGATGTGATCGGAGAAATTGAGGGCCCGCACCTTGCCGCGCGCGGACAGGGCCGCCAGCAACTTGAGGTTGTCGCGAGTCAGCGCGTCGTTGACGATCTCCACCCGCGTCGGCTTTTGCTTGCGAACTTCCTCGGCGGTCTTCCCCAGGAGCTTAGCCACGCTTCCGGCCGCGGCGGCATCCTGATAACTATCATGCGTGTTCATGGATAGCGAAGCATCGCGGGCCAAAATGAGCGGCGGATGGTCCGTCCGGTAGCGAAAGTAAATGAGCGCCGGATTGAGCAGAATAAACACCAAGAGCAGCATCGCCGCGGTTCGGAGCGTGGCCAGGACCATTTTGACCCACGTCGGGCAGCCGGCCATTTCCCGCCGGTAAAGCGCGTAGATGGCGTAAACCAGCGCCAGGACGACGGCAATCAAAACGAATACGCCCCAACTGGTCGGCTGGTTGAGAAACTCGCGCGTGACCTTCGTGCCCGGAGGCATCTCGCGGAGGTCGTTATAGCCGGCTAGCCAGAGCAGGTTTTCCCACAGGGTGGCGGCCAGGATTGGTGCAGGGAGGAAATTCACAGGTGTTCTTGCTGAAGTTAGAAGCGGTGGGCGCGGTAGACGTTGGTCATCGGCAGGTCTTTGACAATATTTCCCTTGGGGTCGAGCTCCTTGACGCCGGTCCGGTCCACCACCATGGTGTTGCCGTTAGTCAATCGCTGGATGGTGTAAGGATTGCTGAAGCCGGCCTTTTTGAAGACCACGGTTCCCCCCCGGTCGTATTCGCGGACTTCGCCGGTGCGCAGGTCGCAGATGAGCGTGGTCCCCGCAGGAGTCCGGTCGGCACTGAAGGACATGCCGCCGATGGGGAGTTCCCAGGCGACTTTGCCCCCTTCGTCGACCTCCACCACTCTCTGGTGCTGCTGGAGCGAGACGAGTGTGCGGCCATCTTCCAGCCGGCGGGCAAAGGTGGGCCGGCCGTCGAGCGCCGCCTTCCAGACGATCTTCTTGTCCGGCGAAACTTCGATCACTTGCATGGCGTCGGGGATGGCCAGAAGCGTATTGCCGTTGTCGAGTCGCTGCACCCCCATCGGGCCGCCGGGGAGGTCGTTCATCCGCCAGACTTCGTTCCCTCCTTCGTCAAACTCCACGACATTCTTGTCCTGGTAGCTGCCCGTGATGCGGTGCCCATTGGCCAGGCCAAAACAGGCCCAGGGAGCCTGGCCGACCTGCTTCTCCCAGACCTTGACGCCGGCATTGTCGAATTCGATGACTTTCTGCTGTCCCATGTCGCACACCAGCAATCGCCCCAAATCGATGGCAACGTCGGTGAGCGGAAACTTGAGCTCGGCGGACTGTCCGCTACCGGCCAGCCACTTTTTCCACTGCTCCACGCTGGCGGCCCTTTTGTCGGCCGGTTCGTAAACGGTGAAGGCAAAGTGCTGGCCGGTGAATGCCCGCAGGATGCGAATGCTTTCGGTGCGGACGGGCGTTTCCGCCGAATCGAGCAGCCGTACCAAATGCGGCAACGAATCCCGCCGCCCCTGATCGGCCAGGATGCGGAGCGCCGCGAGTTGCACGAGCTGGCTCTCATCCGCGATCAGGACCGCAGCTTGTTCGGCTGCGGATTTGGGACTGATCTTGCCGAGGGTGGCGATGGCGGCGACCCGCTGCTGCGCGTCGGAGGAGCGAAGCTGCTCGATGAGAAAGGTGGCGTCAGCATCCCCAGCGGTTTCCGCCAGGGCCCGCCGCAATTGATTGCGGAGATAGTCGTCCTTGCAAAGGGGAATCGCCCCAAACAGCGGCCGGCACAGGCCAGCGAGCTTCTCCTTCTGCACCGTCACGAACACCGCCTCCAGCAAGCGACGGCTTTCGCGCTCGGTGTGGTCCAGAATCTGCTTGGAGCGCCAGCGGATCTCAAAGTCCTGGTTCTTGGTTGCTTCCTCGAGAATGGGAATCACTCCCGTCGGCCGCCGCAAGAGCTGCCTTGAAGCGGACTCGCGCTGGGCATAGCTTTCATTCCCCAGTTCAGCGACGAGTTTTCCCAGCATCTCGCGTTCCTGAGGAGAGGGGTAGAGCGAAATGAGATAGTCCGCGACCGACTCCTTGGTCGGAGCGATCTCGAATTCCTGCAGGAGCTTGAGATTGGCAGGCAGCGCTATCGGTTCCTGAGCAACGGTCGGGAGTACCAAGAAAAGCGTCGCCCAGACACCCGCTTGAAGTGCCAGAGAAGGACGTGATTTGTATTCTACGTTCATCAACATGCTCGACTCAGGTCCGGCTAACAATCTGCGTACATCCGCGCAATCTGCGGACAATCTCCTCTAAAACTGCGATACTCCCGACGAATTATTCTGCTTGTGCTGCCAGCGTATTTCCTTGCCGGTGGGGTCGACCTCGTGCACGCCGTTGTTATCCGCAATCAGTGTGTTGCCGTTGGGAAGTCGCTGGGCGTTGCAGGGGCTGACCAGCGGGATTTGAGCCGCCCAAGCCGTGGTCTTGCCGGTCGGATCCACTTCCACCACTTGGCCCGTATACATCTGCACGATGAGCGTGTTGCCGTTTTCCAGCCGCGAAGCCGAACACGGGCCGTTCATATTGCGAGCTTCCCACACCGTCTTGTTGTCTTTGTCGACTTCCACCACCCGGTTGCTGGTCTGCAAGGCAATCAACGTGTTGCCATTTTCCAGTCTCTGGGCGCACATCGGGCGGCCTTGGATGGGAATGGTGGTGGTGGTGCCGTCCGGGGCAACCTCCAGGATCTGGTTGCTGTCGGCGCACGCGATCAGCGTGTTCCCATTGGCCAGCCGCTGCACTCCCCACGGTGAACTTGGCAGCCGGTCCTTCTTCCAGACTTCTTTCCCTTCCTCGTTGTATTCAATCACCGCCAGTTGCTGGGTGACGGCAATCAATCGGTTGCCGCTGGGCAACCCCTGGCAGCCCCAGGGGTTGCCATTGGTGATTTGCATCCGCCAGCGCTCTTTGTGATTGGCGTCGAGCTCGATGACGAGCGAATGGACGTGCGACGTAATCAGCGTCCGGCCCAGCGGCACGTCCGATTCCGAGAGCGGCAGCGTGAGCTTGGCGGTCTGGCCATCCTTGTCGATCCAGGTCTTCCAGGCGTCGATGGCTTTGGTCCGCTCTTCCGGCTTGCCGTCGGAAGCGAAGGGAATCTGCTGGCCTGAGAGGGAGCGGAGCGACTGGTGGGCCCGCACTCGCACGCGGGGATTCTCGGAAGCCATCAGCGTGACGAAGATCGGCAGCGTGCTCCGCTCGCCGGCATTGGTCAATGCTCGGGCGGTGGAGAGCTTCAGCCGATCGTCCTTCGAATCCAGAAATTTGGCGAGCGAAATTTTGGCTTCCTTGGGAGCCGCCTTGGTGAGCGGGCCCACGGAAATGAGTTGGGCAATGACGTTGCTGCCGGCCACGGCCTGCTGGAGAGCCGGTAGGTCTTCGTCGCCGCGGAAGGTGCTATCCAGAGTTTGCCCTGCCGCATGCTGCAGGTATTCCTGCTCGAGCAGCGGCGCAATGCCAAGAACCTGAACGGTCAACCCTTTCTGCTTTTTGTGGCGAATGACCGAGAGCGAGCTGCTGAGAATGTCGTTGCGGCGGGCAATCATGTCCTTGCCGAGCGCCGGCAGCGACGGGCCCTTCACGAATTCCTCGGCCAGCAGTTCCAGCACCAAGGCCGGATTGTCTTGTGAGAGCTTGAGCTCCGCGATGGCACCAAAAAACTTCTCGGCAGCCAGGTCAGGGGTCAAGCTGGCCTTGAAAAGCTGATAGCAACCGCGCAGGTCGACCAGCATTTCGTCGGTTTTCTTTTCCTTGGCATACAGCCGCATCCGGTTGAGCTGGGCCTCGCCGTCGCCGGCGGCGATTTTCTCTTGCAACATGGCCATGCGATGGTCCAGGTTGGTCATGGCATAGAACCGCCCCGCGCCGGCGACCCACAGTTTCTCCCCGTCGGAAAACAGGTTCCCCACCGGATCATCCGTGGTGAGTTGTACGCCGACCTGGCTCAATTCGCGCCCCTTGTTGTCGAGGGCGAGTTTAAGGACGGAGTTTTTCACCGGGACATAAATGGCGTCTTCGGTCAGCACGCCGCGACCGAGGGAGTCTTCAATTTCCTTCTCCCAAATCAGTTTGCTGCTGGGAATGTCGAGGCAGCGGACGACGTTCCGGCCGGCGACAAACAGGCTCCGCCCCTTGGTCCCCAAAACGTAATTCGCCGCGTGGCCAAACGGACTGATCCGCGGTGACAGACCCAAACCCCCGGCTCCGGTGCGGCGGTCAAGCCACATCATCTGGTTGCTGTCGGAAGGGAGCACCACCAGCATCTTGCCGTAGGGGATCACTACGTCGTCGTCCCAGCCCTCAATATCCATCATGGTCATGTTGTTGAAGTTGCGCATGGCCAGGTTCTGTTTCTGCACGCGTTCGTAGCGAACGGCCCAGCGGATGGCTCCGGAAACCGCATCCACGGCAAAGACCACGCCCGTGCCGCACAGGACGTAAGCGTCTCTACCGTCAATCGAGATGCCGACGGGCGACCAGGGATTGCATCCGCCGGAGGGTTCGTCGCAGAGATAGGCTTTCCATACCGTCGAGCCGTCCTTGCTATCGAGCCCGTAGAGCCAGATCGTGCCGCCGTCGGTGATGGGAACCAGTAGTAGACTGCCGTAGGGGACCGGGGCGGCTAGAAAACCAACGTCCTGAGAGCCTTCCTTTTCGTCATCGCTGGCGGAGCGGTGCCATTTCGCCTTGCCGCTGGCCGCTTCGTAGGCCGCCAGAAAATTGCTGCGGGACCGCCGGGGCTGTACGTTCCACTGAATGGCCCGAGCCGGCTGAGCGGCGGTTTGAGTGGGGCCGGTTTCCTTGGAGACGCGCTTCCCTTCGACGGAATAGATCGTCCCATTGGAAATGGACATCGCCTGGTGGATCTTGTCGCCAAAGAGCATCACTTCCGGCAACGACCGGGGCCGTGAGCTGGAACCCATTTGCTGGCCATAGGCATTGGACATCACGATCAGATGGCTGGACATGCTGTCCATCTCGAACTGATTGAGCCAGACGCTCCGCCAGAGTGGCTTGTCCGAGTTGGCGCTCGCGCTATAGCAGGCGATGTCCTCGTTGGTCTTCACATAGACCTTGCCGTTATCGAAGAGCAATTGCGAAGTGGGATTCCACTTGTTCTGCTTCCACTGCGTGACCAACTGCTCGCGTGAGACTGGTTGCGCTGCGGTTCTTTGGCCGCGGCCGCTGCGGATGACCATCACCGGACTGTTCATCCCATTCGGATTCATGGCTGTTTCCAGCATCAGCGAGAACTCCTGCGTCCAAAGCTCGCTCAGCGTTTTGCTGGTCGCATCTGCCGGCAGTTCCTTCATCCGGCCGCTGCGGGCGGGATTGCCCAGCGACATGTGCCAGTTTTGCGAGGCGGCGGAAACAAGCGTTGCGGTCTTGGCTGCTTCACTTGCGTCCTGCTCCACTTGCTCGATCGAGTCGTTCGTCGGTTTGGGGCCGGGCATCTGCGGGATCGCTTCAATCGCCGCTTTCGCTGTCACGCTGTCGCCGACATGAGCGGCAGCCACCGCCAGACGAAGCATGATCTCGCCCCGTGGGACGGTTGGGTCCGGATGTCGTTCGAGAATCTTGGCAAACAGCCGGCTTGCGCCGACAAAGTCGTGCCGGTCGAGCGCATAACAACCCAGCTTGTAGGCGGCTTCGTCGCCGCTGGAGCTGAGGAAGTAACGGCGGACAACCGTGCTCAGGGCTTCTTCTTCTTGATCCGGCGCGGCTTTGGCAAGCACAGCCTGGGCTTCACCATCGGCCGAAATGCGATAGGTTTTGAGGGCCAGCGGGTCCGCGGACGAAAGCATCCGCTCGACTTCTTCGGCCAGCGAAGTGTAGGTCCGGCCGTCGCGGGTCATCAGCGTGTCCCCCGCTTCATCCAGCACTTTCTGCCACAGCACGGCCGCCAAATCGAGCCGCCCATCCGCCACGCACTGCTCCGCCCGCTTGAGCAGCCGTTGCTGCTCGGGGTCGGTCTTGAGCGCGGCTCCGCCGGGGAAGGACTTTTCCGCCAGGTCCTGCATCAGGTCGGCGGCCTCGTCCGCTTCCTTGGCTTTTTTTTCTCCCTTGCCCGCCGGAGCTGCGGCGGCCGGAACAACGCCCGCGGGCGCTAGCCTTATGACTTTCGGTTGCGCGGAGGCGTGTCGCGCCGGGCCGCCGACAACAAATACTGCTGTCGCCAGGATGGCCGCATAACCAGCGAAATTCCGCGTGACGAATTGCCTCATCGAAATCGCTCC
>SXOA01000051.1 GCA_005778405.1 Planctomycetaceae bacterium
ACGGGTTCGAGTCCCGTTGGGGTCACTGCTCTCTTGTGCAAGGAGTCGCAAAGTCCAGCATTACAGGGCTTTCATTACCTTCGGCTCCAGCCGGTTGAGACTCCATTCCGCTTGGGGTGGATCCTGACTGCGCCGGATCTTGCACCGCCACTGGGCCGCCGGTCGAGCCCTTCGCCACTTGGTAGCGATTTTCCTCCGGTGTCGCTTTCAGTTTCGTTGCGGCGGGGAGGTAAAGTCGAGTCGAATTCTCCGCTCCTCTGCGAAGCGGACAAACTCCCACTGGTCGACAAACTTCCGCCGATGCCGCAATTCCAGTTGGTCGAGGATAGTGCGCCGAGCAGAGCCAACGCAGAATGGCAGTTTGAGCAATTCCACCAACTGTTGATCGGACAGTCGACGGCGCTGACTGTCACCCAGAACAGTTTTCAGGCCCTGAGCCAGCGTATGGATGGCCTGAGTGGCATTGGACTTGGCCATGGCTTGAGTGAGCTTGGCGGCGGCTACGGCGGACACGTGGGCGGCCTCGCCCGAGTCCATTCGATCCGACACCACCGCAAGGGACTCCGCCAACGCTAAAAGGGTGGCAGCGTTTACCCCGTTTTCATTGCCTATCAGTTCGACACTGGCAACTCGCACAAGAGCCTCGATGGTCTGGGTCAGTGTGGCGGCGGCATCCACAGCTTCTTTGGATTCCATGCGATCCGACATCGCCGACAGGCCCTTCGCGAGCGACTTGATAGCGTTGGCGTTCGCTCTGGCGTCGGCGTCGTCGATGATGTTGGCTCTGGCATTATTAGCGTTGGTGATCTTGGTCATGGCATGCGTAAGCGAGGCGACGGCCTTCTTGGATTCCATGCGGACCGCCATCGCCGACAGGGGTTCTGCGAATAATACTGGGCTTAGGAGTTTGGACTGGGTGAGGACGTCGGCCAAGTCGCTCGCTTCCTCGGGGCCTAGCCGAGGCGCCACCGCGGAAAGACCCTCTGCCAGATACCCCAAGGAAAAAAGATTCTTTTGGGGGTCAACCAGGTTTCGCGTGAGCATCGCAGCGGCCGTTGCCGCTGCCTTCGGCTCCATGCGAGGCGCGACAAACGATAGGCCTTTGACAAGATCACGGACGTCATCGTAGGCACCTGGCTCCTTGGCAATCGCTTGGGTGAGCACGGCGGCGGCCTCGGTTGATACGCGAACCGCGTCCGGGGGGGCCATGCGGGGTGTCAGCAACGACAGGCTCTCCGCCAGAATCATGAGGGTCTGTGAGTTCTGAGGCATAGTCATGGTCTGGAGGAGGGCAATGGCGGCTTCGGTAGATACGAGGGCGGCTGCCTTGGGTTCCATGCAAGCGGCCACTGCCGACAGACTTTTCGCCAGAATTACGAGGCGTCTTGAGGCCGGCTCGTCTTCCATACCCATGGTCTCAGCCATGGCCAGGGTGAAGGCAGCGGCGACCGCCTTCGCGTCGTTGGGTTCGAGGCGGACTGGCACCGCCGATAGGACTTGTGCGAAATATGAGAGCTTCCAGGAGGAGTTTGTCTTAGCGATGGCTTGGGCGAGGGCGGACGCCACTTCTCCAGCCTCTTTGGGTTCTAGGTGGCCCACCACCGCTGACAAGCACTGCGCCAGAGACGCGAGAGTGGGCGAGGTTTTCGCCACGGTCATGGCCTGGACAAGCACGACAGCGGCTTCCGAACACACGCGGGTCGCCTCTTTGGGTTCCAGTTGTTCCGCCGCAGCCGATAGGGCCGCCGCCAAAGGACCGCGTTGAGAGGTCTCGGACATTGCCAGCGTGAGGAACACCTCGTCGGTTGAAAGCGAGGAAGAGTACCCATTTTGAGAGGCCTGCGTGAGAGTGCTAATTACCGCTTTGGGTTCCATGCGCGACGCGACAAACGATAGGCCTTTGATCAGGGCGTCGTATTCACCTGGGTACTTGGAAATTGCATGGGTGAGCGCGGCGGCGGCCTCGGTTGATACGCGAGCCGCATCAGCGGGGGCCATTTGAGGTGTGAGCAATGATAGGCTCTCCGATAGAATCATGAGCGTCTGTGGGTTTTGAGACTTTGTCATTGCCTGGATGAGCACAGCCGCGGCTTCCGTACACACGCGGGTAGCCTCTTTGGGTTTCAGGTGGGCCGCCACTGCCGCGAGGCTCTTCGCAAGACCATTAAGTTCAAATTCATTGTTGGTCTTGGAAATGGCCCGGGCGAGGGTGCTGACGGCCTCCCTGGATTCCATGCGGGCCGCCACCGCCGACAGTACGCGAGTCAGCGGTTGTAGGCCAGGAGAGTCGGAGTTCATCTCGGCCATGGCCTCGACGAGGGTGGCGGCGAGCGCCGCAGCCTCCTTAGGTTCTAAGCGGGCCACCACCGCGAGCAGGCCCTGCGACAGAAAGATCCTAACCGCTACATCGTCTGACTTGGCCATGGCTGCGGTGAGGGTGGTAGCAGCCTCAGCAGCCTCTTTGGGTTCTAGGTGGGCCGCAACGCTTCCAAGGCATGTCAACGGTGCCGACAAGAGATAAGCGTCTTTGGTCGTGTCTATGTCTCTGACAAAGGTGACGGCGGCCTCTTTCGACAATCGCGCCGCCTCTTTGGGTTCCATGCGGTCCAGCACCTCCTCCAAAACCCGAATCTGTGTCCCGAAGTTGACGAGGTCTTTCATCTCGCGCAGAGCCTGAAATTGTGCCTGCGCCACTACGGCGGCAGCGGGGGGAGACAATTCTCCCCACTCCCACGCCGCCAACATGACATTTGTCCGCGCTTCATCAGTTTGGTCGGCGCTTTCTAGAGTATTCACCAGAAGTCGTTCGACTTCCTGGCGCCTCTGTGCGTCCAATCCCACGACAGCCTGAATCGCGAACTTAGCGCGTGCTCGCAGCTTGCGCTTCCCTTGGTTGTTGAGGAGGGCCTCGGTCATGAAACGGTCTGCGAGAGGATCGTTGCGGAATATCGCTAACTCGTTGAGCGCATCGATTTCCGCGTTGTTTAACGGGCCAGGCGATTCGGCCAAGGGGCTCAGCCAAGTGCGCGCCAGAGATTCCTCCAACCTGTCCTGTTTCTGTTCTAGAATCGTGTTCTTTTTTTCGACCTCCGCTTCGGACAACTCCAGCGCCGTGTT
This sequence comes from Planctomycetaceae bacterium, assembly GCA_005778405.1. Classification (GTDB taxonomy): domain Bacteria; phylum Planctomycetota; class Planctomycetia; order Pirellulales; family Pirellulaceae; genus SXOA01. The sequence goes on from SXOA01000051.1 coordinate 3,118, forward strand.
CTTCGTGGCGAGTTGATTGCGGGCCAACACCGCAGCCGCTTCCTTATCCAAAGCTTCCAGCAGACCGAGCGTGGTGCCGACGAGTCCGGCGAAAAACGCCACCAGCACCAAGCTGGTGGCGATCACCTGTCCCTTGTTCCGGCGGACAAACTTCTGAAACCGATATCCCGCACTCGGCGGCCGGGCTTCGACCACCTCATCGGCCAGATACCGCTGGATGTCGCGAACCAGCGCGTTGGCCGTGTCATAGCGTCGGTCTCGTTGCTTCTCCAAACACTTCATCACCACCCAGTCCAGTTCGCCCCGCAACAGCGCCATCAGCTTCTTCGGCTCGGTCTGCCGCCCCGCAACAGCGCCATCAGCTTCTTCGGCTCGGTCTGCCGCACCGCCGCCAGCGACGGCAGCGCCTCGTCGGTCGACAGTCGCGTGCTGGGCTTCGACGGCTCTTCCTCCTGGATGATCCGGATCATCTCGGTGAGCGCGGCCTTCTTGAGGCGCTTGGCGTCGATGGGCCGCAGCCCCGTCAGCAATTCGTAGAGAATCACGCCGAGCGAGTAGATATCCGCCCGCGTGTCGATGTCTCCCCCCGAGAAGCCGGCTTGTTCGGGCGACATGTATTCCAGTGTGCCGACTACCGCGCCAAAGCCCGTCGACATTGTCTCCTCGGTCAGCTTGCCCGATGTCGCTTTTGCCACGCCGAAGTCGATCACTTTGGGAACCGGCTTACCATCGATCATCGTCACCAAAATGTTTGCCGGCTTGAGGTCCCGATGCACGATTCCCTTCTGATGCGCGTGCTGCACCGCCTGGCAGATCGGCACGAACAACTCCAGCCGCGCTTTGGGAGTAAGCTTCAGCTCGTCGCAGAACTTGTTCAGCGGCAGGCCGTTGACCAGCTCCATCACGAAGAACGGCTGGCCGGTGGGAGTGATGCCGCCGTCGAGCACCCGGGCGATGTTCGGGTGGTCCATCAATGCGAGCGCCTGCCGCTCCTGCTCGAAGCGTTGCAGCACGGCCCGGGAGTCCATGCCGGTCTTGATCAACTTCAGGGCGACCTTGCGCTTCACCGGCTGGGTCTGCTTGGCGACCCAAACTTCGCCCATACCACCTTCGCCGATTTTTTCCTGCAGCGTGTAACGCCCAGCGATTACCGCGCCCGCGATAGCATTACGGCAGAAGTCGATGGTCGCGGTCTGGGAGGCGAGGGACTCTAGGGAGACGACCGGATTTGGTGCGTGCTCGCTCGTTGCGGCCGAGTCGGCTGCGGCTGGCTGGGAATCCATGGTCGCGGCGAGGTTGCCGCCCGAAACAACGGGAACGATCGGCCCTTTCGGTTTGGCAGCGGGCTCCTCCAGAAACTGCGATTCCGCCGCATAAGCATTCAGCAGTTTCTCGACACGCTGCCTTAGTTCGGAGTCCTTTCCACAAGCCTCATTCAGGTAGGCAGACCGCTGGTCACTGGATACGATTTTCCGAGCGGTATTGAAGAGGATCTCTTCGTTGGGTTTTTCAGGCAACATGGGCTGTGCTTTCGCAATCTGTCAGTCAGGTCAAGGTGATGCGATCAACCGACTTCAGAGATCAGTGCGACATTCACTCGAAAAATACCCAACTAGAATTCGATAATTCAGGATGTTTTGGGGACTGTTTCCGATTCCGACACTTCCAGCCGCAACCAGGTTTTCGCGTAAACCCAGTCGTTATCAACGGTTGAGCTCGAAATGCCGAGTACCTGAGCTGCTTCGGCCAGCGTCAAACCTGCAAAGAATCGCAAGCGGACCAGTTCTGCCTTGCGGCGGTCGAGATGCTCTAGTTTCTGCAATGCTTCGTCTATTGCCAGCACGTCCACCGATGGACCAAGGACTGGAGCGGCCACCTCGGTAAGCTCGATGCGCTGGTATCCACCCCCCGCCTTCAGGCGTTTCTTGCGCCGAGCGATCTCAACCAGAATCCGTTGCATCGCCAAGGCGGCTGCCCCAAAGAAATGTCCATGTCCCCGCCAGTGGATATCCACTTCGCCACCAACCAGCCGCAAATACGCCTCATGCACCAGGGCCGTCGCCTGGAGCGTCTGCCCCGGCTTCTCGTGAACCAGCTTCGCCGCGGCCAGCTTCCGCAATTCGTCATACACCAGCGGGAGCAGCTTCTCTGCCGCCGACGGATCGCCGGATTCGATTTGGGAGAGGATGCGGGTGACGTCAGACATGGGGATTAGCTTAACACGAGCTTCCTGTGCCTGGAATTTCTTTTCGGCCCAGCGACCCGCCGAGTTTTCCCCCGTTGCCACTGGCCGCTCCTCAACAGACACTTCAGTAATATCGAAGTTGGTGTCAGGTTGCCATGGTGCGGCTATTTTCCGAAGGTCATCTTGTGTCTGAGCCCTACGACGCCTTTTTGCTGGTCTCGTTTGGCGGGCCCGAAGGGCCGGCGGACGTGATGCCGTTTCTGGAAAATGTGCTGCGCGGGCGAAATGTGCCGCGGGAGCGGATGCTGGAGGTCGCGGCCCATTATCAGCGCTTTGGCGGCAAGAGCCCGCTTAACGATCAGAACCGGGCGCTCCTGGCGGCAGTGAAGCAGGAGTTTGCGGCGGCTGGAATCAAGCTGCCGGTGTATTGGGGGAACCGCAACTGGCATCCGCTGTTGCCGGATGCACTGCGGCAGATGAAGCAGGATGGCGTGAAGCGGGCGCTGGCATTTTTCACGTCCGCGTTCAGCTCGTATTCCGGCTGCCGGCAGTATCGAGAGAATATCGCGGCTGCACAGGCGGAGGTTGGTGAAGGCGCTCCGCAGGTGGATAAGCTCCGGGCGTTTTTCAACCATCCGGGCTTCATTGAGCCGATGGTGGAGAAGACCAGGGCCGCCCTGTCACAGATTCCCGTCGAACAGCGTGACAAGGCCCAGTTGCTGTTTACCGCTCACAGTATTCCCCTGGGCATGGCGGCAACCTGCCAGTACGAAGCGCAGCTTCGGGAAGCCTCGCATCTCGTTGCCGCCGGCGTCGGATGTGGCGACTGGCGGCTGGTCTATCAAAGCCGCAGTGGCCCGCCCACTCAGCCGTGGCTGGAGCCGGATGTGGGAGCGGCGCTCCGGGAGTTTGCCGAATCCGGCGGCAAGGACGTGGTGGTGGTGCCAATCGGTTTCATCTCGGACCACATCGAAGTGCTGTTCGATCTGGATGAGGAAGCTCAGAACATCGCCCGGCAGATTGGACTCAACATGGTCCGAGCCGCCACCGTAGGTACGCATCCGCGCTTCGTGCGGATGATTCGCGAGCTGGCGCAAGAACGGCTCGGTGATCATCCAGTGCGCCCAGCGCTCGGAGACCTCGGCCCCAGTCATGATGTTTGTCCCCAAGACTGCTGCGTCTATCAGCCGCGGCGGGCTGGTGTCCCATAGGGAACGGGCCTACTGCTTGCCCCGAAAAATCCAGCCCTGTCTATAAAAATAGACAAACAAGCCGACGGCAGTGGCGGCCATCAGCAGCAGGCAAACGGGATAGCCCAGGTACCACCGCAGCTCGGGCATATTCCAGGGAGAAGTAGCCGGATCGAAGTTCATGCCGTAGACGCCGGCGATAAACGTGAGCGGAATGAACAGCGTGGACATGATGGTCAGCACCCGCATCGTTTCGTTGATGCGGTTGCTGATAGAGGACATGTAGAGGTCGCGGAGGTCGGCGGTCAGCTCGCGGTAGGTTTCGAGCAGCTCCACGATTTGCACAACGTGGTCGTAGCAGTCGCGAAGATAAACGCGGGTGGCGGGAGTGATTTGCGGCGTGGTTTCCCGCATCATTTGGGCCAGTGCTTCCCGCAGCGGCCAGATGGCCCGGCGAACAAGTAGCAGGTCCGCCTTCACCTGGTGAAGGTGGTCCATGGTTTGTCGCGTTGGGCGCTCCAGAACGGCATCTTCCAGTTCATCGAGCCTTTCGGCGTAGGTTTCCACGACTGGATAGAAGGAATCGATGACGGCATCAATCAGCGCATAGGTCAGATAATCGCTGCCACTCTTGCGGATGCGGCCGGCATTGTCCTTCAGCCGCTGACGTACGCCGCCAAAGGGATCGCCAGGAGTCCCTTCCTGAAAGGTGAGGACGAAGTGCGGCCCGACAAACATGCTGAGCTGCTCGGTGCCGGCCCGCTGGTCGCAGTTGATCATGCGGAGGACGACGAACAACAGCTCGCCATATTCTTCCACCTTGGCTCGCTGGTGGAGGTTGACCACGTCTTCCATCGCCAACCGATGCAAGTCGAAGAGCTGGCCTAACTGCTCGATGAGTTTGGCATCCCCGAGCCCTTCCACGTTGATCCAGGTGACTCCATAGTCCGCCAGGAGTTGCGGAATCTTGGACAAGTCGGTGAGCGTCTGCTGATGATACTTGTCGTCGCTATAGGAGATGATGGTCACTTCCGGCTGAGGCTGCGACGGGTCGGCGACCACGGTGCCGGGGGATGCGCCGGGTTGGGTCCGCCGCTCGATGTGCAGGTCGCGCTTATGCTTTTTGCGGCGGCTCACGCGGCTCCTCGCAGCTCGCGCGGGGTGGCGGTTGATTCGGTGAGGCGGACTTCCACCGGCCGCATCAGGTTCAGATGCACATCCCGCTGCGGATAAGCGATGACGACGCCTCGGTCGGAGAATATCTCATCGATTCGAAAGCGCAGATCGCTTTCCACTTTGCCCCGATCGGCCTGGCTCATCTTGAGCCAGAAGCTGAGCTCGAACTGCATGGCATGGTCGCTGAACTCAGTGAAAGAGACGCCGGGACCGGGGGTCTTCAGGATTTGCTCGTGCTCTTCCGCTGCTTGTTTGAGCAGGCGGGCGACTTCCCGCGCCGGCGAGCCATACGCCACGCCGACGCAGACCTTGCTGCTGATGACGTCGTCGGAGAGGGTCCAGTTGACGACGTTTCCTTGCAGAAACGTGCTGTTGGGAATGATGACTTCGAGGTTCGACCCGGTGGTGATGCGGGTGCTGCGGGCACCAATCTCGCTCACCTTACCATTGTGACTGTCGATCTGGATGACATCGCCGACGCGGATCGGCCGCTCGATCAGCAGAATCAGCCCGCTGATGAAGTTGTTCATCACATTCTGGCTGCCAAAGCCGATGCCGATGGCTAGGGCACCGCCAAAGAACGTGAAGACCGTCATCGGCACACCGACCAGTTGCAGCGAGAAGACCGCGAACAGCCCAAACAGGACATAGAACGACACTTTCTGCAGCGGAGCCGCAGTAGCGGGTGGAAGTCCCACGCGGCGCAGGACCGTTTCTCCAAGCCAGGTGCTGAGGCGGCGGGCCAGCTTCTGGCCAAGCCAGAGCAGGAACAATCCGCCAATGATGACCTGCAGAGAGAGGTCGAATTCCTTGGTCTTCAGGAAAGGGAAACGCCACACGTAAAGGACTTTTTGCCAGACCTGTTGGACTTCCCCTTTGACGAGACCGGTGACGCCATCATCCCCGGCTTCTGCTTCGCCGGCGGACAGTTCGTCCATCGAGGAGGCCGGAACGGTCGCTGAATCCGTGGCCTTCGGCAGTAGTTTGGGACCTGTCTTTCCGCTGGTAGTGATGCTGGCCCCAGGCGGCTTCGTAGTGAGAATACGCGCCGGTCGCCAGGCAACCTTCGGCTCCACGGGGTCCGGCACAGTCTCGGCAGCGGCGGGCAGTGGTTTTGGCGGAAGTGCGCGGAGGGGCTCAGCGGGAGTCGGCTCCTGAGACTCTTCCACCGGAGCCAGGTTTTCGGCAGGGACAACCCGCGACGGTTGGACGGCGCGAAAGCTACGACCGGGGATCTGGCTCCAAGCGGCGGCTGGAGGAAAACCCAAGGTGATCGCAATCAGCATTCCACTGGTTCGAATAAAAACCACTGCGTTACGCACAATCGCCTCCTGGCAAAGTCCTGGCAGATCTCCCGCGACCACCGGCGGTGTAGAAAGGACGACCGCTCGCGGTGTAGAAATACAGGAGCGAGGCAAGCGAGGTCAAGAGAAGTCCATGCTAGCAACGTAGCCAAACCATGACCGAGTACCGCTGGAACTTCTCCGAGTTCGCCGTCGCCTATGACCAGGCTGCGGAGCGCGTTCATCCGTACTACCTGGAGTTGCAGGAAGCAATTCTGGTTGAACTGGCGTTTCCAGCGGACACGGAGGTGCTCCTCGTCGATATGGGGGGCGGCTCGGGGCGGCTCATGGAACGGATATTCGACAAGTGGCCGCGAGCGAGTGGCATGGTGCTTGACCAGTCGGAGCCCTTCCTGGCCCTGGCGGAACGCCGCCTCGCCCGCTTTGGCAAGCGCGCGAGCTGCGTGCAGGCTCGTTTGCAGGATGACTGGTTGAACTTGCTACCAATGCCGCCGGCAGCGATTGTCAGCATGTCGGCCATCCATCATTTGGATCCTGGCGAAAAGCAGACTTTTTACCAGCGCTGTTTTGAGGCTCTGGCTGCCGGCGGACGACTTTACAACGGTGACGAAGTGCGCCCGGCGGACGATTCGCAGTATCTCCCAATCCTGCAAGAGTGGGCCAACTTGTGGGAAGACGGCATGGCCGGCGGCAGCATTCCGCCGGACATTCACGCCGCGCTGCGGGGTTGGGTTGATCGCAATGTCACCCGGTTCGGCCAACCGAAACAAAGCGGCGACGACTGTCATGAGACGGTGACAGCGCAGCAAGGGTATTGCCTTGGCGTGGGTTTTGTCGAGGCAAGAGTCCTTTGGCACAAAAAGCTCTGGGCGCTGCTGGTGGCGACGAAATGACCCCGCCAGATATGCACTATGCAGCTTCCTGACGCAGCCGCGAACGCATTTCTCGTAGCTCTCGTTCCAGTTGCCGGCGATCGGAGTTCCAGCCGGTTTCAATCGCGCGGAGCTGATCGGACTGTTCCAACAGTTCGCATTCGCGTTCAACGAGCGACTTCGCGTGGCGCTCGATTTCTTGCTCGCGGGCAGCGAACCAGCTTTGCAGCTCTTGCCGCTGCGTCCGGAGAACTCCACTCTCCTGGGCAACCCTTTCGGCGAGCCCGAGCAACTCTTCCTGCTGTTCGCGCAGACCCTGCTGCTCCTGGCGATACTGTTCGGCAAGCTTCATGCGCAGTTGGGCAATCGACTGTGTGATTTCCGCCGGCGGCATCCGCCCTTGAACCTGGCCCCAAAGCTGCTCCGCCATCAGCCGCATCTCGAGGGACTGGCGATGGGCCAGCGTGATTTCACCCCGGAGCTGTTCGATTGCGGCTTGTTGCTGGTCGAGAGCTGACTCCCGCGAAGTCAAGCGAGCGCGGCGCTGTTCGAGCGCGGCTGTGGCGCGATGTTGTTCCAGGACGATGGCCTCCTGCTCGGCCGTCCTTTGCCTCGCCCAATCGGTCCGCTCTTGGGAAAGCGCTTCGCGGTCGTTTTCTAATTCACGTGCCTGTTCGGCCAGCAGGGCTTCGCCTTTATCGAGCGCTTCCGCGCGGTGGCTCAGTTCCGCAGCCAACTCCTCCCGAATGGTCGCTCGCTCGCTCGCCAATTCCGCCTGCTCTTCCTCGTGGGAACGCTCCCACTCCAGGCGGGCATGGTGAAGTGCCGCCGCTTCGCGCTCAATAGCCTGCCGGCGTTCGCGAACCTGGTTCTCCTTGACTTCGATCTGTTTCATGCGTTCGCCCAGCGCGGCCGCCTGCTCGCCGGCCACCTGCTGCCGCTGGACAAGTTCTTGCTCGCGCTGGACGAGAACCGCCTGGCGCGACTCCAACTCTATGTGCCACGATTGGCACTGCTGAGATTCTAGAGACACTTCGCTAGATGCACTTTGCCTCTGTTGCGCAAGTTGCCGAAGCGCCTCCTCCTTTTCAACTGCCTGCCTGACTTCGTTAGCGGCAACTCCCTTTTCCCGCTCCGCCAACTCTGCTCCCTTTTCGCTCATCCAGAGACGGGCGCGGCGAAGTTCGTTGTCCAGCTCCGCGGCCTGGGCATTTTGCAGCGCCTCGCGATGCTCCAGCTCCCGAAGCTGCTCCTGCAATTGACTGGCCAGTTGACTGGCTTGTGCCTCCAATTGCTCCGCGCGGGCCTCCGGCGATTCGTCGAGCTCGAGAAGGTCATCCAGCGAATGCACTGGGTCTGACAAGAAATTCTGGGGCTGGTTGTCCACTGAAGTCGTGGCACCCGCACCGACGCCGGCCAATTCCGCGACCAACGCCGGGCTGTGCTCCACCGACCGAACGCTCACGGAATGAGGCCCGTCAATGCGGCGAGGCTTCACCAGTTGGTCAGCGTTTGGTACCGCAATTCCATTGCCACTCATGGCCACTTCTCCTCGCCCTCAAAGCTGCTGTTTTTGGTGTCGTTCCCGCAAATTCAAACTAACCGGCAAGATCGTCCTATTTTGACAACTCATAACATCGGCACTTGGCTGTGCGGAAGTGAAGCAGCAGCTTGGGTTTGAGCACATTTCGTACTTGGCACCCCCAAGTCGCAGGGTTTATTGGACGCCCTCGCGATAGCAATGCTTGCAGGCGTCTCCCCCGCGTGGGACAATTCAACTACGCCTGTTCCCTCGCGCCGCCTTTCGCCGCGAGAAGAACGAGTGCTGCGGGGAACTTGCAATATGAAGGTCACTCCCATCGGGGACAAAGTCGTGGTCAGGCGGTTGGAGGCCGAGGGGAAAACCGCGGGGGGTATTCTGCTCCCCGATGCCGCCAAAGAGAAGCCACAAGAGGGACGGGTGCTGTCCGTCGGCGATGGTCGGTTGATCGCGGGGGGGAAGCGGGCCCCCCATCAGGTTCGCGAGGGGGATAAAGTCGTCTTCCTCACGTATGCTGGCACGGAAGTTTCAGTAGACGGCGATGACCTGCTGATTTTGCGGGAAGAAGACATTCTGGCGGTCATCGACTAGCCGGGCGTGGCGATTATTTGGCCGACGCGTCAGCCATTCAAATCTGGGAGTTCACTGGTATGCAAACTCGTCGTCACTTTCTCGCTGCCACCGCCGCTGTCGGGGCTGCTTCCACGCTGCTCCCCAAATTGCTTTGGGCTGAGGACAAGACTGCTGAGCAGATGGTGACCAAAGCGATCGCCTTCCTCACGACGAAGGGGCAGGCCGCCGACGGCTCCTATACGGCCGTTAGCGGGCCTGGAATCACCGCCCTGGTTGTCGCCGGAATCCTCCGCAACGGCCGCTCGCCCGATGACCCGGCCGTTTCTAAAAGTCTGAAGTACTTGGATAGCTTCATCCAGCCAGACGGCGGGATTTATTCTCCGGAGTCCTACTACAAGAACTACGAGACCTGCATTTGCATCCTGGCAATGACCGAAGCCAACAAGAACGGCCGCTACGACAAGATTCTGAGGAAGGCCGACGGCTATATCAAGGGAACGCAGTGGGACGAGTCCGAAGGTAAGGCCAAGGACGACACTTTTTACGGCGGCGCTGGCTACGGCAAGAATAAACGGCCTGACCTTTCCAACACCACGTTCTTGATCGACGCCCTAAAAGCGACCGGCAACGACGAAAACAGCGAGGCCATTCAACGAGCCTTGATTTTCGTCTCCCGCTGCCAGAACCTGGAGACCGAGCACAACACCACCCCGTTCGCCACCAAGAACCCCGACGGCGGCTTTTACTACACGCCAGCCGCGGGGGGGACCAGCCAGGCGGGGGTCGACGAAAAGACCGGCGGCCTGCGGAGCTACGCCAGCATGACCTATGCCGGGCTGAAGAGCATGATCTACGCCGGCGTGAAGCCGAACGACCCACGCGTAAAGGGGGCACTGTCCTGGCTCAAAAAACACTACGACCTGAAAGAAAACCCCGGCATGGGACAGGCCGGCCTGTTCTACTACTACCACACCTTCGCCAAAGCTCTCTCCGCGATGGGACAGGATGAGTTTGTCGACGAGAAGGGAGTCAAGCACGACTGGCGCAAAGAGCTCATCGCCGAGCTCTCCAGCCGCCAGCGCGAAAACGGCTCGTGGGTGAATGACGAACAAAAGTGGCTGGAAGGGGACGCCAACATCGTGACGGCCTATGCCTTGCTGGCGCTGTCGTATTGCAAGAAGAAATAGCGTCGGCAGTCAGCTTTACTTCGCCCCCGCCACGAGTGCCGCTGCGTAGCCGAGCGTGTCGCCGCGCCCTTTGCAGTATTCCAGCACCGTGGCGTAGTCCCCCGCCTTCTCGGCTAGTTCCAAGAGCGACGGCGCGATGCCGACCGGTTGCACTCCGGGCTTGCTGAGGGCGATCGCGGCGGCGACCGCTTCCTGGTAGCGGCCGATGCGGGCGAGCAGGTCGACGTAGGTCTCGCTCGGAATCATCGTGTGATACTGCGGGTCGAGCATTTCGGCCTTGCTCTTGAAGTAGGCCAGCGCTTCCTCGACGTTTTCGCCGAGCAGAGCCTGGAAATAGAGCGCGTGGCTGGGATACGTCTCCGCGAACGGCTCATCTCCCTGATACTGAAACTGGGCCGATAACAACCGGCCGTATTCGGTCAGGTCGAGCGCCAGCCGCAGGTCGGCAGGATCGCTGCAATTCCTGGCGATGCGTGTGGTGGAGGCCAGATGCGTGGTATCGATATGGTAGGAATTTTCCTGGAACAGCCACTCCCGGTCAGCTACCAGTTCCTTCAGCGACGTTTCCTTGGGCTGCGAGCCTTCTTGCCGGGCGATGTCCACCTTCACGCTCCCCACCAGGTCGGCATGCAACCGATGCAGCAGCAGCCGGGCGGCGGGTTCCTGCTCCTTCCGCGGTCGGCGGGCGACGGACGAATCGTAAGTCGTAATCGAGCTGCAGGTGCCATAGCTTTCCAGCACCAGGCCAAACCCTCGGGCAATGTCGATCCCCTCATGCAGCGTCACTTCGATGATCTCTTCCGTATTGTCCTCGGCCGGCTTCACCTCGGCGAGCAGTTTCGCCGCCTCCGCCTTATCCCCCACCGGCCGCAGATACATCCACCCCTCGCGGACCTTCCCCTCCTTCAGCAGCAGTGTCCCCACCTCGCGGCAAGCCGCAATCAGCCCCTCCTCCAGTTCATTTCGCTTCGCCTCGCTGAGCCCATCCGACCCCTCGGTCGACGCAACCCCCATCCCCAGTTTGCGGCGGACCTGCATCTTGAGGGCTTCAAATAACTCGTGATACTTCTTCTCGCTCCGCAACTGAGTTGCGACCCGGATCAGCACTGCGTCGGGTCCGTGGGCGGCAAGTTCGGATTTCAACGAATCGAATGCGGATTCAGTCATGACGTATTTAGGTTAGGAAGTCGGATTATCTCGTCAGAACACGTCATCGTACCATTGAGGTGCCCGAGCAGGTAGCGGCGCGAAACGAGCTACCGCGGCTCCGCCAGCGGAGTTTTCCTTTCGAAGATTCCAGATGTTCGCGGTGCCATCTCAGCATTGAGGGCGATGAAGTCGTGCCACTGCGTGGGCACATTGTCGTCGAGAAAGATGGCCTCGACCGGGCACTCCGGCGTGCAAGCTCCACAGTCAATGCACTCCTCTGGGTCGATATACAGCATTTGCTCCCCTTCGTGAAAGCACTCGACCGGGCAGACGACGACGCAGTCAGTGTATTTGCAGCCGAAGCAGGGCTGGGTGACGACGTGGGTCATGACAGTTCTCCTAAGGACAATGAGGTGTCTCCGTAGGTACATGCACCCCAGCAACTGCGAGCGGCCAGAAAATGCCAAGAAATTTGGAGCGAGATTGCCTATGATTGGGTGACATGGAACCGCATCTCTCCCAAATACCAAGCGATCAACTCCTGCTTCGCTGCGAGCAGGGGGATGAAGGTGCCTCTCAGGAGATTTTTGAGCGTTACCTGGCTCGGCTGACGGCACTGGCTCGAAGCCGTTTGGCCTCGCGGTTGGCCCGGCGAACCGACCCGGAGGACATCGTGCTCTCGGCCTATCGCAGCTTCTTTGTGGGAGCACGTGACAGCAGATTTGTCTTGCAACGGAGCGGTGATTTGTGGCGGCTGCTGGTATCTATCACGCTGCACAAGCTGTATCGCCAAGTGAAGAAGCATTCCGCCGAGAGTCGCGATGTACAGCGGGAGGAGATTCTGTTGGAAGGCTTTGCCGTTTCGCAGGAGCCAACAGCTGAAGCGGCGATTGCGCTCGCCGACGAGTTGGAGGCCATTCTGAAGCCGCTCGACCCGCTGTTGCGACGCGTGCTGGAGCTGCGGTTGCAAGGACAATCGCTGGAGGAGATTGCCGCCATCACCATGCGATCCGAGCGAACAGTCCGGCGGTCTTTGGCCGAACTTCGTGATGCGATTGCCAGCCGGCGAGAAAAGGACGCCGATGACTGACGTCAAGTCCCTGGCAAAATGCGTGGATGGTTTTGAAGCGGCATGGCGAAATGGAAGTCCGCCGAAAATTGCCGATTTTCTGCCTGCCAACGTCGAAAGCAACGACGAGTGTCGCCGTGCCATTCTGCATGAGCTTGTCTGCATCGACCTCGAATACTGCTGGCAGAAAGTGGGGCGAAAACGGGGAACGCGACAGTGGACGTTGGAGGACTACGTTCGCGAGTTGCCGGAGCTTGGACTACTCTCCGAAATCCCGCTCACGCTCATTGCCGAAGAATTCCGTGTCCGCCACCGCTTTGGCGACCGTCCAATTGTCGATGCTTTCCGCAGCCGCTTCGCCGATCGCTGGATGGAGTGTGAACCGATGCTGCTGCAAGTGCTCGCCGAACTCAATGAAGAGTCGCAGCCCGCTGTCGCGGCTCAACCTCCTCCCCAGACCAGCAGCCTCTCGCTCGACGCTCCGGTTCCCTATCAGGACTTCGTCGTCCGACAGATGATTGGGAGCGGACGGATGGGAAAGGTGTATCGGGCCTGGCAACGGAGTCTGGAACGAGAAGTAGCCATCAAGTTCCTCCGCAAGTCGTTTCTGCATGACGCCGACGCAATCGAGCGATTCATCCGCGAAGCCCGCATTGTCGCGCAGCTTCGGCATCCGAACATTCTGGCGGTGCATGGCCTGGGGCGGACTCCTTACGGCGGTTACTTCATGGTGCTGGACCTGGTAAAGGGGCATGATCTGGCAACTGCCGCTCGGCAGCCGATCACTATGCAGCAAGCAATCGAGTGGATTACCACCGCTGCCGATGCGCTCGCGCATGCGCACCAACGGGGCATCATCCACTGTGACCTCAAGCCGGCCAATCTGCTGCTCGATAATGACGGGCGGCTGCTCGTCGCGGACTTTGGCCTCGCCCGCACCTGGAATACCGCCGGCACGCATCCGCACGAAGTCGCCGGCACCGCACCCTTCATGGCCCCCGAGCAAATCGAGCCCTCCTTCGGCAGCATTGGTCCATGGACTGACGTGTACGCTCTCGGCGCGGTGCTCTACACCCTGCTGACCGGTAGGCCGCCGTACGAAGGGCGAACGCTGGCGGATATTCTGGCCCAGATAATGGCGGCTCGCATGCCGCCGGATGTTGATGAACTTCGGCCCGATGTTCCGCGCGAAGTGGCGGACCTTTGTTTGCGGTGTCTTCAAACGGACGCAGCGTCGCGATACCAAGGCATGCAGCAGCTCAAGATAGCCCTTGAAATCGTTTCGATTTGACCTTGAAAAAGTGGAGTCAGCGTCAAACCGCTTTTGCGAGGTCGCGGTCGCCAGTTTCTTCCGATGACACTTCGTCCACCGGCAATTCCTCTTCCCGATTCCGCGACAGCCAGCGCAGGAGAGCCGGGAAGAAGACCAGGGAGTTGACGAGGCAGAAGAAGACGCCGAGGGTCAGGACCTGGCCGAGGCTGCGGAGACCTTGGTGGCGGGCGAGGATCATGCTGCCGAAGCTGGCCATGGTCGTGGTGCTGGTAAGCAGGACTGCGACGGCGGTGGAATCGGAGAGCTGGAAGCGGCCCCGTTGCCGGCGAAATTCATGGACCAGAGGAACGCCGTCGTGCGCGCCGATGCCCAGGATCAGCGGCAGGGCAATGAGATTCGCCGCGTTGAACGGGATGCCGAGCCAGCCGATGATGCCGCACATCTGCACGAAGCCGAGGGCCAGCGGCACCATGGCGAGAAGCGAATGGCGGATGGTGCCAAAGTCAATGAGCAGCAGGCCGAAAACCGCGAGCAGGGAGTACACGCCGGCCAGGATATGGCTCTTTTGCATGTGCCGCGAGGCATAAAAGGTCTGCACGGGGCTGCCGGTGATTTGGGGGTCCACTCCCTCCACGTCGGCGACGAAGCGGGACAGCTTGTCCATCTCCCAGATGTTCCCTTTGGCATAGACCCGCAGCAAATGCTTGCCCGTTCTGCCGACGAAACGATCGGTGAGCTCGCGGGGAATGTCTTGGCGAGTGGGAGCGATAGGGTCGGCGTAGGCGAGGAGGGAGAGAAGGGGGGCGAGTTGATCGGGGATGGGGCCAGTCTCAAAACCAGCGCGGTGGATGGTAGCAGCTTCAGGGGGACGGGAGTCTTTGGCGGGAGCGTTGTTTGGAGATGGAGTGATGTTTGACGCCAAAGACTCCCGTCCCCGTTTTAGCTGCATGAGTTTGTCGTGGATGATGGCGATAAAGCGCTGTTTGGCGGGAGTGGAGTCGGGAAGCAGCGAGACAATCTCTTCCGTCTTGGCAACCGTCGGCAGAGCTTCGAGCTGCGCTTTCCGCGACCGCAGCTCGCCCCTCGTTTTGCACGTCGAAACGGCGAACCAGACGCTTTCGCCCGACGACGTGAAGATGTCCCGCTCGATGTCCACGCTTTCCATGTGCCGCGGCTGGAGATTGAGCAGGTTGTGGTCGTAGCGGAGATGCGAGAGGCCGGCCGCAATCAGCCCGGTGACAGCCAGCCCGGCCACCATGACGAGTCGGGGCCTTTGCAACGAGACCGAGAACCAGCGGGCCGCGGGCAATATCTCCGGCAGGGCCAGCGCGGGCCGCTTCTCGTCGCTGAGCAGAATCAGCGGCGGCAGCACGACTACGGTTGCCAGCACGCAGAGCAAAATGCCTCCGCCGGAGATGATGCCGAGCTCGCGCACGCCGGTAAATTCCGTCAGCCCCGCCATGAAAAACGCCGCTGCTGCCGTCACACCGCCGGTCACGACGCCGGGACCGACATCCGCCGCCGTGCTAATGAGCGCGCGCTGGCAATTGTGGCCCAGTTTTCGCAGCCGGAGATAGCTGGCGACATAGTGGATGCCAAAGTCGATGCCCAAACCGATCAGTATGACCGCGAAGGCGGCGCTGAGGATATTGAGATGGCCGATGACCAGCGTGGCGAAGGCAAACGTCCATGCGGTCCCCAGAAGGAGCACGATGTTGGCCAGGATGGCGTGCCGGACTCCGCCGTAACCGGACACGAATAGAAAGGCGACGCCAGCCAGGCTGAGGAAATTCGTCCAGAACATGTCCTCCTGGCTGGCCTGCATCTCGTCGTACTCAATCACGGGCATTCCGGTCAGGCCAATCCAGGCTTTAGGCTGTAAGTCTCGTTCCGCAGCAATGGTCCGGCGAAGAGCGGTGACGGCCGCGCCGCCGCGGGCAAATTCACTATCCACGTTTTTAAAACGGAGCAGCACGAAACCCATCCGGCCTTCTTCGGCAGTCAGATAGCGGGGCTCCAGCTCTTTCAGCAGAGCAAACTGCCTTTCCGACTCCTGACTCCTGACCCCTGACTCCTGATCCCTGTCCAGGAAGGCTGCCCCACTGATTTGCCGCGCCAGCCCCTGCAGCTCTTGCTCGGAAAGAAAGTGCAGACCTTTGGCTTTGATGTTGTCGAGCTGCCGCTTGTAGAAGATGGATTCGAAGAGTTGATCCTGCTCGCGGAGCCTGGCGGCGAGGTCTTCGAGCGTCTGGGCGACAGTCACCCCGTCCTCGGCCCGCACGACGATGACGGCATCTTCCCGGTCGTCAAATTCCTCAATGTGCTTGAGCCACCGCTGGTTGTAACTGCTGCTCGGATTGAGCAAGTCGAGCCGGTTGGTCTTGAAGCGAAGTCCGTTGGCCGTGATGAGCACCGCCACCATTGTGACAAGCAATGCCCCGCCGATGACCATCCCTGGCGCACGGAGCGTCTGCTGCGTCAGCCATTGGAGGGGCCGCGAGAGTGGCGATTCTGCGATGGGTGGATTCCGTTCCATAGTGTCGCCTTTCGCTCCGCGAAAGCACGCTGGGCTACTCTCGCGGAGCGAAAGGGGGCGCTCATTCTAGCGCACCTGTTATCGCCCAACCAACCCCAAAACCGGCCCGTTGTGAAGGTTCGCGGCAAGCGGTAAAGTGGCTAGAACTTGGCCTTTTGTTCTGCATCCGAACACTAACCCGAAGCGCCAGCGAGGGAGGGGACCAATCATGTCCTCCCTCGCTGGCGCTTCGGGTTAATGAATTTGAGAAGACCCATGTCCGACCCCTATTACCAGTCTCTCTTTGCCGAACGCATCGGCGGCGTCAACTACGGCAAGGGGACGGAGATCTATAAGTTCGAGAAAATCAAGCGGGCCAAGCGAAAGGCCCTCGCGGATTATCCCCAGCGCTCGCTTGTCGATTTCGGCATCGGCGAGAACGATGCGATGGCCCCCGAGACCGTCCGCCGAAAGATGACCGAGGAAATCAGCCGCCCGGACAACCGGGGCTATATGGACAACGGCAATGCCGCCTTCAAGGACGCAGCCGCCCGGTTCATGCAGCGGAACTTTGGCGTAAGCCTCGATGCCGCCACCCAGGTCAACCACTGCATCGGCAGCAAACCGGCACTGGCGATGTTGCCAGCCTGCTTCATCAATCCGGGCGATGTCACGATGATGACCGTCCCCGGCTATCCTGTCGCCGGTACACACACCAAGTACTACGGCGGCTCGGTCTATCGTTTGCCGCTGCTCGCGGAGAACGAATTCCTGCCGGACTTTGCCGCTGTGCCTGAGAGCGTTTGGGAAAAGACCAAGTTATTGGTGCTCAACTATCCCAACAGCCCGACGGGAAAGACTGTCACACCGGAGTTTTACGCGAAGATCATCGCCCTGGCCAAAGAGCGGAACTTCGTTGTCGCCCAGGACGCCGCCCATATGATGCTGACCTATGGCACCAAGCCACTCAGCTTTTTGAGCGTGCCGGGGGCGATGGATGTGGGCGTCGAGATTCATTCTCTGTCGAAGGGCTTCGACATGATCGGCTGGCGGATTGGCTGGATGTGCGGAGCGGAGCGGATTGTCCGGGCCTTTGCCGACGTCAAGGACAACTCCGACAGCGGCCAGTTCGGCGCGATTCAAAACGCCGCGGCCTTCGCCCTCGACGATGACAGCATTCCCGCCCGCATTCGCGCCAAGTATGAGCGGCGGCTGAAAAAGCTCGTCGCCACGCTCACTCGTTGTGGCTTCGATTGCAAGATGCCCGGTGGGACTTACTTTCTCTATACGCGGGCACCGAAAGGGCTGGCCGGCGGAGCGAAGTTCGAGAATGCCGAAGCCGCCAGCCAGTACCTCATCACGCAGCAGTCGATGGTCACCGTGCCGTGGGACGACGCCGGCCCCTTCCTGCGGTTCAGCGTCACCTACGAAGCGGCCGATGAAGCCGCGGAGGACGCGCTGATGTCCATTGCCGAGGAGCGGCTGCGGCAGAGCGAGTTGGTGTTTTAGGCGACAAATGAAGGAACTGACAGAAACATGGAAGAAAGAAAAATGAAGAGGTGGAAAATGCGTGGCGTTTTCGATTCCCATCCGTGCCCATCCATGTTCCATCCGTGGCTCCTGCTTTTGCTTCTCTGCCCGTTGGCTCTTGGTTGCGGCGGAAAGGCCAAGCCCAAGGAGAAGTCCCTGACCGTCCAGTATGAGGCCGCCCTCAAGCTGCACGATCCGATCCAGAAGTCGAAGGGGCTGGCCAAAGTCGCCGAGAAGCAAAGCAAGTCGGGCGATGCCGTGGCGGCCCAGTCGTCGCTGGCCTCCGCGGCCATCGCTGCCAAGGAAGTGACTGACCCGGCCAGCAGAGCCACCTGCCTAAATCTCGTCGCCGGCGCGATGTGCCGCGTGGACCAGGCTTCCGAAGCCGCGCCGTTGTTCAAAGAAGCGGCGGCGGCCACCGATGAGATCAAGGACGTGGACGCGAAAATCACCCCGCTCACCTCGCTCGCCTTCAGCGCCAGCACCTACCTGAAAGACCCCGATCTCGCTGCCGAATATTTGAAGAAGGCCGAAGCCGCCGCGGAAGCCATCAATAACGCCACGATCAAGGCCCAAGCGCTGGGACGCATCGCCAATTCTTACGTCAAGCTTCCCAAGGACGAAGACGCCACTCGCATGGCGGACAAAGCCCTGGCGTTCGCCCGCTCCCAGCCTGGCCCCAAGGAAAAATCTGACACGCTAGCCGAAGTCGCCGCCCAGCTTCACTTAATGAAAAAGCCCGAAGAGTCCAAAGCCGCCTTTGACGAGGCTCAGAAGGAAGCGGACCTGGTCACTGCCGAAGACGGCAAAGCGTATGCTTTCGTGCAACTCGCCAAGAAGCTGAAGGATTCGGGCCAAAAGGAACTCGCCGGGACTCTGCTTACCAAGGCGGACGATCTGGCCGACAAGCTCAAGGACGCCTCGCTCCGCGGACCGATTAAGACGGAGGTGGAGCTGGTACGGAAGGGATTGTAGGCATCGCCGGACGGGATCGGGCGGAAGAACCAGGGATTGGAACAGAAGGAAACGAAGGGAACGAAGAAATCCAAAGCACCTGAATGCATCGGTCTTGGGACACTTTTTGGCAAGATGCTGCCATTCTCCTTCGGCTCCCCTTCGTTTCCTCCGTTACCTTCTGTTCATTTCTTCTTCCCCGTCGTTTGAATCTCCAAATCTCGAAGCGCCTCGGTTAACATCGGACCGAATTCCCGCGCGCTCCAGAGCGACCGCCCGAGTTGCCAGTTGCGGTCGATGTGCTTGGGGTTGTTGGCGTCGATCTCGCACAGCAGGATGTCTTCGACATGGCGGCGGGTGCGGGTCAGGATTTCGCCGTGCGGGTCGATGACATAGCTGTCCCCATAGCCGACCCCTTCAAAACCTTGAATGCTGGTGTCCTTTCCAATGCTCACGTTGTTGCCGCGGACGAAGAAGACGCTGTTCTCCACGGCCCGGGCGGTGTGGTCGGCCCGGACCTTCATGAAGTGGCCAATCAGGCCGGCGGCATTGATGTAATTGTAATGCGGGGCGAAGACGACGCGGGCCCCTTTCGCCGCCAGGATCCGAGTCGGCTCGATGTAGCCCCCGTCGGCGCAAATGATGACGCCAAACTTCACTTTGCCATCTTTTCGCGTCTCGCGCTCAAAGACGGGAAACTCTCGCCCTTGCTTGTGAAACTTCATGTAGGCCGCACACTTGCTGTAGGTCCCCAGCAAATGCCCTTTGTGGGCGATGGCGCAAGTGTTGTAGAGGTCGTCGCCGCGAGTTTCGTTGAATCCGACGATGACGGTCGGGTCGAACTTCGCCGTCACATCGAGCAGTTGCATCATCTGCGGAGAACTCACCGAGAACGCATGTTTCCTTGCCCGCTCGTCATCGTCTTGATAACCGGTGAGAAAGCATTCCGGGTACGAAACAATCTCCGCCCGGTCCTCCTCAGCCGCCTTCAGACCTTCGGCGACTTTGGCCAGGTTGGCGTCAAAGTCCCCGCTCTTGGGTTCGAACTGGCAATGGGCGATACGCATGAATTTCCTGCCTTTTCAATGGACGACTCGATTTTTTCTCTCCTGATGTGGCTCTGGCCATTGTATGCGGCTGAGATGCACCAATGGTCATTCCGCGCCTCGTTATAATCAAAGCGTTCAATTTCCCCGTCCCATTCGCCATTCGAATTGTGAGCTTCCACCTCCCCTCCCTCATGTCCCCGTCCGCTCCATCTACTGAAGCTCCCCTCGCCCAAAAGCCCCTCCCGCCGCAAAAATCCCCGGCGGAGATGCTCGCGACTCCCGCTCAGTTCGTGAAAGGTGTCGGCCCGCAGCGACAGGAAGCCTTCGCCCGGCTCGACCTCTTCTACGCCGCGGATATCCTGTTTCACTTCCCGCGAACCTATCAGGACATGAGCGAGCTGCGTGAGGTGGATCAGCTCGAAGAGGGAATCCTGGCGAGCGTGGTCGGCGTGATCGATGAAGTGGACCTACGGAATACCGGCCCCGGCAAATCGATTCTTGGAATGCTGCTCCGCCAGGGGACTAAGTTCCTGCGGGCCATCTGGTTCAATCAGCCCTGGATGTTGCAGAAGCTTGTCCGCGGCCGGCGGGTGATGCTTTGCGGCGAGGCGAAGCTGCAGGGGATTCGCTGGGAGATGTCGCACCCCAAAGTCGAATTCCTGGCGGACGACGAAGACGCCCCCAATGGCCGCATCCTGCCGGTCTACTCGCTCACCGAGGGGATCAACCAGACGCAGATGCGGCGGATCGTGCAAGGCGTGGTCGAAACTTACACGCAGTTCGTGGACGAGGTCTTCCCCGACGACTTCCTCGACACCCACAACCTCTGGCCCATCAAAGCCGCCCTGCCGCAAATTCATTTCCCCACGGACCCCGCCGCGCGCGACCAGGCCCGTCGCCGCTTCATCTACCAGGAGCTCCTCGTCCTGCAACTCGCCCTCGCCATCCGCAAATGGCGGATGCAGCACTCCCGCCGCGCCCCGCAGATGCCCGTCAGTGCCAAGATCGATGCCCGCATCACGCGGCTATTTCCGTTTGAGTTGACCAAGGCCCAGCGGCGGACCATCGACGAAATTGCCGCCGACATGGGGCGGGAACATCCGATGAACCGCCTGCTGCAGGGGGACGTCGGCAGCGGAAAGACGGTCGTCGCGATGTACGCCATGCTCCTCGCCGTCGCCCATGGCCAACAGGCGGCTCTCATGGCTCCGACCGAAGTCCTGGCGAAGCAGCACGTGCAGACCCTTTCCAAAGCTCTCGCCGCCAGCAAGGTCCGCATCGGCACGCTCACCGGCTCGCAAACACCAGCCGAGCGGAAAGAGATTCTCGACAAGATCGCCAAAGGCGAGATCGACATCGTTGTCGGCACCCACGCGGTCACGCATGCCGTCGCCAAAAGCGGCGTCGAGTTCAAGAAGCTCGGCCTGGTCATCATCGACGAGCAGCACAAGTTCGGCGTGCGGCAGCGGGCGGCACTGAAAAAGGCAGGGATCGATCCGCATTACCTGGTGATGACCGCCACCCCCATCCCCCGCACCATGACGATGACCCTCTTCGGCGACCTCGACGTCTCCACGCTCGACGAGCCGCCGCCGGGCCGCCAGAAATTCAACACCTCCTGGGCCAACGAAGGGCAGCGGGACCGCTGGTGGAAGTTCTACCGCAGAAAGCTGGACGAAGGGCGGCAGGGCTACGTCATCGCCCCGCTCGTCGAGGAGGCCGAAGGGCTCGAAGCCGCCAACGTGCAGCAAACGTTCGAAATCCTCTCCCGCGGCGAGCTAGCGAGCTATCGCCTCGGCATGATTCACGGGCGGATGACGCCGGCGGAGAAGGAATCGGTGATGGACGCCTTCCGCAGCGGCCGGACGCAGGTCC
>SXOA01000052.1 GCA_005778405.1 Planctomycetaceae bacterium
GCCAAAGGCATCTTCGCCCATACTGCCTGAATCCCTGCAGTAACCATCGAACTTCCCTCCTTGGAAAAAGTCATCCTGACAACCGAAAGGATGACTTGCCAAGGAAGTTATGGCAATCGAGATGTTAAAAGCAGTGGTCTCTGACCCCGCCGAAACGCCTGACCGCAGGTCTCCTTCGTCAGCCTGTCCGGGAGACCTACGGTCGACCATCCGGGCGGGGTCAGGAGACCCGCGCCCAACTAGCTCCCCATATTATACCAATGTCCAGTTGTGATTCTGGCACCTTTCCAAAACTTTTTTGGAAATTCTGGACGGCCGTTCGGCGCGGGTCGGAGGGCCTCGCCGAAACGCCTGACCGCAGGTCTCCTGCGTGAGCGTGTCCAGGAGACCTACGGTCGGTCATGAGGGCGGGGTCGGGAGACCCTCGCCCAACTGCGGTTTGTGGCAGGGGGACGAGCCCCTCACCGGCCGTAAATTGGCCGCCGACCGTCGCCGACCGTCGTTAGGGCGCGACCGGAGTCAGGATGAAGCCACCCCCAAACTGGTAAGTGCCGTCGGGATTCTTAACGGCGGCTTCTCCGCAGATCTGGCCGCCGTTGGTGATGTCATTGGGAAGTAAGATTGCCAGGTTCGCAGGCGGACTGAGCATCAGATCCTTGAGTGCGTACATCTTGCCAGACAGGAAGACAAACCCCTGTCCGTAGACCCCCGTGCGAGTGCCGACCGTTACGCCGAAGTTGTTGAGCGCGCTCGCGTTGCTGCTGCCGCCCCCTGCAACCGTCTCCCATACACCGCTGGCTATGAGACGCACTGCCCAAGGCGAAGAATCTTCTTTTCCCCGTGTCGGACGTCCCTTGTAAGCAAACCCGGCGATCACTCCCAGGTCGTTAATGTCGTTTCCTCCACTCTGCCAGGAGTCAGTCGCCGGGCTTCCGGTGATGGTCCCGAACAACTCGATGCTCGCTGTGGCAGGCGTGAAGCGAAAGGCCTTGAGCAGCGAACCATCATCGAGTTGGCCGGTGACCTGGCCCAGATTGTTGATCGCCAGGGGCACGCTACCGACACCGGACATCGGCAATTGCGTCGCGACGGCCTCGCCCGGCAGACCGGAGACGACCCAGGCCGTATCCGGCGAACCCGCTTTCTCCTGGCGCAGCACAACGTCGCCAGCGTCGTTCATGCCCCCAAGATAGATGACACTTGGTTGTAAAGTGGTCAGCAATTCGATGCATGCGGGATCGACTCCTTCTGCCGGCGAGAAGCGGAACAGACTTCTTATAGGTACGCCGTTCTTGACCAGCAATCCGACTCCGGCAATTTGTCCACTCGCGTTAATCTCCCACGCCCGTTCCAGCAGAAGCCACGGGCAATTGGGGATTTCGGCCTGCACGAAACTCGTCAAATCGATCAGCGTACCATCAGCCAGCCGAACCTTTGCCAGTGGCGCGTCTCCGGCTGTATACCCGACCGCTACTCCAGATTCATTCATCTTCTCGAGTCTCAGATTTGCATCCAAAAAGGTCAGTGTGTAGGTCACTGGGGGCGGCGCGGGTGGCTTCGGCGGGGCGGATGCCACATGGTCCAACAGACTGACGGACAACACGATGGCGAGTGCCGCCACCAACAAAAGCTTGCGGGTTGAACTGTTCATGCTGGGATGCTCCGAAGGATGCTCAGGGTGGCTAAAAACAAGTGGCGGCAACTTGCCGCCAGTAGTAGTGGCGTAATGGGGGGCCGATTTGTCTCAGAAAAATGGAATTCTCGAAAAATGGGGGCCAAATTGGGCCTGGAGCCTTGCCATCATGGGCTCCACCGACGCGAGGTCGGCGGGGGCCAGCGTATTTCCCGTTTCGCGGCTAGTGCAGAGTCAGTTCACCAACCGGCGCGAGGTCGGTGGGGTCTGGAACCGTTGCCTCTCTTCTGCCCCACCGACCTTGTGTCGAATGGCACGAGGTTAAGCAAAACTCTTGTGCGGTCGCGCCAGCGACAGTACGTGCTCCCTTCTCCCCGGTAGTCCGGGGAGAAGGGCTGGGGATGAGGGGCATGACCCGCGAACCAATTCTCCCCTCACCCCCAGCCCCTCTCCCCTGAGTACAGGGGAGAGGGGAGCAAGAGGTGTTTTGGTTCTCGATCACTCAAGCGCCTTGCGCTCGCGAACATGGGTGAGGCCGGAGACCAGTCACTGAGGTATCGGAGCGCCGCCGATCAACTTTTCCGCTTCCGCGCGGAGCAGTTTCAGCGTGGCCCGCCGGTTCCAGGAGAGGGGCGAGTCCTTCTCGCGCTGGTCGTCGGCCGCCGTCGCTTTGTCCAACCACATTTTCGCCTGTTCGGTCTGGCCGAGGCGGTGGTGCGTCATGGCCTGAAAGTAGGACCGATAAGCGGGGGAGGTGGATGTCCCCACGGGAACGCCGCTAGCGGCGGTGAGCTGTTCCAGCGCCTCGGCGAACCGGCCGGCGCGGTAGAGAACGGCGGCCAGTCCCACTTGCATTTGTGGGTCGTTGGGCTTCAAGGTCAGCGACCGCCGGGCCAAGGTGATCGCCGGCTCGTAATCGTCGAGCGCTTGCGGCGCGACGGCGGCGGTCCAGGGGATGAAGTGGCACGTTGCCGCGTCCTGGGATTTCTCAAACTGCTTCAAGCTGGCACGACAAATCTCGCGGTGGAGGGTTGAGTCGCCAGAGCGCAGCGCCAGCAGTCCGGCGAGATACCAGGGCTGGTACTCCCCGCTGCCGGGCGCCGCGACTGCCGCGAGATCAGCCTGGGCAAGTTCGGGTCGGCCGGTGTCGGCCAGGAACACAGCCCGCGCGATACGGGCCTCGGTGTGTGTGGGATGCTCCTGGATCACGTCGTTCAGCACGTTCAGATAGCCGCTACGAAAGGCCGCATCGGAACAGGCCGCCGCCTGTTCCGGGTCGAGTCCCCAGTCGTCGATTCGGGTGGGTGACAACTGGGCGGCGTGGGCGTAATCGGCGAGCGCGCGGGGATATTGCCTCAGGCGAAATCGCGCGAGCGCACGTTGGCCGAATGTGCTTGACCCGTATTTGGCTCCGTGCTCGATCGACCGGTCGAAATCCGTGATGGCCGCTTCCCACTGCCCGCGCTGGAGCAGAATTCGTCCGCGATGGTCGAGCGCCTCGGAATCGTCGGGGAGGATTTCCAGGGCCCGGTCGAGCAGCGGAAACGCCGCGTCGTGCTCGCCGCGGTGATAACGCCAGTCGCCGTAGGCAAAGCAGGTTTTGCCGAGCCGCCGCCGCAGGTCTGCGTTGCCAGGTTCGATGGCGTGCAGCTTTTCCGCCGTGTCGAGCGCCGCGGCGAAGAGCGGCGCAGCCGCACTGGCGTCACCAGCCTTTTCGTAGAGTTTGGCCAATTGGGAGGGGTCGGTGATGAGATTCCTGAGTTCCTCGGTGCGGCCTCGCCGGATCAACTGGACGGCCAGCGCCTGCTGGCTCTTTTGCAGCCAGAGCTCGCTTCCCGCGGGATGCAGCTTGCTGCGGATCGCCGGCTCCGCGAGGTCGACGGCCCGTCGAAAGCAATCTTCGGCCTCCTGGTGGCGATTCAGCCGTACGAGCAGTTCGCCATATCGCAACCACGTCAAGCTCCGAGGGAGCGGCGATTCCGTTCCCTGCGGATCTTTGGCTGCGGCCCGCTCACCGAGCACGAGCGCCTTTTGAAACAGGACTTCGGCCGCGCGCGTGTCCCCCAGCGGACCCCCTTTGAGAAGGCCCAGGAGCTTCGACGCAAACAATGCTTCGATGTACCGCGAACAGGGGGAGTCTGCGGTCAACAAGCTCGTCTGCTCATCGACGGCCCTTTGCAGCGACCGCTCTGCCTCCGGGTAGCGCCCCATAGATTCATAGATGCCTCCGAGGCCTGCTTCGCACCTTGCCGCAGCCAGCCGGTGCTCGCTGTTGTCGGGAATGCGACGAGCCAATTCCCGCCGGTAATCAATCGCTTGCAGATACGCGCGTTCCGCCGTGCTAGTGTGGTGCAGGCCCCAGAATTCCGTATCGGCGAAGGCCCTCGTGACATCGGCCAGCGTTTCCAGCAATTCGGCATCGCCCTGCCGTTCGTCGTGCAGCGCGTGCAGCAGCTTCAGGGCCGTCTGCCGCGACTCTTGCGATTCGGAAATCTGTCCCAGAAAGCCGTGCAGATCGGCTCGGCGGTTCCAAACTCGGGCCACTTCCAAGCGGAGTTGCGGGTCGTCGGCGTGATCCGCGAGAAACCCGTTGTAGAATTCGAGGGCGTCCTGAAACAGTTCCTGGCGGATCGGTTCCGCTTGGGGAATGCCGGCCAACCGCTGGTCGCCGACCCGCGCCAACATGCGATCGACCGCTTCGAGCGACTTGCGGAAACTGGTCTCCGACCGCGCGGCGTGTTCGTCGGCACGTGCGCGGGCCGCCTGGGCCTCAACGGCTTGCCAGACGCTGACCGCCGTTCCCGTGAGCACCGCCAGCATGATCAGAACGGCGGGCGTCAGCAGCCATTTTCGGCGGCGGGCGAACTTCTTCAGGCGGTACAGGGCGCTGGGGGGACAGGCGCTGACCGGCTCGTCGTCAAGGTAACGCTGCACATCGGCCGCCAGGGCGCTGGCCGATTCGTACCGCCGGGCGCGGTCCTTTTCCAGGGCCTTCATCACAATCCAGTCGAGCTCCCCCCGGAGCACCTGCCCCAGGCGGCGCTCGTCGAGCCCCCGTTTTTGCGAGAGTGTCGAGAGGGCCTGCGGAGCCATCGTGCTGACCCGCCGGCTGGGGCGGAGCGGCTCATCCTCGCGGATGATCCGCCGCATCTCGTCGTAGCTGGCCTGCTTGAGCGTCTGGCCGTCAAACGGTGTGGAGCCGCTGAGCAGCTCGTAGACGAGGACCCCAAGCGAATAGACGTCGCTCCGCGTATCGATGTCCAGACCGCTCATCTCGGCCTGTTCGGGGCTCATGTAGAGCGGCGTGCCGATCATTTGCGAGAAAGCGGTGTAGATCGTGCGGTCGGTGAGCTGTTGGTTCACCGCCTTGGCGACGCCGAAATCGATCACTTTGGGGATGGGAGTGCCGTCGTGGAGCGTGACCAGGACGTTGGAGGGCTTGAGGTCGCGGTGGATAATCCCCTTTTGGTGGGCGTGCTGGACCGCCTGGCAGACGGTGATAAACAACTCCAAGCGTTCGCGCGGCAGGAGCTTGGCCTTGTCGCAGTAGTCGGTGATCGGCAAGCCCCGGACCAGCTCCATGACGAAGTAGGGACGGCCGTTTTCCGTCTCTCCCGCATCCAGGACGCGGGCGATGTTCGGATGGTCCATCATTGCCAGGGCCTGCCGCTCGGCCTCGAAGCGGGCAATGACCTGGCGGGTGTCCATGCCCGGCTTGATGACTTTCAGGGCGACTTTGCGGCGGACCGGCTGGGACTGCTCGGCGACGTACACGATTCCCATCCCCCCTTCGCCGATCTGCTCCATCAGCTTGTAGCGGCCAATGGTTGCGCCGACGCTCTCGCGGGGCGGCAGGGCGCGGGTCACTTCCAGTCCGGCAGCCGGCCGGAGCATGAACTGATCGAGCTCGCCGTGAGCTTCCAGCAGGCGGAGCACTTCGCGGCGCAGCTCCTGGTCCCCGCCGCAGGCTGCATCCAGGAACTCTGGCCGCTGCAGGGGAAGGTGGTTCTCGATCGCTTCCAGGAAGATGGTGCGAGCCGTTTTGGTTTCGACGTTCATAGGGCATATATCTCCAGGCCGACACTGTCCCGCTCAATAGAGCGGACAATTCGCACGGCCTCTTCCATTACGTGCGGGAAAGCGGGCCAAAAAATCTCAAAAAAATGCCGCTCAGCGCCGCGCGCGCCCAGACGGCATATGGGCCCGCAGCCAGGTCCGTGCATAAGTCCAGGTGCGGTACGCCGTTGCGCGGCTGATACCCAGCATTTCGCCAGCTTCTTCCAGCGAAAACCCGCCAAAGTAATGCAGTTTCACCAGCTCCGCCGCGACCGCATCCGCCACCTGCAACTGATCGAGGGCTTCGTGAACGCCAATCACTTCCGCGGACGGCGCTGTGGTGGCGATGTCCGAATCGAGCAGCGGTTGCCTGGCCAGATCACCCCCGTGCCTGCTGGCTGCCTTGCGGCGAGCGCTATCGACCAGGATCCGCCGCATCGCCTCGGCGGCGGCAGCAAAGAAATGGTTCCGGTTATTCCAGCTCGGGTCCGACCCCGTCGGGACTGCCGAACCGACGAGCCGCAAATAGGCCTCATGCACGAGGGCCGTCGCCTGCAGCGTCTGCCCCGGCTTCTCGTGGGCCAGTTTCGCGGCCGCCAATTTGCGTAATTCCTCATACACTAGCGGGAGCAGTTGCTCCGCAGCCGACGGATCGCCGGATTCGATTTGCGACAGGATGCGGGTGACATCGGACATGGCCCTATTGTGCCGGGACCGGCTCTGGGATGCAAATGATGAAGTGCCAGGCCCTAGCCGCGGCAGCGGGAAGATAGGCGAAAGAAGTGAGTTCGGCGCGCGGTGGCAACGCAGGTGAACTTCGTCGTCGGCGTCGGCATCAGTTGAGGGCTGGTGCGGCGAGACTACGCCCCTTTGGGCCGGCCCCAATGGTCGCGATATTCGCGGCGGACGAGGCGGCTCGCTTCTTCGTCACCGAGGATCTGCTCCTTCGCGGGGTCGAAATTCAGAGAGCGGCCCAGGCGGGTGGCGATGTTGCCGAGGTGACAGAGCGACGACGAGAGGTGGCCGGTCAGCGCGTCGGCGTTAAGCTTGGTGCCGCTGCGGATGGCGGCAAGCAGATTGGCGACGTGGGCCTTGTCGTCCTGTTGCTGGAGAGGGATGTCAAGGGGCTTAGGCTTGTTCTGCGAGTCCAGCACCTGGAGTTTGCCGCGGCGGCTGAGGAACATCTGGCCGCCGGCACCGTGGAATTCCGCCCCGCTGTCCACGTTGTGAGGATAAACCGTGTCCCACAGCCGCTGCTCGTAAATGAGCATCCGCCGGCTGCCGACTTTGCCGTCGCCGGGGTATTCGAAGGTCACTTGCTGGGTGTCGGGGAATTCCTGGTCGTCGTCCTGAAAGTATTTGCCACCGATGGCCACGACTTTGGAGGGATGCGTTTCGACGCCGAGCCCCCAGCGGGTGTAGTCGATGTCATGGACGCCGTCGTTTCCCATGTCGCCGGTGCCGAAGTGATACCACCAGGTCCAGCGCTGGTGAACGCGGTTGGTGCGGTAGGGGATCATCGTCGCCGGCCCGACCCAGGAGTCATAGTCGAAGCCGGCCGGCGGCGAAATATCCTGTCCACGCCCAATGCTGCCGCGGCGCTGAATGTTCCAGCACTTGGCGACCAGGACCGGCCCGATGATTCCCTCGCGGAGCAGCTTCACGGCCTCGATCATCATCTGGGTGCTGCGGCTCTGCGTGCCGTGTTGGACCTGCACTTTGTTCTTGGCGGCAGCTTCGACCAGAAGGCGGCTTTCGCGGATGTTGTGCGAGATGGGCTTTTCGACATAGACGTGCTTGCCCGCTTCGCAAGCCAGGATGGAAGCCGGGGAGTGCCAGTGGTCGGGGGTGGTGACGATGACGGCATCGAGCGATTTGTCATCGAGCATTTTCCGCATATCGGCGATGACCCCTTTGGACGGGACGTTGAATTTCTTCGCGGCGTTTGCCAGGCGGCCTTCGTCGGGATCGCAGACGTAGGTGATTTCCACGTTCGGGCTGTTCTGGAACAGTTCCGCATCGTGCAAGCCGCGGCCGCCGCAGCCGATCAGACCGACGCGGACCTTGTCGCTGGGAGCGCCGGCGAAGGAGCGCGAAATCGCAAGCGAGGAGAGGGCGGTGGTGGAGGCGACTTGCAAGAAAGTGCGGCGAGTTGTGGAGAAGGACATGACGGACTCCGGAAACAGATTGGCCTGAAGGAGAGATTCAGAACGCCAAGGCGCTGCGCAGACTATTAGCACCTTGTCCCAGGCCAATTGCAACCGGGCGACAAGCAGCGCGTTGAAACAGGGGTCAGGCACGACGCCGCGACCACTTTCGTCGGCCTCAACTCTGCGAGGCTCCGAGCCAGACCCCTTTTTCAACCCAGGCGACTAGCTACTCAACCATGTCGTGCCCGAACATCGCGCTGTCGTCGATCACCTGCTCGGCGACGCGGCCGAGCTCTTCCAGGCTGCGGCGCTGGCCGACCGTGTGCCAGGGGCTGACTTCTTTGAGCTCGGGCATCACGTCGCAGAGTTGCTCGATCAGGTTTTCGGCCATGCGGCGAGCGGCGGGACTCTCGGCCGATTCGAGTAGTGAGCCGGCGGTCTTCATGATGCGAACCATCTTGGCACGCTCGGCGACGGGGCGTGAAAGGGGTTCGCCCGACTCTTCCAGTAGTTCAGCCGCGGGAACTTCGAGAGCCTGTTGCCAGCGGTAGAGGTCCGAGAGGCGAAGGTCGGTGCCGGCTTGCTCCTGAGCGCGGATGGCCCGAACATCGATGCCGAGTTGGCGAGCGGCCGTGCGCAGCGACATCCCCTGTTGGATGCGGACGGCCTGAATGCGGTGCAGCCGCCGGCCCGGTCCGCTGCCCAGCGGCAGTGGCAACGGGATGGCAGGCGCATCATGGAATGCGTAAACTTCGGCACTTGCCATTCTCTGTTCCCGGCCTCAGCGGCCACATACGAAGGTGGGGTCACGCCTCGTGCGAATCGATGAGCCGCATCATGAGCAGCCCACTCAGGCATCCCTCGCATTGGTTCCGGAGCAAGGGGACGCGCATACTTCAATCCGGGGAGTTGGACGCGGGCTACCGGCAATTAGTTCCAGCAGCGTCTAGTAATTTGTTGATAGGAGACGAATTGCCATGCGATCAATGACTCCTCAGCGGCAAAGGGAAGCGGGGTTTGGACTTACCGCTGCCGTATGCATGTTTTTCGTAGTCTTTGGCTGCCTGTGGACTTCGGGGACTGTCCAGGGAGCCGAGCCGAAACTGACAGCCAGGCAATCGGAAACCTCGGTGACCATTTCCGCCGATGTCCAGCCAGTGGCGACCTACGTCTTTGCGGACGAGAAGATAGCCCGGCCGTTTTATGCCCATATGTTTACTGCCGATGGTATTCCGGTCACTCGCAATCATCCGCCGAAAGCCGGAGAGCCGGCGGACCACGCCGACATGCACCCCGGCATCTGGCTGGCCTTCGGAGACCTTTCCGGCCACGACTTTTGGCGAAACAAGGGGCGGGTGAAACACGCGGAGTTCCAAGCGAAGCCGAAGGAGACGGAGCAAGGAATCATCTTTACTGTCCGCAATGAATATGTAGTCCTGCAGAACGGTGGTGAGAAGAAGATCGCCAGCGAGACTTGCCGGCATACCTGGCAACGGCAGGGCGCAGGAGTTTTGCTAAGCCTTGACTCCGAGTTCGAATCCGCAAACCCCATGGAGCCCCTGGTTTTTGGAGATCAAGAAGAGATGGGGCTGGGAATTCGCGTGGCTTCGCCGTTGCGCGTGAAGGACGCGGGGGGAGAGATTCTGAGCAGTTCGGGCCAGAAGAACGAGCGCGAAGTCTGGGGGAAACAATCCCTGTGGTGCGACTACGGCGGTGTGGTCGAAGACCGATATGCCGGCATTACGCTGATGCCTCATCCCGGCAACTTTCGCGAGAGTTGGTTCCACGTTCGCGACTACGGCCTGATGGTGGCCAATCCGTTTGGCCAGAATGCCTTCACGCGCGGCGAGAAGAGCCGCGTGGAAGTGAAGCCCGGCGAGAAGTTGCGACTGCGGTTTGGAATTTGGATTCATTCGGGGAAGGAGAAGATCGACGAGGAGATGGAGAACGCGTACAAGTCCTACGTTAAGAGTGCCGGCAAATAGCAGCGAATGGGTTGCTACTTCTGCCGGCTAGTCCATTCCTTGAGCTGCTTGCGGGCCTGGCGGAGGGTGAGCATCGTGGCCGGAATGAGTGTCGCCAGGTCTTCGTCCCGCCGCCGTTCATGCAGAGGGCGAAGGACGTTTTCGACTTCCTCCTCCAGAGCGACCAGCCAGGCCGGCACATCGAGCCCGACCCCCGTCGGCTCGCGAGTGAGGAGCTCGGTCTCTTCTTCCAGAAGCTCGAACTTGGGGAGTTTTCCGCCGAGTCGGATTTGCGAGACGGCTGGCTCGACGAGGGCCCGGATGCGGTCGATGGAAAGAGGCCGCACGAATCGCTCCGCCAGCCGGTCAGCGACGGTGGGCATCCGCATGGCGTACTTTTTTTGCAGGTCGGAGAGCTTGGCCAGATACTGGTCGGCTTCGTCATGAATTCGCTCGGAAAGTGCCTTCCGCCAGACGCTGGCTGCCGCTTCCCGCCCGCGACGGACCAGGATTTCGTGGGCGAGCACCACCGGCTTGAGGTTCCAGCAAACCCGGTCGTACTTCGTCCGCAACCGGAGGAAGTCGAGCAGGGTGAAGAGCAATTCGCCCCGGTCCGACTGCGTGGTGGTGCTGTTGTAGTCCCGGTATTCGCCATAATTCTCGACGATGGCTTCCAGCACGAGCGCGAGCTGCTCGGCGGCTTCATCGCGGGTGAGCTCGGTTTCCAGATCGGCAATCAGCTTTTCGGGGACGTCGTCATGCGGGTCTTCCTGCAGCGATTGCAGCCAGGCGGCGGTCCCTTGATGCAGGATCGCCCGGATATTGCCCAGGTTCAGGAACCGCTGCGTGAACAGCTCCTCGCCATAACGCTCGACGAACTCCACCATCCGCTTCCAGGCACCCTTTTCATGCACCCGCTCCAGAATCGAGAGCCGCAAGGTGCGGCTGTGGGCGAGCCAACTGGAGAGCATCGATTCGGTAAGTTGCTCCAGACAAGCGACGAGCGGTTCGGCCTTTTGGTCTTCCGAAGTGTCCTCTTCGGCTGGCCAGGTGCCGGCGGAAGCGACCAGGCTTTCGACTATTCCCTTGTAGCCGATCTTGAACAGCTCGTCGTATTCGGTCACCGCGCCGGGACCGACGGGATGGTCCTTCTCCATCTGCCGGGCCACCTCGAGCAACTCGCAGGTTTCCACCCACAGCCCGAGTCGCGGCAGCCAGGAGAGCAAGTCCTGAATGCCGTGCTGACGAGTGCGGACAGCGACGATTTCCGCCGGGCTCCCTCCTTTGGCGAGAGGCACATACAGCAGCGGCTGCTCGGAGAGAGCTTTCCAAAGCTCATCGCAAGCGGAGCGGACCTTCTTGGGCTCCGCTTGCAGGAGCGCGGCAAAGACCTCGATGAACCGCCGCTGCTCTTCATCGCTACCGGGATTTTCCTCGCGGGTCTTGCCGCGGAGAACCATCACCGCGGCGGAGAGCAGTCGGCCGGCGTCAGCAGTTTCCACGCTGGTGCTGATGATCCGCTCAAGCAGTGACTCCTTCGTCATCCGCCGGCGGTCATATTCGATGAGCGAGTCATGGTCCGGCAGCGGCACCGGGATGCTGTAATCGCGGACCGACGCCAGCAGTTTATCGAGAGTGACGCGGTTCGTTTCGGCCTGTTCGATCCAGCGCTCCAGCGCTGCCAATCGAGCCCCGCGCGTCGCCGGGATTTCATCCCGGGCGACGGCGTCCAGAATCGGACTGACCGCCGAGAGCCGCCAAAGCCGCGCGACGGTGGCCAGAAACGCGAGCCGATCGGCGACCCGCTTGGATTCATTAAGGAGCTCGTCGTGCGTGGCGTCCTCATCTTCCCACACGGCCCCCTGATTGCCGTCGTCGGTGCTGTCCCGATAGACGACTTCTTCATAGGCAGACTTGTACAGCTCTTCGTTCTCTTCCTCGCCGATTTCGAGGGATGCGCCGCGATGGTTGCCGTTCTTGCTGCTGCCAAGTTGAAAGTGAGGGACGCGCCAGAATTCGTCGGCGTTGGCTTCCAGATAGTCGATGAACTTGCGGGCCGAGTCCCAGGCCTTCAGCCCCTTCTCCTTCGAACCGGCATCTTCGGCAGTCAGCGATGTCACTTCGCCAAACCAGCGCTCCGCCAGGTCGTGAAAGGAACTGTCCGAGCGTTCCAGGCCGATAGCGTCCGCCTGGGAAAGCCAGTGCATCAGCAGCGCCATCGACGCGACGTAGTCCTTCCGGTCGAGCAGCGAGTCGATGACCAGGGCATACGCCTTCGGCGAATCGAACATCTCGGCATGCGGTGCCCAAAAAGCGACATCCCCCGTCGCCGCCCCTCCCTTGTGCCAGACGTTGAGAGCCTGGGCCACACCTTCCGCGGCCCGATGGACCACGAACGGGTCGACCGCCTCGACGCTGGAAACCTCGTGAGCGGCATAGCGCTGCCACCAGGTTGCCGTTTCTTTGAATTGCCGCGAGACCTTTTTGCACAGCTCTTTGTTATCCACCGCGGCCGCTTCGCTCCAGATGCGGGAGTAGAAGGCCAAGATGCGATCCATAAGCGAGACCAACTCGTCGGCCCGATGGTCGCGGACGCTATTCTCGAGCGCGGGAAAGAGACTGAAATTGGCATCAAAGCCGAGGATGTTCCAGGGATCGATAATGGCCCCGCAGGAAATGCCTCGCCGTAGCAGATCCATCACTTGCGGAAGAAAGCCGGCGGCGTCCTCGAGCTGGCCCCGATCGCAGGCGAGCGTGCCGGTCGACAGCAGGCAGTCGATGGTGCAGAGGATGCGGGCGGAAGCACAGGGAACGACGTTCGCCTGTCGAGCCGCCGCTTCGACATTGCCCATCCGAGCGAAGATGCGGGCCAGATGAACGTGTTCCAGTTGCGAGGCCCGCCGTCTGGCGAGCTGCGCGTTGAGGTGCTGCCGGGCACCGCCAAAGGGTTGCCGACGCTCCGCCGCTTCGACCCTCAGCCGCTCCGCATGTTCGCCGGTGGTTTTTTTGAACAGCCGTTCGTAAAAGTCGTCCCGATACTTGGCAATCCGCGGCAGAAGCTTGGCAAGCGTCGTGGTGGAATCGAACGTGCTCGGCCCTTCGCCGCTGATGCCCGACGCCATCAGGATGGTTCCCGCCAATACGGCTGCCGCTTCAAAGAGCAATTCTTCAGCGGCGAGTTGCGGAGCTTCGTGCAAGCGGTGCATGAGGGCGTCGAGCGTGACTTGTTGCACAACGAAACGGCGATAGCGCCCCTGATTGTCGATTTGGTGGGGATCCCACTGGCCGAAGTGATAGTTGGGCCGCTTATTGGCCGGATGGTCAAAGTCATAGGCCCGCGGATCCACCGCCAGCTCTTCCAGGTGAGCCGGGTTGTAGCAGGCACTCCGCAGCAGATCCGCATCGGTATCCTCCAGCAGCTTGAGAGCCGCCGCGACCACTTCATGTTCGGGTCCGCAGGTCACTCCCGCTCCGCGAATGAACAGGGGGATGGGGCGAACGTATTCGTGCTTATACGGCTCGATCTTCTGCGTTTCCAGGGTGGCCACCGGCCGGTGCCCGAGAAAATCATTCAGCCCCGTGATGGCACCCTGCACGATGCGGTCGCTCTCTCCCCACGGTCCCCCTTGGCGCAGCACGGCTTCGCAGACGCGGCCGATGAAGAATGGGCAAAACAGGGATTCGTCGGAATGATGGAAGAGCAGATCCCGGTGATACTCGCGGTAAGCTCGCAGTGTCTCGTCAAAGACCAGCGCGACCACCGCCTGGGCTTGCTCGGCATCCTTGAAGGCCGGCGCGGAATGGCCGAGGACCTCTAAACGCTGTTTGAGGAGTGTCCCGACCCCTTGCCAGGCGGGCGTTTGCGGATTGTCCTTGGCGACTCGTCCAAACAGGGCATTGAGACGGGCCAGGAACAACGGGTCAGAAGTCCCCGCCGAGAAGTTGAGATAGCCGAGCGCCTGGTCGAGGGAGGCATCTCCCACGGCATCAAGTTCGCGCTCGGCCATCTTCGCACTCCAACAAACAAAGGCAGCCGGCCCTCCCAGGCCAACCGCGACAATCTTGCATGGTAGGAACCGATCGGGAGTTGGTCTAGCGGGTTGAATGGGCACCCTGGACAGCCATTGTCCGAGTATAATCACCCCCATGCTTCGTCTCGCCATGTGGTCGGGGCCGCGCAACATTTCCACGGCAATGATGCGCTCCTGGGGTAATCGCGACGACTGTGTTGTTTGCGATGAGCCGCTGTATGCGCACTATTTGCACGCCACGGGGAAAGACCATCCCGCCGCAGCGGAAATCATTGCCAGCGGCGAAACAGATTGGACCAAGGTCGTGGCCGGACTGACCGGCGATATTCCCTCGGGCAAACGGATTTACTTCCAGAAGCAGATGACTCACCATTTGCTGCCGCACATCAAGCGTGAATGGCTGGGGCAAGTGACGAACTGCTTTCTCATCCGCGACCCGCGGGAGATGCTCACCAGCTACATCAAAATCGTCAGCCAGCCGAGTCTAGAGGACACGGGTTTTCCCCAGCAGACGGAAATCTTTGAATGGGTCCGCGGCAACCTCCGCGTCACTCCACCCGTTCTGGATTCGGTCGACGTCTTGAATGATCCTCGCCGCATGTTGGGACTGCTGTGCGACGCGCTGGGTATCGAATTCCAGGAGGCTATGCTCGCCTGGCCTCCTGGACCGCGCGCGACGGACGGCATCTGGGCCAAACACTGGTACGGCGAAGTCGAAAAGTCCACCGGCTTTCGAACTTATCAGCCCAAGAGGGAGGCGGTTCCGCCAGAGTTCGCGCAACTCTACGAGCAGTGCGCGGAGCATTACGCCCGGTTGTATGAGCACCGACTGCGGCTATGAGAGGACGTGGTCACAGCGTATATCAGTAGCTTACCCTCCGTAAGAGAGCCGATACCCTATCGTCCACTTACGCGGCAGTTTCCTGCGGGTTTCCCGAAAGCGGGACTGGAGTGCCGTGGCGTTCCAAAGGCACCGGTCGGGGAGGTCTTCTGCTAAGATGAGCACACCGCCAAACACTTGAGGCGACGTCTTCCTTCTCCTCCTACAGCATGACCCGTTCGATCCCTCCGCAAATGTCCGTGAAAGATGCCCGGGGGGCGCTCCGCGCGGCGAAGCTGCGGAGCACGACTTCGCGGGTTGCGGTTCTGCAGCATCTTTCCACGGCCGATAAGCCCCTCAGCCATTCCGAAGTGGCGGACGAGTTGGTTCCAACGGGGTTCGACAAGTCCACGCTCTACCGCTGCCTGGTCGAGCTCGCCGATGCCGGCCTGCTGTCGCGACTGGATGCGGGGGACCATTCCTGGCGGTTTGAGTTGCGGCGCGGGGACGGGCATGAAAAAGGGGAGCATCCGCACTTCGTCTGTACCGACTGCGGCACGGTCACTTGTCTGCCGGATGTGGAAGTGAAGATTGCTCCGGCAAAGGGGACCAAGAGTTCCAGCCTGGGAGATGTGACGGAGATTTTTCTCAAGGGAAAATGCCCGGAGTGCGCGGGGTGAAGGCAGGGGGCAGGGGTCAGTGGTCAGCTTGTTTGCTGGTGTGCCAAGCCGCTACATTTTTTCGCCCGTAAGCGGCGTCTTCCATGGTCCACCAGGCAATCGCCGACGCAAGCAAATCGTCTACCGCGGATCGGGGGAGTGCCGCGACGTCCGCTTCCCCTTCTTCACCGCCGCCCGGTGGCGGGTTGTTGAGATGGTTGATGACTTGCAGGGCGTCGACCGCAGTCACAAAATTGTCGCCGTTCACGTCGAAATAGAAGTAGTCGGGAACCCCGTTGGTCACGACCACGGGCTGCTCCGCTCCGACAATCGGATTGGGGAGACGTCGGCCCCCGCCAACGCGGTTGATTTCGTTGATCACGCGAAGGGCATCGCGAGCCACAATGACTTCTTCATCGTTGGTCACGTTGCGGGGGTTGCCCGTTGGCCGCTGCCAGGGATGCACCGTGGGAATCCACTTTGCCACTAGCAGGTCATAGAAGCCGGGGGTCTGGGTTTTGGAAGTCACCTCGACGAAATAAGTGCCGGCTGCTCCTGCGGGAATGCGGTAGTTCACAATCAGCGAATCCTGGTCGACGAGCGTGGTGCCGGCGCCGCCGAATTTGTTCACCCCGGCGCTGATATCGTCTGACGTCATCACCACCGTCGTGCCATCGGGCTTGAAAAGGCGAATAATCGTATCAAACGAGAACGGCTCAAGAGGATCCAAGGTGTGCTCGTAGACATTGGTGGCCAGTGTGCTGACCGTCAGCAGCTCACCGACCTGCATGTCAAACTTGTAGAAGTCGGCCTCGGTGCTGGTGCTGGCGAGTTCCACGTTCACCGCTCGGGCGGATTCGCCTGGCGCGTCGATGAAAGTCAACCCCTGAGCCGTTGGCGCGGTGTCATGGTCGAGCGACGTTTCCTGCGTCGTGGAAAACGGAACGGCGGTGAGGCCGGAGGCATAGTTCAGCTTGATGCGGGAGAGAGGGGAGAAGGCAAACCCAGTGAGGGAGTCGAACTGCGTGGCCGCCAGTCCAAACTGGGGAACGGACATGAAATTGCGGTTCTGTACGCCAAAAGTATTGGCGTACACATCGGGAATGATGCTGACATCGCCGAAGGCGTCTTGATTCTCGAGGCCGAAGGCATGCCCCAGTTCATGCACTCCCCAGTAGGCCAGCGCATTCCCCAATCGATTCAAATAGGCCGCGGGAGCCGGATTGGCGAGGTCAGCTTTCGTGAACTCGGCGGGAAAGACGTAGGCCGTGGCTTCCCCTTCATTCGTGAAGTGATTGATATTGAGCCAGTCGAGTTCGGCGTGCCCGAATCGCTCGGGCGAATCCACCACAAAATCCCTGGTCCGGCCAAAGCTGAGCGTCTCGAACTCGACCTCGGGCAGCTCCTGGAAGAAATTCACATCGTAATTCGTGAACGCCGTCTGCATCGCCGCCGTGACACTGGCCTTCAGTTGATCAAATTCTGTTTCGGTGAAGGGTATCCGACCGTCCGCCGCGGCCAGTTCCTGCAAACGGTCGGCAAAGCTGTTCTCCCCGCTGGGATCCCCAAAGTCGAGAAACACATTCGCGGCCATCAGGTGCCGCGGTTCCAACGGCTCCGCGCAGAGGGAGCGGAGCAAGGGGTTTCGCCGCAGGGAACGGGAAGGGCCCGCGGATGAAGTGCTCCTGAAAAGACTTAGCCAACCCATTTCGCGGTGCCCCTCGAAGTTAGTCACGCCCTTAGCCGAATCATTTGAGTCTAGTCGGGATGGAAATCCTGAACAAACTTTTTGCGAGCCTTGCTGGGGGATGCTGCACGGATTTGGGAAGGCGTTAAGATGGCTGAACATGACCTTGAAAACTGGGTAATCGGCAGCCGCGTCAGACGTTATGACCGCTACGAACAACAATGCGATTCCGCGGGTCGGACTTTCCCATCTGGACCACCTGTGGTTTCAGGTGGCGGGAACGCTCTGCAACCTGACCTGCCATCACTGCTTTATCAGTTGCAGCCCCCACAACGACTTTTTTGGCTTTCTTTCGCTCGCCGAAGTGAAGCGGCGGCTGGAAGAGTCGATTCCGCTGGGGGTGAAGGAGTATTACTTCACCGGAGGCGAGCCGTTTCTCAATCCCGAGATGACGGACATTCTGGTGTTGACGCTCCGCTATGGTCCGGCGACGGTGCTGACCAACGGCACCGTCCTCAAGGACGAGTGGCTGGTGCGGCTGCGAGCGGCGGAAGAGCTGAGTGTCTACGCGCTCGAGTTTCGCGTTTCCATCGACGGGTTCTCGCCGGAGGTCAATGATCCCATCCGAGGGGAAGGGACCTTTGCCCGCGCGATGCGGGGAGTGACGAAGCTCGTGGAGCACGGCTTTCTGCCGATTATTACGGCCGCCCGAACCTGGCCGATCGAGCGGGAACAGGAGGTGGTCGGCAGCTTTTGTAAGATGCTGCAAGCTGCCGGTTACTCCCGCCCGCGACTGAAGATTTTGCCCACGCTGCAACTCGGCGCGGAAACGGGGCGAACCTGCGGCTATGCCCCGGAGGAGCGCGTCACCACGGCGATGATGGAAGACTTCGACCAGTCCCAGCTCATCTGCGAGCACAGCCGGATTGTGACGGATCGGGGGGTTCAGGTCTGCCCGATCCTGATCGAAGCCCCGGAGTCGGTGTTGGGAGAAACGCTGGTCGAGTCGCAACGACCCTTTGTGCTAAGTCACGGTGTATGCTGGACCTGTTACCAAAACGGAGCGATTTGCAGCAACCCCAGCAGCGGGGATAAGGATGCCTGAGCATCGCACGGTCGCTCTCTTCGGCGGGATCTACGCCAATCACCTGGCGCTCGCGGCAGCCCTAGCGGATGCTCAGCGGCGCGGGGCCGATGCGATTTATTGCCTGGGTGATCTCGGAGCCTTTGGTCCGCATCCAGACAAAGTCTTTCCGCTCTTTAAAGAACACGATATCCAGTCCGTCCGCGGCAACTACGACGATTCCATCGGCAATGAACGGGCCGACTGCCAGTGCGGCTATACCGATCCGCGGGACAATTACTTTGCCGAGCTCAGTTACGACTACACCATGGCCAACACTTCGCCGCCAAACCGGGCCTGGCTGAAGAATCTTCCCAGTGAAATTCGCTTTCAATTGGGAGCGGCCAGCGTCCTGCTCTGCCACGGCAGTCCGCGCAAGATGAACGAGTTTTTGTGGGAATCCACGACTTCTACGCAGTTTCTGGAATACCTGGCGGACGAACACCAGGCCGATGTGATTTGCAACACACACACCGGAATCAAGTGGCAGCGCGATCTCAGCCGGAACCGAAAGTTCGTCAACGTCGGCGTCCTCGGTCGTCCGGAGAATGATGGACGGCCCCATGTCTGGTACACGTTGCTCTCGGCGGGAGACAGTCGTGAAATCACCGTCGAATTCATTCCCGTCCCTTATGACCATGATCGCCTAGCCGCCGAAATGCGGGCCGAACGGCTGCCAGAAGAGTTTATCGCCACCATCCTCAGCGGCTGGTGGACGACATGCCTGGAAGTTCTACCGGCGAAGGAGCGGCGGCGGGGACGGTTTTGACCCCTGCTAGCAGTCCCGCAGATTCCGACTCGACAGACCGGCCGCTTCGCGGTATTAGTCCGCACACTGCCCCTTACCTGCCGCGAGTCCAACCGTGCGCTCTTTCAGCTCCCACCGCCAATTGCTATTTCTGTTGCTGCTTGCGGTGGGGTTCAGTTTCGCGGGCTGCTCGTGGCTCCACTCGCTGAAGCCGACGGACGAAAGCCGGACCTTTCCAAAGTGGAGCGAGGAGATGACAAGCAGCAGCGGGACTTCCGCGAAGAGTGTTGCCAGAGAAGACGGCGAGACCAATAAGCACAAGAGCCTGTTCTTCGACGAGCGTTCCCGCGCCGTCGAAAAGAGCATGGGCTATGAGGACTAGTCGTATTGGACTTTCGCGGACTCCTTGCTATTCTCCCGCCCCCGCCTGCCACTCCTTTCCTCACCACAATAACCATGCCCTCCTCGGTCCTTGTTGTCGATCCTTCGGCGGAAAACCGCGAAGTCCTCCGCACCGTGCTGCATCAGCGGGGTCTCAAGATTTATGAAGCGGACGAGGCAACTTCCGGACTGGCCCTCGCGCGGGAGCATCACCCCGATGTGATCGTACTCGACCTCGATGCCGAGGACGCCACCAGCGGCCCGCTGCAATTGCAGTTGCGGCAGGAGCTCGACCGCGAGAGCTCGTCGCTCATTATTCTGGGCAAACTCCGTACCGGCTCACCGCTCCCCGCCGGCCACACTCTCTCCAAGCCCTACCACTTCGCTCCCCTGGTTCATACAATCCAGGAGTTGGCGGCGAAAGCGGCTTAGTAAACGTAGCCACAGGCGGCCCGCCTGTCGGCTTTTCTGTTGATGACGACCTCGCCGGCAAGCGGACATGCGAGCCGCATGTCGCTACGGGAGAGACTCATGGCTTCCCTGTTCGTCATGCAAGGTCGTGACCGCGGCAAGCGGTTCGAATTGCCGGCTGAGCTCACGCTCGGCCGCGACGGCAGCAATCTGATTCAGCTCAACGACAGCGAAGCCTCCCGCCAGCACGCCCGCGTCCGCAAAGAGGAAGCCGGCTATCTCCTCACCGATCTTAGCAGCTCCAACGGCTCATTCGTCAACAACGAGCCCGTCAAGGAGCGGCTGCTCAAGACGGGGGATCGAGTCCTGCTCGGTCGCTCGCTGATGCTGTTCACGGATACGCAGGAGCATTCTTCGCAAAACCTGGCCCACGAGGTGGACATCGTCGGCGAATTGCACACCACCGGCTCGCGGATCCTCAAATCGGTCAGTCAGGACCAGAGCGAAGTCTTCCGCGCTCCCGATTCCGCCGACAGCCCCTGGTTGGCCCGGGCTCGCAGCAATCTGCAGATCATGTACCGCACGGCCCTGGCGGTCAGTCATACGCTCGATATCGACCAACTGTTGCACCGCATCATGGAGCTGATCTTCGAATGGGTCGAAGCAGACCGAGGCCTGATCATGCTCTCCAGCCACGAAACCGGCGAACTCGAGCCCGCCGTCAGCCGCAACCGCAAGGGGACCAAGCCCGATGAAAAACTCTCCGTCAGCCGTACGATTCTCGACTACGTGCTGCAACACAAGGAAGGTGTGCTGACCAGCGATGCCAAGGACGACGAGCGATGGGATCCCGCCAACAGCATCCTCAAGCTCGGTGTCCGCGAAGCGATCTGCGTTCCCATGCAAGGCCGCTATGGCATCGTCGGCGTCATCTATATCGACACCTACACGGCCCCTGGCAAGCTGCCGCTCCGCACCCCCAATAAATTCACCGAAGAGCACCTCAAGCTGATGGTCGCCATCGGCCACCAGGCGGCTCTGGCGGTGGAAGATACGTCGTATTATTCCGCGATGGTCCACGCCGAGCGGCTGGCGGCGATGGGGCAGACCATTGCCACGCTTTCGCATCACATCAAAAACATCCTGCAAGGCATTCGGGGCGGCAGTTATCTCATTGAAGAAGGACTGAAGGGGAGCGACCAGGACGTCATCCGCCGCGGCTGGCGGATTGTCGAAAAAAATCAGGAACGGATTTCGAGCCTCGTCCTCGACATGCTCACATTCAGCAAAGATCGGGAACCCGAGCTGATTGCCGCCGACCTCAATGAAACAGTCAGCGACGTCGTCGAGCTGATGCAAATTCGCGCC
Organism: Planctomycetaceae bacterium; assembly: GCA_005778405.1. Lineage (GTDB taxonomy): Bacteria > Planctomycetota > Planctomycetia > Pirellulales > Pirellulaceae > SXOA01. The sequence continues at coordinate 21,032 of SXOA01000052.1, forward strand.
GCCGAAGCCGTCGTTGAGCTCGCCTGGCAACCGCTGGCGAATTTGCCGATGTTTACCTTTGATCCCGAACTGTTGCACCGAGCGATTCTGAATGTGGTGACCAACGCCATCGACGCCTGCGAGAAGCAGGACGGCGCAGAAGTAGCGGTCAGCATCGAGTACGCGCTCGGTGACCGCACGGTCCGCATCGTCGTCTCCGATAATGGCGCAGGAATCGCCCCCGACGACATCAAGAAGATTTTTTCCGTCTTTGAGTCCCGCAAAGGGGCCCGCGGCACCGGCCTGGGGCTCCCCGTCAGCCAGAAAATCCTCCGCGAGCACGGCGGCGACATCCTCGTGGAAAGCACCCTCGGCGTCGGCAGCAAGTTTGTCCTGGAGCTTCCCGCGCTGGCCGCGGAGGATTCGAAGGTTGGGAAGACGATCGCTTCGTAATGGACAATTCCATGCACAACTTCCGAGACACAGAGGCTGTCGTCACGAATCCCTACGAGTCCCCCAAGACCGTTTCGAGCTTGATCTCGGACCCAAAGTCCCCACACTCCCACGAGAGCATGAAGTCCTGGGAGCGCTTGCGGCTGTGGTACAACGCGATTCTTGCTGGTGAAGTTTTGCTATTGTTCTTACCGCTGGGTCCGTACTTGCTGACGGAGCGATTCGTTGTGTTTGCGATGGAAGGGGCGGTTTTGGCGAACGTCTGTTTCTGCGTCGGTCCAGTGGTGGAGTTCTACCTAGACCCGAATACCTGCAACTGGAACTTCTGATCGGATTCAATCGGGGTCGGGAGTCTTAAGCAGCTGCGGTTATCCCGATGGAAAATCGGTGACGCTTAAGACTCCCGACCCCGGTCTTTGGCAGTGCTCAGTTTGAGAAGTTCGCGAATGTGAAGGGTTTGAAATGACGGCCGAGTCACGGGATAAGGCAGAGGAGGTGTGAACAGAAGGAATCGAAGGTAACGAAGGAGGAAGAAGTCGGATTTCTTCGTTTCCACATCCTCCTTCATTCGTTTCCTTCGTTCCCTTCTGTTCCATTCTTCTGTTGGCATTTGTCCGACGCCCGGTTGTGTACACCTGTTCCAATCCGATAGAATCTGGGTATGGAAAGAGAGTTCTCACATCCGACGGACCTCTATACCGGGCGCGGAGCGACGACGAGTCCGCCGAACCGGTTTGAGTCGGTGCATTCGCAGGCCGACTACGAGCAACTGGCGACGGATGATGAATTGCTGTCGGAGGAGCGGAAGGTTCCCACGGCGTATCTGCCGGATGATTCGCGGACTCTGATCCGCGAGAACGACAGCCCCGACGTGCCGTTCCGGTTCAGCATCAACCCGTAC
>SXOA01000053.1 GCA_005778405.1 Planctomycetaceae bacterium
CTGACCCTTCCATTCTTCCTTGCTCTGGCCGTTCCCCAGGTCTTTGTCAATCCAAGGAATGAGCGAGCCGGCGAGAGGGACGCCGAAGTATTCGGCAGGAAAGGTGCTCTCGCGCAAAGTGGCGGCGACCTGGCGGTCGATTTCCAAAATGGCGGAGGCGGGATCGGCCAGCAGGCCAGCGACGGAAGCATTCGCGGCTCCCATTTGTCTGAGCAGCTCGCGCATGTTGTTCGCCCCAGCGCCCGAGGCGGCCTGGTAGGTCATACTGGTGAGCCATTCAACCAGACCCGCTTTGAACAGGCCGTCGAGCCCCATCAGCATCAAGCTGACGGTGCAATTGCCGCCGATGTAATTCTTGACCCCCTTCGCTAGGGCCGCCTTGATGACCGGCAGATTGACAGGGTCCAAGATGATGACTGCATCGTCCTTCATCCGGAGCGAGGAAGCGGCATCAATCCAATAGCCGTTCCAGCGTGCACTGCGAAGGCGCGGATAAACATCGCTGGTGTAGTCCCCCCCCTGGCACGTAATGATCACGTCCATCTTCTTCAGGGCATCCAGGCTCCCGGCATCCAGCAGCTTACCGGTTTCATGACCGCCGATTTTCGGCCCCGCGCCCCCCGCCGCCGACGTGGAAAAGAACACTGGCTCAATCAGGGCGAAGTCATTTTCCGCCTGCATCCGCTCCATCAGCACAGAGCCGACCATCCCACGCCAACCCACAAGACCGACACGCTTCACGGGAATGACTCACTTAAAACAAGGGCTAATTGACCGCATTTCAACCCAACAATTCATCGTAGTTTCCAGGGCAAAATCCGACTATGGGTTGCCCTGCGACAATGATGCACTCGTGGCAAAGTGGTTCGCCGAATTACGGCATTTTTGCAATCAATTCCAGGCAAATCCGCCGCACCTCGTTGGGGTTGGCATTCGGGTTCCGCTTCTTCGCCTGACCGAGCAGCGCTCCGATCGCTTGCTGCTTCCCGGCTTTGACATCGGCGACGATTTTGGGGTTGGCGGCGACGAGCTCTTTGCAGATGTTCTCGAGCTCGGAGGAATCAACCTTGGCAATGCCGAGGGCGGACATGGCGGCGGCGGCATCGCGCCGATTGGCCACCATGTCGTTGAAGACTTCCTTGGCCCGCGTGATTTCGATCTCGCCTCCGGCGACCAGCTTGACAAGATTGGCGAGTTGCGGGGCGGTGAGCGGAAACTGTTCCAGCGTGATGCTTTGGTCGTTGAGGATGCGGAGCAACTCCTGCGTCACCCAGTTGCTGGCCTTCTTGCCGTCCCCGCTCAACTTGGCGACTTCTTCGAAATACGCGACAAATGGAAGTCCTTGCAACACGATCACGTCGCTGTCGTAGTCGCTGATGCCATAAGTCTTCTCCAACCGGGAACGAATGGCAGCAGGAAGTTCAACGAGGCCGGAGCGAACTTCTTCAACTTCAGCTTTGGGCGTGATTACGGGGACCAGGTCGGGGTCGGGGAAGTAGCGGTAGTCGGCGGACTCTTCCTTTTCCCGCTGCGGCAGCGTGGTGCCGGCTGCGTCGTCCCAGCCGCGGGTTTGCTTGGGGTAGTCCTTGATGGTCCGGCCGGTCTCTTCCCACACGTCATATTGCCGCTTCGCCTCGTAGGCCAAGGCCCGCTCCACATGCCGGAAGCTGTTGAGGTTCTTGACCTCGACAATCGGCGTGGCGATTTTGCCGCTCGGCCCCTGGATATGGATGTTGACGTTGGCATCCACTCGCAGGCTCCCCTCCTGCATGTTGCAGTCCGAGACGCCCAAATAGAGCAGCATCAGCCGAAGCTGCGTGAGGTAAACGCGGGCCTCCTTGGTGCTCCGCATGTCGGGGGCAGAGACGATTTCGAGCAGCGGCGTGCCGGTCCGGTTGAGATCGATCCGCGTGTCCGCCTTGCCATGCTCTTCGTCATGCAGGCTTTTGCCGGCGTCCTCCTCCAGATGGGCCCGGATGATGCCGATCCGCTTGGCCGCGAATTCCTTCTTCGGGTCGCTGATCTCCAGCCAGCCGTTTTGCGACATCGGCAAGTCGTACTGGCTGATTTGATACCCCTTCGGCAAGTCCGGGTAGTAGTACTGCTTGCGGTCCCACTTGGTGAACTGGGGAATTTCGCAGTTCAGGGCAATCGCCGTCTTCAGCCCCAGCCGAAACGCCTCGCGGTTCATCACCGGTAAGCTCCCCGGCATCCCGATGCAAACCGGGCAGGTCTGCGTATTCGGCGGCCCGCCAAACTTCGTGCTGCACCGGCAGAAGAGTTTTGATTTGGTCTGAAGCTGAACGTGAACTTCGAGACCGACGATGAGGTCGTAGGAGTGTGGCATGGGACTATCGGATTCTCTTGTTTTCACCGCTTCGCGGCTGGGCAGGCTGGAAGCCTAACTCACCTACAGGTTTGGCCGCTTCGTATGCCAATCCGTCCCCCGCTGGAACATCGCCGCCGCGCGGAGCAGGCGGTCTTCGTCGAAGGGGCGAGCTTGGATTTGCAGGCCGATGGGGAGCGGGCTGCCGGTGGTTTTGCCGCTGGTGAGGCCGCAGGGAATGCTGATGCCGGCGATGCCGGCGAGATTGGCGGTGACGGTGTAGAGGTCTTCCAGGTACATGGCCAGCGGGTCCCCCGATTTTTCGCCGATCTTGAAGGGCGGGTTGGGGGCGGTGGGCCCGATGATGAAATCGACTTCCTGGAAGGCGGCGTCGTAGTCGCTGCGGATCAGCCGGCGGACTTTGAGGGCTTGCAGGTAGTACTTATCCGCGTAACCGGCGGAGAGAGCGTAGGTGCCGAGCATGATGCGGCGCTTCACCTCGGGGCCAAACCCTTCCGCCCGCGTTTTGCGATAGAGGCGGATGAGAGCCGTGTCGAGGTTCTTCAGCCCTTTCTCGTCCTGCTTCGCTTCCAGGGATTTCCGTTCCGCGGCCAGTTCGGCCAGCATCTGCTTCTCGTCGGTCCGGTAACCGTAATGGACGCCGTCGTAGCGGGCGAGGTTACTGCTCGCTTCGCTGGGGGCGATGATGTAGTAGGTGGCGATGCCGTACTTGCTGTGCGGCAGCGAGATGTCCTTCACCGTGGCGCCGAGGGACTGGTAGACCTTCACCGCTTCGCGTACAGCGGCTTCGACTTCGGGGTCGAGACCGGGGCCGAAGTGTTCTTTCACAAGGCCGAGTTTCAGCCCCTGGAAGGGCTGGCTCAGCGATTTGGTGTACTCGGGAGTGGGAATGTTGGCGGAAGTCGAATCGAGTGGGTCGTGGCCGGCGAGGACTTCGAGCAGCAGGGCAGCATCTTCCGCCGTAGCCGCCATGGGGCCGATTTGATCGAGCGAACTGGCGAAAGCGACGAGCCCATACCGGCTGACGCGGCCGTAGGTCGGCTTGAGGCCAGTGACGCCACAGAAAGCCGCCGGCTGGCGGATGGAACCGCCAGTGTCGGTGCCGATGGAAAGGGGAGCCATGCTCGCGGCCAAACAGGCTGCCGCACCGCCGCTGCTGCCGCCGGGGACGCGGGATTTGTCCCAGGGATTGGTCGTTTTGAAGAATGCGGAATTCTCGGTGGAACCTCCCATCGCGAACTCATCCATGTTCGTCTTGCCAATCAGAACCGCGTCCGCCTCCTTAAGCCGCTTGACCACGGTGGCATCGTAGGGTGGGACAAAGTTCTCCAGCATCTTGCTACCGCAGGTGGTCTTTTGCCCCTTCGTGCAAATGACATCCTTGATTGCCACGGGCAAACCGCCCAGCTTTCCCATTGGCTTGCCTGCCGCTCGCCGGTCATCAATTTCCTTGGCCCGAGCCAGAGCCGCGGCAGGATCGACATGCAAAAACGCCTTCACCTGGCCGTCATACAGCTTGATCTGATCCAGATACGCCTGCGTCAGCTCGACGGAGGAGAGCTTGCGAACAGAGAGGTCGCGGAGGAGGTCGGTGGCGGAGCGAGCGAGCATGGGGGGAATGACGAAATTCGAATTCCAAATGACGAATTCAATCCATGATAACGAAGTTTGGCCTCTTCAATTCGCCATTCGCCATTCGAATTTCGTCATTCGCCTAAAACCGCCGGCACTCGGTAGCACTCCGCATCCTTCTTTGGGGCGTTTGCCAAAGCCGCATCGCGCGGGAGACTAGCACCGAGGGCGTCGTCCGCAAACACGTTGTGCATCTCCTGCGCGTGAGCCATCGGCTGGACGTTGTCGGTACTCAGCTCACCAAGCTGTTCGATATAGCCGACGATCCGCCCCATCTGCTCGGTCATCGTGTCGAGCTCGGCGTCGCCCAGGCGCAGTCGCCCGAGGAGCGAGACCTTTTCGACATCGGCGCGGGTGAGGGACATTGATTAATCGTGACTAAGCCTTGGCCTTCACCGGCTTGGCGGCTTTGGGTGCAGCAGCCCTCGGCGGGGCGGGTTTGGGCCTGTGATCCACCGGCAGTTTGAAAGGGGACTGTTTGACCGCCTTACGGACAATTCCCTTCTTCAGGCAACGCGTGCAAATCAGCACCGTCTTGTTGGTGCCGTTGGGCGTGGTGATTTTGATCCGCTGCAGGTTCGGCTTGAACTCGCGATGGGTGATGCCGGTCACCTTGGTGCCGACGCCCCCCAGGTATTTGGCCTTGCCGCGGGTAGTAATTTGATTGCCGACGCTCTTTGTCTTCTCGCAAAATTCGCACTGGGCCATCGTAACGTCCTTTGTGTCAACCGGTTATGTCTGAGGGCGGACTTCGGCGACCGCCATTTGTTGTCGCAGGGGAAATATGGGAAACCTCACAGTATAGCCGTTTCTGGGCAGGCTGGAAGCCTACCCCCACGGTCATGGCGGGTCATCACCCCCCTGGCAAAAAGGGTTACAGCGGCAGACTCGCCAAATGCCTTTGAGGCTGCCGCGAATGGCCCCGTACTTCACAACGGCGCCGATGAAATAGTGGCTGCATGTCGGCTGAAAACGGCATTGGCGACCGATGATGGGGCTGAGTGTCCACTGATAGATGCGAACCAGGCCGATGAGAAACAGGCTGGGAAGCCGCACGATCAATCTCAACAGACTCATGCCCGGTTCCTCGCCAGCTTCCGGGCAATTCTCGCGGCAAGCTCCGGCAGGGACTGGGCGATGGCGTGAAAGTCGAGTACGGCCCCTTTCTGCGGCCGGACCACAAGATCGACTCCCGCCGGCAGCGTTTCGCGAGTGAGCCGAAACGCTTCGCGGATGCGCCGCTTCCAAGCGTTCCGCACCACGGCGTTCCCGACTTTGCGCGAGACACTCAAGCCCAGCCGCGGATAAGCCAACCCGTTCTCGCAGCCGTTGACCACCAGCACATCATCGGCGGCATAAACGCGAGCCACGTAGACGCGCTGAAAATCGGCATCCTTGCGGAGGTGATGATGCTTGGGGAAGCGAATGTCAGGCATAAAGAAATGTCCGCTCACGGACGCGAGGGGGTCGGGAGTCTTTGGCGTCTGCGATTGTCTGTTTTGCATTGTCGGTGACGCCAAAGACTCCCGACCCCTTGATTACGGCTCCTCATCAAACTTCTCTCCCGGCTTGAGCGGCTGGGGAGTCCAGTCGCTGGTGGCAGGGCGTGGAGTTGGCTTGTGATAGCTGGTGCCGTGCATATAACGGCGGGTGATGCGGGCACCGAGCCAGGTGAGCAAAGCCATGGCAAAGCCGAGAATGATCAAGGCAGCGAGCGCGGCTTTGATTTTCGCCTTAGTCGCTCCATCCAGCTTTTGGAGCGGCATTTCTTCCGCCAGCAGGAACAGATGGATTGCGAAGTGGTTCATGGAAAATGGGGCAAGCTTCCAGCCTGCCCAAAAAAAGTCTTTACTGGGCAGGCTGGAAGCCTACCCCAAAAAGCTACCACTTCAGCTCTTCCCGTGGCGTTTCTTTCTGGCGGCTTTCGAACTTGCGAATCAGCTCGGCGCTGGTCTCGTCAATTGTCTTGGGAATGGCAATCAAGATCTCGGCGTACAGGTCGCCGCGGGTTCCATCCTTGATTCGCACACCGTAGCCCTTTGCCCGAATTCGTTTGCCGCTGCTGGTGCCGGCGGGCACGGTCAGGGTAATGGTACCGTGCGGCGTGGGAACATCGACCTTCGAGCCGAGTGCCGCCTCGCCAATGGTGACGGGAACCCGGACGTGCAGGTTCATCCCGTCCCGCGAGAAGAACGGATGTGGGGCGACGCGAATCGTGACGAGCAAATCGCCCGGCGGGCCGCTGCCGGGAGCGGGTGATCCCTGGCCGCGATAACGGATGGTTTTTCCGTTTTCGATTCCCGCGGGAAATCTGATTGTGACCGTCTCCACTTCGCCACTCGGCCGGCGCAAACGGAGCAACTCCTCTCCTCCTTCGATCGACCTGGCGAAAGGAATCTCGATTTGGTGGGCAACGTCGGCTCCCGGCTGGTTGCTCTTGCGCCCTCGGCGGCGGGGAGCGGGGCCGAAGCTTTCCCCGGCGCTACCGTGGAATCCGCCGCCGGTGAACTGCCGCAGCAGATCTTCGATATCAGCGGCAGATGCTCCTCCACCACCCCCACCGGGGCCGCCGAATTGAGAAAAGTCCATTCCTTCCCACCCTGGCGGCATCTGCCCGCCTCCACCTCCTGGCGGCGCCTGGCGATAGTTTTCAAACTCCGGCCCAAACTGGTCGTACATCTGCCGCTTCTTGTCGTCGCTGAGCACGTCGTACGCCTGTTGAATCTCCTGGAACTTCTTCTTGGCCGTTTTGTCGTCCGGGTTCAGATCGGGATGGTGCTTCTTGGCCAGCTGGCGGTACGCCTTCTGGATCTCATCCTTCGATGCCCCACGGCTGACGCCGAGAGTCTTGTAGTAGTCGCTAGTGGCCATGAAGCAGGAGACAGGGGTCAGGGGACAAGAGTCAATGAACAACCTTCAAGTTAAGCGAGGCACGAAAATGCTGCCAGTGCCAATTGTAGGAACTGAGCCGCAATTTCGGCGTGCTAGACTTGTGCGAGTGCCTTTTGACCCCTGACCTCTGAGCCCTCCGATGGCAAACCGATTCCAGTTCGCAGTAGTGCTGTCCTTGGCGATTGCCCCCCCAAGCGCTTCCCTGGTCGCCGCTGGCGGCAAAGGGGAGCTAGAAGTCCGAGTCAACGACAAAGACACCGGCAAACCAATTGCCGCGAGAATGCACTTGAAGGACGCCAAGGGGAAGCCGGTGAAGGTGCCCAAAGTTCCGTACTGGAACGATCATTTCGTCTTCGATGGCAAAATCCGCCTGGAGCTGCCGCTGGGGATGTACACCTTCGAGATGGAGCGGGGGCCCGAGTACCGCACGATGAGCGGTTACTTCACGCTCGACAAAGGGGCCAACGACGCCAAAGAAGTCGTCCTTTCGCGGTACATCGACATGAGCAAGGCCGGCTGGTGGTCGGGGGACATGCACATCCACCGCGACCCGAAGGAGATCGAGCTGCACATGCTCGCCGAGGATTTGCACGTCGCCCCGGTCATTACCTGGTGGAATGATCGCAACATTTTCAAGGACAAAGGGCCCCCCAAGGAGACGCAGGTCAGCTTTGCCGACGACCGGATGTACAACCTGCTGGCCGGTGAAGATGAGCGGGAAGGGGGAGCACTGCTCTACTTCAACCTGAAAGAGCCGCTGCCCATCATGGGCTCGAAGCGGGAGCATCCGTCTCCCCTGAAATTCGTCGAGCAGGCCAAGATGAATCCGGCGGTGCATATCGACATCGAAAAACCATTCTGGTGGGATATGCCGACCTGGGTCGCGAGCGGCCAGGTCAATTCCATCGGCCTGGCTCACAACCACATGCACCGGGATGGCGTGTACTCCGGCGAAGCTTGGGGAAAACCGCGTGACACGAAGCTGTATCCCGATCCTCGCGGCAATGGGCGGTGGACGATGGATATCTATTTCAATCTGCTGAACGCAGGCATTCGGCTACCACCGTCGGCGGGAAGTGCATCCGGCGTCCTGCCCAACCCCGTCGGCTACAACCGGGTCTATGTCCACTGTGGCAAGGAGGCGACTTGGGAGAATTGGTTCGAGAATTTGCGGAAAGGGCGAGTCGTCGTCACCAACGGCCCGATGATGCAGCCCCGTGTCCACTGCACGCCCGCCAAAGCGGCTGGGCAGGACGTTGACCCCGAAGGGGCCCTGCCGGGGCATGTGTTTCAGGTAGAGGAAGGAGAGTCCGTCGAACTGGACGTTGCCCTCAACCTCTCCACACGCGACAAAATCCATTACCTGGAAGTCATCAAGGACGGCAAGGTCGCTCACGAAGTGCGGCTGGACGAATGGGCCAAGAAAGAAGGGCATCTGCCTCCGATCAAGTTCGAAAGGAGCGGCTGGCTGGCGGTGCGGGGAGTTGCTGATGCCGAAAAAACCTACCGCTTCGCCATGACCGGACCGTATTACGTGCAGGTCGGTTACAAGCCGACGGTCAGTAAGAAGTCGGCCCAATTCTTCCTCGACTGGGTCATCGAACGGGCCAAGCGGATCAAGCTCGACGATGAGGCACAGAAGGACGAGGTGTTGGAGTATCACCGGATGGCGAGGGACTTTTGGAAGAAGAAGGTGGAGGAGGCTAATGCGGAGTGACCGCGGCGGAATGGCGAATGGCGAATGAAAAGAGGATAGGACGCAGCCGTTCCCTTTGCAGGGCGATGAGTTCCACGTATTTTGAAGTCTGCCGCTCACATTCGTCATTCGCCATTCGAGTTTCGTCATTCGGAATTCTCCTTTGCCCTGGCATTCCCTCTATCCCTTCGACTCCCACCACCACTCCCTCGGCCCCTTGCGCTATCACTATCTCGACGAGGGCGCGGGCGAGCCGATGCTGTTCGTCCACGGAAACCCGACCTGGTCGTTCTACTGGCGGAATTTGATTCTGAGCCTCCGCGACCAGTACCGCTGTCTCGCCGTCGACCACATCGGTTGCGGGCTTTCCGATAAGCCGCAGGATTATCCGTATACGCTGGCCCAGCACATCGAGAATCTTGTCACGCTCGTCGAGAAGCTCGATTTGAATGGCGTAACGCTGCTCGCCCATGATTGGGGTGGGGCGATTGGACTGGGAACGGTCCTGAAATTGCCCGACCGTTTCAGCCGCATCGTGCTGTTCAATACCGGCGCGTTCCCGCCGCCGTTTGTGCCGCTCCGCATTGCCGCCTGCCGGATTCCCCTCTTCGGCACGCTCGCCATCCGCGGCTTCAACGGCTTCGCGCGCGCGGCATTGACAATGGCGGTTGAGAAACCATTGGCCAAAGACGTTCAAGCCGGGCTCATCGCGCCGTACGACTCGTGGGCCAACCGCATCGCCACGCAGCGGTTTGTGCAGGACATTCCAATGTCGAAGCGTCATCCGACTTGGCATGTCCTCGAGCAAATCGAAGCCGGCCTAACTTCGCTGGGTGACAGGCCCATTCAACTCATTTGGGGCATGAAGGACTGGTGCTTTCGGCCAGAATGTCTGGACCGTTTCCTTACTCACTGGCCGCAAGCCGAGGTCCATCGGCTGGAAGACTCCGGCCACTACGTGGTCGAAGATGCCCACGAACGGATCGTGCCGCTGGTGCGGGAGTTTTTGGAAAGGACAGCCGGCCATGCCGCATGAACGACTCTCCATCGGCCAATGCGCCACGCTCGCCTGCCTGCTGGAAGCGACCGCGCCCAAAGTGGGTAATGTCCATCGCGGAGCGGACTTTGAGAATCTGACGTTTACTGACTTTGTGGTAAGCGCTGTTGCAATTGGGCCGGCGATGGAAAGCGCGAAAGCAATCGGTATTGGTCCCGCCATCCTCGAGGCAATCAAAGCCACACGGCAACTCGTCACTACCAACACCAACCTCGGCATGGTCCTGCTCATTGCCCCGCTCGCCGCTGTTCCGCGGGACGAACCGCTGGCTGGCGGCATCAGAACAGTACTTCGCGGCCTGTCCCCCGACGATAGCCGCCTGGTCTATGAAGCGATTCGCCTGGCTCAACCCGGCGGCATGGGAAAGGTCGACGAGATGGACATCGCGGCCGCAGCGCCTGTCAATCTTCTCGTGGCCATGGCTGCTGCAGCAGATAGAGACCTTATCGCCCAACAATACGTCACCGATTTCGACCTGGTGCTCAGCAAAGTCGCTCCTTGGCTCAGCGATGCCGCCAGCCGCTGGTCGCTGGTGGAGGCCATCATCCATACGCACCTGCGTCTGCTCGCGGATCATCCCGACAGCCTCATCGCTCGAAAATGCGGCTTGGAAAAAGCCCGGGAAGTCAGCACCTTTGCCGCCGCCGTCCTCGCCGCTGGCTCACCCGGCGAAGACTCCTACCACGAAGCCGTTGCCGACCTTGACTTCTTCCTCCGCAGCGACGGACACCGCCGGAATCCTGGTACGGCAGCGGACTTGATTGCAGCTGGGCTGTTTGCACTCCTTCGCGATGGCAAACTCCAACCGCCGCTGAGGTAAGATAGTGCTATGTCCACCTCTTACCACATCCGTCTCGACAAAGAGCACCACGTCTTCAGCGCGGCGCATTTCATCACGTTCTCGGGGAACATCTGCGAACGGCTGCATGGGCATAATTACCGGGTGGCTTGCGAGGTGCATGGGGAACTGGATGAGAACCAGTATGTGGTGGACTTCATTGCCGTGCGAGATGAGCTGCGGAAGATTCTCGATGAGCTTGAGCACAGGATGCTGCTGCCGGCGAGTCACCCGCTGATTCGTGTTGTGGCCGATGCCAAGGAAGTCACCGCCACATTCCTGCCCGACGGTCGGCGGTGGGTCTTTCCAGCCGATGACTGCGTGATCTTGCCGGTCGCCAATACCACAGCGGAGCTATTGGCAAATTGGATTGGGAAGCGACTTTTGGCAGCTTTGGAAGAAAAGACCGGCAGCCGGCCGGAGCGCATGCAAATCGGCGTCGACGAGAACAACGGCCAGTGGGGAGTCTGCGAAATTGCCGGCGACTCCGCGAAAAACTGACCTTGCCTGAATCCGCCAATCCCGCTAGAAGCCGCCTGTAGTGTGCGGCTGATTCCGCACGGCCTAAAGGCTGCAGGAGATATTCGCCATGGATCGAAGGCGCTGGTTGGGCAGGCTGTTTTCCACGTTGATTGTGCCGCTGGCCTGGCCGGCAGCGAGACTGCTGGCCCAGGATGCACCGGAGCAGGCGACTCTCGCGGAGCGGCTGAAAGCGGGACTGCTTTGTCGGCGGCCAGAGGAATCGGTATTTGTCGGTCGCGTGGCGGACAAGGTGGCAGCCGGAGAACTGTCGCAAGAGATGGTTCTCAGTGCGATGAAGTATGCCGTAAAAAGACGACCGAAGTTCCCCTTCTTCTATTTTCAGGCCGTCGTTTTTCGACAAGCGGACGCGCTGGGGGTGGATTTGGGAGACCCCGTGCAGCCCATGCCCGCCCAATGAAACCCGGATGGTCTGGAAAGGCCATCCTAGAATTGCGACTTCTTCATGCGCGCCAGCCAGTCCTGCAGATCGCGGGGAAGCCTCGTGCGAAAGGCAATCTGTTCCCCGGTGATGGGATGCACCAGGCCGAGCACGGCGGCATGCAGGGCCTGTCGGGGCGCGCCGGAATGATCATGCCGGGGCTTTTCTCCCAGCTTATGCGTGTAGGTCCTTTCGCCGCACAGCATATGCCCCTGCTCGGACAGGTGGATGCGGATTTGATGCGTGCGGCCGGTTTCCAGGCGGCACTCGATGAGGCTGAATGTCTGGTCGCCGACATCCAGGGTCTCCAGCGGCCTGATGTGCGTAATTGCTTCTTGCGAATCGGACGCTGCTTGTCCCAAGGGAAAGCTGCCGCGGAGGCCATCCCCGCGGTCGCGAACGAGCCAGGTGTGAATGGTCTGCGGCTCCACCTTACCATGCACGACGGCGACATACGCCCGTTCGATCTGATGCTTGCTGAAAAGCCGAACCAGCGATTGTTCCGCCTGCGGCGTGCGGGCAAAGACCATCAGCCCACTGGTATCACGGTCCAGTCGATGGACCGCGCGGACGCGAGGAAGCTTGGGCTGCGGCTGGCGGCGCTCCGCTCCGCGAGACTGTCCACGCGGTCGCGGGCCCCCCTGTTCGTCATTCTTCACGCGCAAGCCCAGTTTTTTCGCCAGCACTCGCGGCAGAGCTTCATCGAGCGTCGGCTGGAGCTGCTTGCGGCGAGAGGGCCAGTGCCGCTCCTCGGCATGGCGGAGCGTTGTCATCCCCGCGGGTTTTTCGACGACGAGCAGGTGCTCATCCACATACAGCAGCCGCACATCGCTGGCAGTGGCGGGCCTGGCGAGCGGTTGCTCCCAGACCTTGACGACATCCTTCTCGGTCAGCCGGCGTCCTTCGTCGAGGCAAAGATTGCCGTTCACCTGCACGTACCGGTCAGTGATCAGCGACTTGACTTTCCCCCACGACTCGCCGGCCAGCAGCTTTTTGAGCGCGCCCGACAGCGTGCTGCCGATGAGGTCGCCGCGGATATGGTAATTGCGGAAGGGGGGCATGGGGAAGAGGGAGAGAAAGAAAGACGGAGAGTTGGGGAGAAGGAGGTCGGCGGTGTCTTCTACTCTATCTCTTTGTCTCTCCGTCTCCCAGTCTCTCCATCTCTCCGTCTTCCGCTACTCCAGCAGCTTCGTCAGCGTTTCGCGCAGCTCACGCACCTTGAGGGGCATCGAGACGAGAACCCGCTTATCGGAGAGCTTGGCCTGCTTGATCAGTTCGGACTGTTTGGGGTCGACAAACAGGATCGCCGGAATTTTCTTCGTCGCTTCACTAGCGCCAAACTTGTTGAAGGCCTCCAGCGAGTCATCGGCCAGGCTCAAAGTGCTGAACAAGACGCAGTCGACCAGCTTGGTCGGGGAATCTTCAATGCGCGCGATGGCCCTAACCGGATCGCCGAATACCAGCACGCGGTAGCCGTACTTTTTGAGCTTTTCGCGGAATACGTCCTGCATTTCCATGCGCGATTCGACAATCATGACGCTCCGCGAAGCCCCTTCCATTTCCGACGGGGGCTTGATAGCCGTTGACATCGGCACGACTTCTCCCGCTGCGGCCGCGGCTGCGGCCGCTTCGGCATCGGCGATGTCGCCGGCTTCGACTCGGGCCTGCACCTTTTTTGCGTCTTCCAGCATTTCAGTGGGATTCGTGTAACGCTTCTCGGGAGCGACCTCAATCGCCTTCGCGACAAATGCGGCAATCGCCCGGTGGACCGTCGGATCGACCTGCGATAACGGCTTGATGCTTTGATAGCGGGCTACGCTCAATCTCTGAATGCGATCTCGCGTCTCGTACATCGCCGGTACGCCGCTGACGATGTGATAGAGCATGCAGCCGACGAAAAACAAGTCGCTCCGCGGATCATTGGCCCGACAGCCGGAAGCCCGCTCCAAGCCGGCATAATCAATGGTGCGGGCATTGGGGGAGTCGTCGTCCTTAACGGATTCCGTCGAGCGAATCGCGGCCAGGCCGAAGTCCACCAATTTGGCCCGTCCCTTGGAAGTGATCAGCACATTGGAGAGCTTCAGATCGCGATGACTCATGCCCTTTTCAGCGGCAAATGCCAAACCCGTGAGCACGTCGATGATGATTCGCATCGATTCCACGGGGGTGAGCTTTTTGCGGACCTTCACGGTGTCGCGGAGATTCCGTCCCTCCACAAATTCCATCACCAGGTAGGGAGCGTTAGTATTGGAACTGACTTCATAAATCGGCACGATGTTGGGATGCCGCAAGCCGGCTACGATTTGGCCTTCGCGGAGGAATTGCTCGATCCCCACGTCGTCCTCGCGAAATCGTTTGCGGAGGACTTTGACGGCGACCACGCGGCCAGTATTCCGTTCCACAGCCCGATAGACGCGGGCGAATGTTCCCGTGCCAACGAGATACTGCACCTTGAAGCCACCGTAGAAGTAGCCGCTCCGTTCTCCCTTGAACAGCCGGTCTAGTTGAAAGTTCGTCAACAGTTCCCGCCTCATCAGCAGGCTGGTGAACTGGTCGACGGTTACTTCACGCGTTCCCAGCTCTCCCCACACCGCTTCCAGTTGATGCGAATCAAGCAGGCCGGCGTCGGTGATCTTTTGCCCCAGTATTTCGGCGGTCATTTCGGCCATGAGACGCGCTCTATCTGCCGCGGAAAGCGCACCGCCAGGGTGCGCACGTGCCACCTTCCCAGCGGCTCGTCCCGCGTGAAAATTCCTGCCGCGAATTTCCTGTTTCGTGGCTCTGTGTCTCTGCTCGAACTGCCAAGCAGGTCGTTAAGACCTGCGGCAGCAATTCTCATTCATCGTATTCCAGCAGCTCGACGCCTGCAATGCAATTACGCTGGGCACCTCTTGCTCCTCCAGACGGGACAACTTCTCCAAAAATGCTCTGCCCCAGGGCACCTTGGGGCAGAGCGCTTGGTACAAGGAGTTCTCAAAACTCAGCTTGTAGGAGGAGCTCTTGGGAGAATCTCGCGGCTTATTCTTCCCGCGACTCGTCGCCCGTTTGCGGCTTCAGGGCGTCCCGCTCGCGGCGGGTGGCTTCCAGATCAAAGACCAGGTATTTCATATCCAGCCGCAATTGACTGAGGGCTTCCTGCACCAGGTTGAGGATGCGGCGGCGGCGGCGGGTGCTGTCGACCACGCGAAACATCAAGGGCTCCACCCGCGAACGCTGTTCGGCGGGGAGGGCGGCAATGGCACTTGCCAAATCGGCTACATCCTTGGGAAGTTCTTCAGTCTGGGGGGCGGTGCTGGTGGTGGACATGCTGCGGCGGCTCCGGGTGTGGGTCGTGTTGCCTGTCCTCTAAAGCACCCGCTATGCCAAGGTTTGTGCTATCGAGCGGCCTTGGACCTGCAACTCTATGCACGCTCGGTAGTTACGGCAAGGCTGCGACTTTCGGCCGCCGTAGGCCAGTATGGCGAATTTACCACACTTGCCCTCGCCGCTCATCGCAAATCCTGATACAAGCCGATGTTACGCCAAAAGGGACCCTCTGTAACCGCTGTTGCCGTTTGTCAACGGGCCGCCATGACTTTTGCGTCGACATTTTCGAGGCTCCGCGCAACCTGGGGAACCCTTTTGGCAGTTTCCGTGGCGGTCTTGTTCGCCCTCGGTCCGCAGCCAACCGCCGCCCAGTTTCGCGAGACCTTTGAATCGACCGTCCCCTCCTGGCGGATTCGGCCGGGAGATTGCAGCGTCCGCGTGCTCGCCCAGCAACGGACCTTTCAGCAATCCCGCAGCGGCAACGGCAGCGAATATCTCCGCCTCACCGTGGGAAATGGCACACTGGCCCCGCTCGCCCATCCCATCGGCAAAGCAGCCGTCATCGCCGAACTCGCGCCGAGCGTCTGGATCAAATCCGACAAACCGAATATCCAGATGATGCTCCGCGTCGTCTTTCCCAAGACCATCGACGACGCCACCGGCGAGCCCCTCACCGACTTCATCCCCGGAGACTCCTACACCGACGCCGGCCGCTGGCAAGAGCTCAAGGTCACCGACGTCCCGGACAAGCTCAACAAAGCCGTCTGGGCCCGCCGCCGCCAACTCGCCGCCGAGAAGAAGAAAGTCGACGAAAGCGGTGCTTACATCGACATGGTGGTCCTCAACACCTTCTCCAGCCCCGGCAACATCGACCTCTGGCTCGATGATTTGGAAATCCAGGGATATGTCAGCCTGGACGACAACGGCAAAGCCCAAAAGCCCAGCGCCACCGCTCAAAAACCAGGACTCGAATCCCGCGACCCCCGCAGCGGAGCCGCCATGCAGGGGTCGCTCCTGATGGTCAACGGCCGGCCGCTGATGCCTCGAATCATCGAGCACAATGGGGAGCCGCTGGAGTGGCTCCATTCCCTCGGCTTCAACACGGTCAAGCTCCGGGCCGAGCCGACCCCCAAGCAGCTCCAGGAAGCGCAGCGGTTGGGACTCTGGCTTGTGGCGCCGCCACCGGTCGTTTCCGAAGAGACGCCGATGGGCGCGGCGTATGATCGCGTGCTGGCCTGGAGCCTGGGAACGAACCTCGCAGCCCGCGAACTCCTTAGCACCCAGGAGCTGGCGGCTGAAATCCGCCGGCACGACAGCCGCACGGGCCGCCCGCTCGTTTGCCAGCCGGCCACCGACCTCGAGGGCTACAGCCGCATCGCCAACCTGCTGATCCTCGACCAGCCAACGCTGGCGACCAGCTTCGAGCTCTCCGCCTATCGTTCCTGGTTGCTCGGCCGGCCCAAGCTCGCTCGCCCGGGAACTCCGCTTTGGAGCACCGTTCCCACACACCTTCCTGAAGGCTTGCGCGAACAGCTCTTGCTGATGACCGCAGGGAAACCGCTCCGCGAGTCGCTCCAGTGGCAGCAGCTTCGTCTCACGGCCCACTGCGCCCTCGCAGCCGGCTCGCGCGGGCTTGTTTTCCATTCCAGCGTCCCCCTTTCCACCGACACGCTTGCCGGCTCACAACGGGTCGATGTCCTGAAGCTGCTCAACTTTGAACTGCTCCTGCTCGAACCCTGGGCCGCTGCCGGAACGCTAGTGGAAGACATCCCTTCCCCCGATACCGCCACGCAGGTCAGCATGTTGCAAACCGAGCGGAGCAAGCTCCTCCTGGTCACACGGCATGTCCCCGCTCAGCAATACGTCGCCGCAGCAGCGGACACCAAACCAATCTCGCTCGTCGTCCCCGGCGTCCCCATTTCCGACAAAGCCTATCTGGTCACCCTCTCTGGTCTGCGAGTGCTGAGCACTTCTCGCGGCAGTGGCGGCATTCGCGTTCAGCTTGATGAGCCGGGCGTGGCGACGGCCATTGTCATTACGCAGGATCCGCTAGTGATCCATCACTTCAATCGTGTCCTCGCGGAAGCGAAGCTGGAAATTGGCCGCCTTCGGTACGAAGTCGCCGCCCGCGAATTGACGCAAGCCACTGACGTGGACCGCGAGCTCGCGGCTGCCGGCCATCCGCTTCCCGCCGCGGCCCCCTGGCTGCGCGAAGCCCAGACCTATCTCGACCAGGCTCGCCGCGGCTTGGAAACCATGGATCAGCGAACCCTGCACGCCGCTGCCGACCGCTCGGAGCAAACGCTCGCCAAGGTCCGCCGCGGCCACTGGGAACAAACCGCCGGCGCTTTCCCCTCACCTGCCGCTAGCCCCTGCGTCGCCCAGTTCGGCCTGCTGCCGCTGCATTGGGAATTCGCCCAGCGCCTCCGGCGGAATCACTGGGGAACAAACAGCCTCGCCGCCGGCGAGATGGAAAGCCTGAACCAGCTCCTCAGTGCCGGCTGGAAACAACATCGGGGCATGTCCGAAGCACTCCAGGGCGACGTCGCGCTCGCCCTGCAATCTCCGCACGGCGGACGCTCCGCCCTCCGCCTTTCGGCCTGGGCGGTTAGCCCCAAGGAAGTTCCCCTCGCCCTCGAGCGTCCCCCCCTGTGGATCACGAGTGCTCCCGTCCCCGTCCGCCAGGGCCAACTTGCCCGCATCCACGGCTGGGCGCATGTTCCTGGGCGGCTCGCCGCCACGCAGGACGGCCTGCTCATCTTCGACAACTTCGCCGGCCCGCAACTCGGCGAGCGGATTCAGCTCTCGCAAGGCTGGCGCGAATTCACTCTCTATCGGGCGATGCCCAAAAATGGCGAGCTGACCCTCACCTTCTCATTGACGGGCCTCGGCGAAGCCTCCCTCGACGACCTCTCCATCAGCCTAATCAATCCCGAGCCAATTCGCGAAGTGGCCCGGCCCCGATAGACCGCTGAGGGTTGCCGCGACGTGCCTGACTCCCTTTTCAACAGTCTCCTATGGTGCGGCACTCTCGATAATATCGAGCGGCTCCAGGAACCAGCCCCCCTTGGAAATTGGGAAGGGATCGGGAAGTGGAATCTCCTCGCCGTTAATTTCCCGCAGTGACCAGCGGATGGCCAGGTAGAGATTGCCTCCGCCAGCCTCTCGGAGGAAATCGCGGAGCGCCTTGGATTGAGGTTTGGCTTTCATTTTTCCCAAAGCAATTGCACCGGCCAGACGGATTCGGGTCATCTCTGGAGGGATGGCTGAGGAAGGTTCCGTGACCCTTCCGACAATCGCCGAGGCCAGCGCGTCATCGGGCTTGCCGACATGCAACAGTCCCAGTCCCCAAATGGCCGCGCTGCGAGAATACTCTCCCATTGCGGAGTTCTTTGCCACGTAGCGCCGCATCAAGGGTTCCGCCGGCTCATATTGCATTTGTCCCAGGGCCTCGAAAAGATGGGCTGCTTGCAGGTCGAGCGGATCATAGCTGGCTCGTCGGAGGCGGAGATCGGTGAGGTAGCTGGCCTTCTTCAAAAGGTCTGGCAATGTCTCCCGAAGGGCAAGCTTGCGAAGCGCCCAGGCCGAAGCAATCATCACCTCACTCCGCGGGGAATCGAGCAGTTTGACGAGACGGGGCGCGGCCGCCTTGTGGTCGAGGTGGCCGAGCAACAATGCGGCCTGTTCCTGGCTACGCCAGGATTCGGCAGCGAGCGCTGCCGTGGCGGTTTGACGGACGGCATCATCCCACTGAGGATCGCCCGCCAGTTGCCGAAAGTCCTCCCGCACCATGGCCCGCACGCCGAGATGAGAGTCGTCCAGTCGTTTGCCTAAGGTTTTGATTCGTTCCACACTGGGACGGGCGGCATAAGCACGGGCCCCTTCGCGACGAACGCCCGAATCGGGGCTTTGCATTGCCTTCTCCGCCAGCGGCAGTACCAGGGAATAGTCGATAGCGTTGAGCCGGCGGAGCGCCGCGGTGGCGACGCTGGGTTCAGGGTCGGCGGCGAGGGCGAGCAGGAGCATTTTGGCCGGGTCGCTCGTGTGGCGTTCCAGCAGAGCCGCCGCGCAGTGGCGGTCCACGGTCTTCGCGCCGGAAGCACCGCATTTCTGTGCGTCACCTTCCAAACCGGTTTCGGCAAGTTGTCCTGCCGCTCGCGCCGCCGCCAACCGCTCCGCGTCGAGTCGCTCGCGCGCGTTCAGAATGGCAAGCAGTTGCGGCAGGACCGACCGATCGCGGGCATCTCCCAACAAGCGAACGGCGAGCATCAAGTCGCGGTGGTTCACTTCCGCACTCGTCAACCGCTTCCGCCAGACGTCGAATGCCGGCGCGTATTTCCAGCGGGCCAGCGCGGGCTCAACCAACTGCCGCACGTTGTCGCCATGTTGTTGGGCGGCCTGAAAGAGCTCGGGGGCGGCATCTTTGGCATCCAGCACGATGAGAGCCCGGGCGGCGGTGAACCGAGCGGCGGGGTGCGACGCCTTGGTGGAGACGATGCGGACCAAGGCCGGCTTGGTCTCGATCATTTTGGGTACCCCCACGAGGTGGGCCTGGGCCACGGTCTCGGCAGCCAGTCGCTGTAAATCGGCTTCGGGGCGATCGAGCGCCTGGAGCCAGAGGGGAAGGTACTTTGGCGAGTGGACGTTGATTGTCGTAAGGCCGGGCAGGACGGGATCGCTTTCCATTGCGAAGTCCGTCGTGATGGGGGCAGGCCGGGGGGGCGCGTCTCCCAGCGTGCAAGCGAGAATGAGCCAGATAGGAGACATACGTCGAGATCGAAGGGCTATTGCGGACGGGAAATGCGATGAGTTTGCACAAGCAGGACCACCAGACAGACGGCCGACGAAATGCCGAGGAACCACCAGTTGCCGGGAATCAGGTCGTAATCGCGAAAGCCCGGCAGCCGAATGACGGAGAGGGCGGCAGCGACGGGGTTGATAACCAGGGCTCGCTCGACGGTGTCGTGGCCGAAAGGGGCGTCGCGGCCAAGCCAGATGAGCAGTGGGGCGCCACAAACCAGCAGCAGCGCGGCATATGCAGCGGCAGTGGCGGCGGCGGTCCGGCGAAACAGGCTTCCGATGGCGGCAGAGAGCATCATCGCAAAGCCGGCCGTCGCCAGCAGGCAGGTGACGACACGTTGCACCTGGAAGCGCATTCCGGGATCGATATAGATCATGACCAGATAACCGGGGAGTGTGGCGCAGAGAACGAGCAGGAGGGTGAGGATGACGGAGAGCAGTTTTCCCCACACGATGCGGAGCGGCGACATGGGAGTCATCTGCAACAAGGGCCAGCCGCCGCTTTCCCGCTCGGTGCTGATCAGCCCCGCAGCCAATGCGGGGGTGAACAGGACCAGCAAAGCAACTTGCATCAGCACCATGATGCCGCCGATGGTTTCGACCCCCCAGTTCACGGTGCCGGTCACCGCGGCATAAGTGAGGCCGAGCGAGAGGAGCGCGCAAACCGCCACGAGTCGCAACAGCCAGTGCAGTCGGCCGAAGCGGCGGCAGCGGAATTCCTTGACCATGACCGGGTTAACCAACGGCCCGATGGGGCGCGACCGCCGCTGCGGATCGACCACGAACACGAACCGCCGCAGCAGGCGGACCCACAGGTTTTGCTCATCGCTTATTCTGCCGGCATCGCGGGAGAGATCAAAGATCGAATGGTTCAGCCGGCTGATGGCCCAGAGCGAATAGACGAGGGAGAGCGCGAACGAAATGATCACAAACCGCGCCGCCACATTGGTTCTGTCGACCATGCCGCCCCCCGCCACATCACCGGCACCCAAGAGCGACATCAAGGCGGCAAAAGGCGAGGCACAGCGGAGCCAGTTGGCCCCTTCCGCTAGATTGCCCCCCAGGCCATGCAGAAACTGATAGGGACCCAGCACCAGCACACTGGAGAGAAGCACGAAGCCGTATGTCCAGCGGACCGCGCCGTCGGCGGAGGTGGCATAGGTGCTGATGAGGAGACCCAGCGAGGCATATTGCAAGGCGGTCAGCGCCAGCATGAGATAAACCTGCGAGTGTTTCCACGAGGCCCCGCTCATTGCGAAACAAGCCGCCGCTGCCGGCAGGCTGAGAGCGAGAATCAAGCCCGCTACCCCCAGCACAGCCAGGAGCTTGCCGAAGAAAATGCGGATGGGCCCCAAGGGCGTATTCAACAAGAGCGCCAACGTCCCCGAGTTTCGTTCCCGCACAATGCTCGTCGCCGGAAAGACGGGGAGCAACAGCAGCAGCGCGGCTAAAAGGCCGTAGGAGAGGAGGCGAAAAACCTCCTGCGCCCGGCTGCCGGAAAGAGAGATGCGAGGCTCCGTGGGCCAGCGAATGATGACGAGCAGCGCAAAACCAATGGCCAGCGCGCATTGCATCAAGACCATCCGCCGCTGCCGCAGCAGGGTGACAAGCTCCCGTTGCAGGAGAGCAGTGTTCATCGTTTGCTCCCCTGCATCACGACCTTTTCCGTGGCCGACAGGGAAATGGCTGGAGCGCCGGGGGGAGATTTTCCGCTCCCCAGGTTGGCGAAGGACATGAAAGCCTCTTCCAGATCGGTCTGCAACTCGCGGAACTGCGAAACCTTCACTCCTCCCTGGATCAAGCCGGCCAGCAGGTCGGCAAGTTGCGCTTCGGGCCGGGCAGTGCGAAAGCGGACGACTCCCTCGGCCGGAACCTGCACCACTTCCGACGCGGGATCGAGATGCGAACGAGCGATTTCGGCCCCTCGCGCGAGCTGTTCGCGATTGGAGAATTGAACTTCAATTGTTCGTTCCTGGCTAACCATGCGGCTGATCTGGTCCACGGTCCCCAGGGCCCGCAGCTTACCGTGGGTGAGAATGGCGACCTGGTCGCAGATGCGGGAAAGCTCGGGAAGAATGTGGCTAGTGACAATCAGCGTCTTGCCGCCACGGGCCAGGCGAATGAGCAGGTCGCGCATCTCGATGCGGGCTTGCGGGTCCAGACCGTTGGCTGGCTCGTCAAGAATCAGCACCTGTGGATTGTGCAATAAGGTGCGGGCAATCCCCACTCGCTGCTGCATGCCGTGGCTCAGTGTCTCGACGAACTTATCGCGCATGTAGGTGGTGCCGGTGGTCTCCATCACCTCTTCGATCCGCTGCCGGCGGACCGGGCGTGAAATGCCAAACGCGGCCCCAAAGAAATCCAGATATTCATGCACCCGCATGTTGTCGTAGGAGCCGAATCGGTCCGGCATATAACCCACCAGATGCTTGATGCGGCGGGAATCTCGTACGCAGTCGGCCCCGCCAATCTGGGCGGTGCCTCCGGTGGGACGGGCCAAGCCGACGAGAATTTTGATGCACGTGGTTTTGCCCGCGCCGTTGGGACCGATCATTCCCAGAATCTGGCCGGCCTCGATCGTCAGCGACAGTCCATCCAGCGCGGTGAATGTGCCATAGCGCTTTGTGAGCTGTTCAATGACGACGACGCGATTCTCCTTACTCATCACAGTTCCTTTTCAAGGCTGGTTCGCGGAAGGAGACGAGGTCTTGCCGTATAGCTCCAGGCGGAGTGATTCGATCCGCCAATAGTTGGCCTTATCTACCGATTGCGTCAACTCGGGACGGGCAGGATCACCGCCGGAGACTCGGAGCAGCAGCCCCCCCTCAGAAACTTTGAGCAGCGCCGGGTCATCGATCTCGAAAGACAGCGTGCCGACGGGATCCATCCAGGTCTTGACGGCGATTGCTTCCTTCCCGCGCAGGCCCCCTATTTCCAGCCTGCCGACGGGGCCGGTCACCTGCACGGTCACTTTTGCCCGTTGCAATTCGAGCGGCACTAGCACGCCGGGGATTTGAAATCGGAGCCAGGCCGTAGAAGGGCGCGCCCGCTGTTGCCATTCTCTGTCGCGATGGTCATACAGGCCGGCGGCAGCAGTCCCATCGGGGCCGCTGACCTGGCGGTAGGGAAGAAAGGGAGAGGGAATCGCTACTTCCGTCCCCTCTGCCGGCCGTTCTAGGTTGAGCGGGATCGCGATGAGAGCCGCTCCCGATTGGCGATGGCCTTCATCAAATTGAAAGCCGAGGTCGAGCGGATCCGCCCAGAGCAGCAACTTCGGCTCGCCGGGGAAATTGGGGCGCTTCGTATCGGTGAAGATTTTTGCCAGAGTGCGGCTACGGCGGTTCTGCTCGTCGGTCAACAGCTCGGCGGCAATAAACTGCTCGCCACTGAAAACCTGGCTGGCCCGCGCCTGAAAACTGCCGTCAGCGTTCAAGTCCACACCGATGCGGCCGTCCCGCGTGGCCAAGACGGCATCCGCCGGATGAGCGATCGACTTCCCATTCACGCGGCCGGTCAATCCGTTCTTGGAAAAGGTGGCTAGAGCGTCAATTCGTTCCGCGGTTGCCGTCGAGGTAGAAAACTCTCCTAACCGCTGGTTGTAATTGGGTGGGAGATGCTGCCACTCCCAGGAGTCCAGGTCGGTCCAGACCATTCGAGAGGTTTGCCCTTCCTGCCCTTTGCGGTCGGGTGTAATCCAGCCGCCGCTTTGGGATGCGATGAGGGTATTGGCGGCATCGGGAGCATAAATGTCAGTCTGGCCCGTGACCAGAATGTCGTTGGTTCCGGGAAGTGCCTCGACATACTGCACAGTGGCGACAGTAGGAGGAATCGACCGCCGCTGCGTCAATCCCATGAAGATCAAAGTGCCGGCCACTACCACCGCCAGGGCAGGACCAGCCGCCCCGAGCCATTCCAGACGGTTGCTGCGCCAGAGCACCACTCCCAATCCAGCCAGGACAGCGCCAAAACCACCAAGCATGCTCGTGATGAACCACCGCGAGGGGACCGAACTCCCCACATATTCCGTCACATGCGGCTCGAAAATCTTGGTGTCGATTGCCGGCGGATTTCGGGAACTGAAAAACTCCGTTGCAATATCCTTGAGCGGCGGCAGGATGTAGTATGCGCGGCTCTGCGCTCCGTCAATCAACGCTGCCTCTTGTGGGTCGGCAACCGAAGGGCGCGCAGGTGGTGGAGCGGTTGGTCCCCCTAATTGCCCCGATCCTGGCCGGCCCAAAGACCCCATCGCCGGCACTGTGTCCTCGTTGGCAAGTCCTTCGCGCATCCAGCCGGCTGGTGCCAAAGTGGTCACCAGCAGCTTTCCTGCGCCGCATTGTTTCCAGAATGCCGCTGGCCAGCCGTCAACAGAGTAATGAACCTCGACACCCGAGACAATCGCGCGGACCATGTCGACAGGTTGCTCGTATTCTTGCACGGAAACATCCCCCCCTACAGCATGGCTGTTAGGGGTGATCTTGACCGTTGTCAACTCGACGCGATCGACGACCTGGCAAGGAAAGTCATCCTCCAAGAGTAGCTCCAAGAGCTGCGGTTCGACACGGTCCAGCATGACCCAAAGGTGTCCACCACCGAACAACCAGCGACGGATGGCGGTGATGGCCGGGCCGTCATGCGTCAGGCGATTATCCGCGACAATGATCTGATCGAGGCAGGCATACGCTTCCGGGGTGGCGGGAGAGATGGAATCGATGAGCTGCGCCATCCCCTTTCCCAGTGATTGCGATGATTTGGCCCCCACTACCAGTTCATAAGGCAAGTCGCGACCAGCACCATATTGCCTGAATTCGTCAGGCAAGTTCATAAGGGCAGTCGCCGGCTCCAATCCCCGTCGCAACCTTCCCGAATGTTGCAAATCCCGCTGGTTGCCCCGGAGTAACACTTCGCTCTCCTGTTTGGGATCAAACAGGAGAGTCTGGATATCAATAGTTTTAGTCCCCGGTTCCAGCAAAGGTACTTGGATCGCATGGGATAGCGTCAGGCGTGATCGAGCTGGAACCCAGGTCTTGCGGCCGTACTGCAGAGATCGGTCCTGGTCAAAGTATGTTGCCGCAAACAATTCGGCGGGCTTGTCATCCAGGTTGATGAAAGTTACCCGCAAAGCTCCCCATCTCCCTGGCAGGATGGTTCCAGGCCCGTCAGGAATGACGTCTACTCGCGCTTTGGATTGGGCACTGCCGGCGCGAACTAACAGGACCAGCCCTGCGAGCACCGCAAGCAGCAGCAAGCAACGGCGCAGCCGCCAAAGGGCGTGAGTGATGAACATCGATCGAGGAATCCCGCCTGAGTTAGAGGCCAATCAGGAACCTACTATAGCCGCTGGTGGTGAGCGAAACCACAGGCGATATACCGCACGCTGGAAGAGGGTTGCTGTCGGCATCCTCGGCGTCAGCCGTTCGCGTGCTTTTCGGCACCCTACACCGACTGCCGCCCCTCGGCTATCATGGTGAATTCGTCCGATTTAGCGTCAGGATAACGTCATGGCCAAGAGCAAGAAAAAAGCCGAAGTAGTTCATCTGGTTTGCGACGAAACCGGCGACATCAACTACACCCTGCGCCGCAAGCCCGGCGGAGAGAAACTGAAGCTGCCGAAATACAGCCCGCGGCTGCGGAAACACACGCCGCACACGGAAAAGAAGAAGTAGCCCAGTGGGGTAGGCTTCCAGCCTGCCCAGTTTTCTCTGCAGTAGGCCAACGTTAAGGATGACCCCATGCGCAAACGCTGGCGCATTGAGCCGCACGATGCTGACCGAATCGGCCGCCTGGAACGGTCCGCCGGGGTTCCTCCAATTGTCGCCCAGCTTCTGCTCTGCCGAGGCGTGCACGAGCCGGAGCACGTCAAGACGTTTCTGGAGTCGAAGCTCACCGGCCTTCGCGACCCCGACGAGCTTCCCGGTTGTGCAGATGCAGCGGAGCGTGTTCATGCAGCCATTCGGGACAAACGGAAAATCGTCATTTACGGGGACTACGACGCCGACGGCATGACCGGCTCCGCGATCCTCATCATCTGTCTGCGGCTCTTGGGGGCCGACGTTTCGTACTATGTTCCCAACCGGCTGGAGGAAGGGTATGGCCTGAGTAGCGATGCCCTCCGAACACTGGCGGAGCGCGGAGCGTCGTTGGTGATCTCGGTCGATTGCGGCATCGCCAGCCTTGTGGAAGCAGATACGGCTAAGTCGCTCGGACTGGAACTCATCGTCACCGACCATCACGAGTTCGCGGAGCGGCTCCCCTGTGCGGCGGCGATTGTCCATCCGCGGTTGCCGGGGCATGACTATCCGTTTGCGGGGCTATGCGGCGCGGGAGTCGCGTTCAAGCTGGCCTGGGCGATTTGCCAGCGGGCCAGCCAGAGCAAGAAGGTCAGCGAGCCGATGCGGAACTTTTTGCTCTCCGCGGTCGGGCTGGCGGCGCTCGGCACCGTTGCCGATGTCGTGCCGCTGCTCGATGAAAACCGGATCATCGTCCGACATGGATTGACGAGCTTGCTTCATTCACCCCCCCTGGGAATCAGGAAACTGCTGGAAGTGACGAAGCTTCATCAAAAGTCGTCGCTCGATAGCGAGAACATCGCCTTCACGCTCGCTCCGCGTCTCAACGCTGCCGGACGATTCGGCCAGGCGCAGCTTGCCGTCGAGCTGATGACCACCGATTCCGAGCCGCGGGCCCAGCAACTCGCCGAATACATCCACGAGCTCAACGGCAGCCGCGATAGCATCGAGCGGAGCATCCTGATTGGTGCCAACAAGCAAATCAAGGAAGAGTTTGACGCGGAGAACGACCCGGCATTCGTACTCGCCGCTCGCGACTGGCATGTCGGCGTGATCGGCCTCGTCGCCGGCAAGCTCGCGGAAAAATACGGCCGCCCGGTCATTTTGATTTCCCTCGACAAACTCGGTGTGAAGCCCGGCGTCGGCTCCGCCCGGAGCGGCGGCAGCACGAATCTGCACCACGCCTTGGCGGCCTGCAGCGAGCATCTCGTCGGTTTCGGCGGTCACGCGGCCGCGGCTGGATTCAAAATCGAGGAGAGCCGCATTGATGCTTTTCGCGGAGCATTTTGCGACCAGCTTTCCACCCAGTCCACCAGCAGCGTGGGGCAGGTCGAAATCAACATCGACGGCGAAGCTCCTCTGTCGCAGCTCACATCGCAAATTGTCCGCCAGATCGAGCAGATGGCCCCTTTCGGCGCGGGTAATCCCCGCCCTGTCCTCTGCGCAACGGGGGTCAAGCTGGCCGAGCCCCCCAAGAAAATCGGCTCCGGTGAGCGGCATCTTTCCTTCCACATCGTGCAGCACCGGGTGAAAATCCGCGGCGTCGGCTTCAATTTTGGCGAGCACGCCGACGAGCTCTCTCGCATCGACACCCCCCTCGACATCGCCTACCGCCCCGTCATCAACGAGTACCAAGGGCGGAGCAGTGTGGAAGTGCAATTGGTGGATTGGCGGGTGTCGGAGACAGCGGGAAGTTGATAGGCATTCCGCGAACTTCTATCGTTAGCGGATGTCTTGCCGTATAACCAAATGACGAAATTCGAATGGCGAATGGCGAATTGAGAGGCAGCTCTTTTCATTCGTCATTCGCCATTCGAGTTTCGTCATTTCCCTACCAACTTTCCCGGCTGTCCCATGCCCCGCTACACCCCCGCCTCCATCGAGCCAAAGTGGCAACAGTACTGGGCACAGAACCAGACTTTCCGCACTCCAGAGATGCCCGCTGGGAAGAAGCTCTACGCGCTCGACATGTTTCCGTACCCCAGCGGCTCGGGGCTGCATGTGGGGCATCCGGAAGGGTACACGGCGACGGACATCGTTTGCCGCTTTGAGCGGATGCGGGGGCGGACAGTGCTCCACCCGATGGGCTTTGACGCCTTCGGCCTGCCGGCGGAAGAGCACGCCATCAAGACTGGCGAGCATCCCCGCAGCAACACCGAAAACAACATCCGCGAGTTCACCCGCCAGCTCAAGATGCTGGGGTTCAGCTATGACTGGGACCGGGTGCTGGCGACGACGGACGTGGAATACTTCCGCTGGACGCAGTGGATTTTCCTGGTCCTGTTTGACACCTGGTTCGACGCCGAGCAGCAGAAGGGCCGCCCCATCAGCGAGTTGCCCATTCCCGCCGAAGTGGGTGCACAGGGGGAAAACACCGTCCGCAAATATCAGGACGAGCAACGCCTGGCGTACCAAGCCGATGCCCTGGTCAACTGGTGCCCCGGCCTGGGAACCGTGCTGGCCAACGAAGAGGTGATCGACGGCAAAAGCGAGCGGGGCGGCCATCCCGTCGTCCGGATGCCCCTGCGGCAATGGATGCTTCGCATCACCGCCTATGCTGACCGGCTGGAGAAAGACCTGGAACCGCTCGATTGGTCCAGCGGCATCAAAAAGCTGCAGAGCGACTGGATTGGAAGGAGCGTCGGTGCCGAGGTGGACTTCCACGTGGGGCAGGCTTCTAGCCTGCCCGGCTTCGAGCAGTGGAAAGCGTCCCGTGCGAAATCCGGCTTCCCCAGGAAGCCCGCTGACGACGTCCTCCGCATCTACACCACTCGCCCCGACACTCTCTTCGGCGCGACCTACATGGTCATCGCGCCGGAGCATCCGTTCGTACAGCGCCTGACCACTCCGGAACAGAAATCAGCCGTCGAAGCTTACGTCCAGAAGGCTGTCAGCAAGAGCGACCGGGACCGGCAGGATGCGACGAAGACCAAGACCGGCGTTTTCACGGGCTCACATGCCATCAATCCGGTGAATGGCCAGCCTGTGCCAGTGTGGGTCGCGGACTATGTGCTGTGGGGATATGGCACAGGTGCGATCATGGCGGTTCCCGCGCATGACGAGCGGGATTTTGAGTTCGCCATCTTGTTCAAATTGCCGATTCGTGCCGTGGTCGCTCCTACGGACCATTGGCTTCGTTCTGCGGCGATTGCAGCCATTCGCAAGAAGGCCGACTTGGACAAGAACATCGACGCCCTGGCCGCAAGTCGCGGCCAGCCGGACCTGGCACAGAGCATTCGGGATGGGGTCGTGAAGTCCGCCACGGAAATCCTTGCGCAAAGTCCCATACAGGAACTGCTCAAGGACTATTCGCAGCGGCCGGCCGAATATGGCCCTTTTATTGTAGAAGGCACCGCCATCAACTCCGGCTCCTACAACGGCATGCCAACCGCCGAATTCACATCCAAAATTACCGCCGACCTCGCCGCTGCCGGCCTCGGCCGCGAAGCGGTCAATTACAAGCTGCGAGACTGGCTCTTCTCGCGCCAGCGGTTCTGGGGAGAGCCGTTCCCAATCCTGCACGAGCTGGACGAACACAACCAGCCGACGGGAATGATCAAGGCGGTCGACATGAAAGACCTGCCGGTCGATCTGCCGCACCTGGACGACTATAAGCCGCACGGCCGCCCCGAGCCGCCGCTGGGGAAAGCGCCGGCGGAGTGGCTGTATCCGGTCATCGGCGGCAAAAAGTATCGCCGCGAAACCAACACCATGCCGCAGTGGGCAGGAAGCTGCTGGTACTACTTGCGGTTCATCGATCCCCGCAACGGCCAGGTGTTCGTGGACAAGGAGAAGGAAAAAGCCTGGATGCCGGTGGACCTGTACGTCGGCGGAGCGGAGCATGCGGTGCTGCATTTGCTCTATTCGCGATTCTGGCACAAGGTGCTGTTCGACCGAGGCTATCTAAGCACCATCGAGCCATTTCAGAAGCTTGTCAACCAAGGAATGATTCTCGGCGAAAACGGCGAGAAAATGTCCAAGGCACGTGGCAACGTCATCAACCCGGATGACGTTGTGAAGGAATTCGGCGCGGACTCTCTTCGCCTCTTCGAAATGTTCATGGGCCCGCTGGAAGCAGTGAAGCCCTGGAGCACCGCCGGCGTCGTTGGCGTTCGCGGCTTTCTGGACCGGGCCTGGCGGCTGATTGTGGATGACAAGAGCGAAGTGCTCATGCTCAACGTATCCGTTCAACACACAGAGCCGACGGAAGAGCAGAACCGCACATTACACAAAACGATCAAGCAGGTGACGAGCGACCTGGAGGGAATGCAGTTCAACACGGCCATCGCCCGGATGATGGAGTTCGTCAACTTCTTCACCAAGCAATCGATCCGCCCACACTCCGTCATGGAGCGGTTCGTCCTGCTCCTTTCTCCCTTCGCCCCGCACGTAGCCGAAGAGTTGTGGCAACTCCTTGGCCACGCCAAGACGCTGGCCTACGAGCCCTGGCCGACATTCGACGACGCCTTGACCAAGGATGCCGAGATTGAAATCCCCGTGCAAATCCTCGGCAAGCTCCGGGGCAAGGTCGTCGTCCCCGCCGGCAGCGATCAGCCCACCCTCATCGCCGCCGCCCGCGCCGAACCCCGCATCGCCGAGCTGCTCAGCGGCAAGGAGGTCGTCAAAACCATCGTCGTGCCGGGGAAGCTGGTAAATTTTGTGGTGAAGTAATGTTGGCCGTAGGGGCGGGGTGGGAGCACCGCCAAACATGAATTGACAGAACAAGTCGCGAGGACTTACCGATGACTTTGACCCTTGCCGAGAGGCAACTCGCCGCCGACGTTGGATTCGAGGTCGATATTTGCGACCTGATAAAAGGCACTTGCGGTGGGTCGTTGAATCGACTGATCGCATTCACGGAACAATTCGATCCGAAAGAAGCCGACGGCATAGCAGTCTCAGTGAAACGGGATGAGTTCACTCCCATGCTCTCGAAGCTCCAGCCGCAACTTCTGCCCCGCGGCTATCGAGTGTTCTGGAGCGGAATGTACGGTCCTAAAGGGCAGACCCTCGGAGACGCCATTGTCGCACTGAAGTCCACGGACGAATATGACATTCTACGAGTGCGACAGACCAACGGCATGAATTACAACGTCTCGACAAAAGATGTTCTGGAAAGGCTTCAAAAGTGGCGCAGCGAATGCGAATTTGAAATTGTCGGTGCCGACGGCGCGTGGGTTGCAATTCAGTTTAAGTCGCTGCCACAATCAATCTGCGCATTTGCCGAGGAGATCTACGAGTTCTGTCCCGATTCCGTCGAGCAAGGGACGGGACTGCGCAACGAACGTAGCGAACCAGAAGCGTTCGCGGCCGCGCGACGGCTCTGCCCAACGCTTTCCGAGAAAATGGAGCGGAAGCTAGAGGCGCAACGGGCGAGGTTCGAGTCCATGAACATCCCCCCCGAGGTGCGCGCAAGATTGAAATCGAGCGGCTTTACGACCACGACGGACATGGGAATCAGGTTGTTGGCCCATCAACTCAAGGAGACGTGGCAGCTTTTTTTGTGGTGGGACTGAGGGCGGCTAGTATGCTTTCAAGACGGCGTTAAAGCCGAAATTCCCGAGCAAGTCCCGGGCAGACTTGCTAACGCCGACGATCGCGTCCCACAACGAGCGAAAAAGGGGTGCGAGCACTACAATTCTAAGAAAACAGGAGGCCGATCATGCTGCACCTGGTGGAGCTTCATTACTCTCGCGAAACACGTCCCGCGCTCCTTGAGTACTTTGACGAGCACGGTGTCACGCCCGGCCAGCCTGGCGTGTCCGTCCTCAACGGCTGGGTGGCGACGGTAGATTTCATTGCCTACTTGATTGTCAAGGCGGATTCAGTCGCCAACCTGGAAATAGCGGTGGGACGACTGTCGCAATTCGGCCAGGTGACTCATCGGCACGTGGTGAACCTTGAGGATCTGGCAAAGTAGTCCCTACACCACCCGGTGCAACAGTTCTTGGCCGCGCAAGCCCCGTAGTAGATTCTCCACCGAGATTTCCGCCATCTGACGGCGGGTCTGCTCGGTCGCGCTGCCGAGGTGCGGGGCGATGGTGACGTTGTCGAGTCTCAGCAGCGGATGGTCTCGCGGGAGTGGCTCGGGGTCGGTGACGTCGAGAGCGGCGGCGTAGATGCGGCGGGTTTGCAGGGCCGCGGTGAGGGCGGCTGTATCGACGACCGGGCCGCGTGCGATGTTGACGAGGATGGCGGTCGGCTTCATTTTGGCGAAGGCGGATGCGCCGATGAGGCCGCGGGTTTCGTCCGTCAGCGGGCAGCAGAGCATCACGTAATCGGACTGGGCGAGCACGTCGTCGAAACTCCCGTAGGTCGCCCCGACCGCTTTCTCTGCCGCTTCATTTCGCCGCCGATTGTGATAGAGAACCCGCATGTCGAACGCTCGCGCCCGTTTGGCGACCTGCTGGCCGATGCGGCCCAGGCCGATGATGCCGAGCGTGCTGGAATGGATCTCGCGGCCGAGCATGTAGCCGGGGTCGTATCGGGTGAAAGCGGGGCTGCGGGCGTAGCGATCTCCTTCCGCCAGCCGTCGTCCCGCCGCCAGGAGGAGCGTCATTCCCATGTCGGCCGTCGCCCCGTCCAAAATCCCCGGCGTATTCCCCACCCGAACCCCCCGCTCCTTCGCCGCCGGCAGCCGAATGTGATCCACCCCCACGCCATAGTTGCTGACCACCTTCAGCCCCGGCAGCCGGTCGAGAAGTGCGGCATCGACGAGCGGATGGCCGTAAGTGTAAAGGCCGAGCACCTGAGGCGCGATAGCTTCCTCGACCGCCGACCAGGGAAGGACTTCGACCTGTCCCGCCATGAGACCGGTGACGGTGGCGTCGAGGGGCGTATCGGCGATCACAAGGGGAAGAGGCATGATAATTGAGGGCAGTGAATTGGTTGGAGTCCCGGCTTTAGCCGGTCTTTCGCATTGAAGACCCGCTAAGGCCGGGACTCCAACTGGCCCGATTGTACGCCGCGGTGCGGGGGAGTCTACAATGAGGGACGCTGGGGGCAATCACTGGAACAAGGGAAGCAGTTATGCGACGGAATCTCGTTCTCGGTTTTGTATTGCTCAGCGTTCTTGGACTCGGGCAATTGGTCTCGGCTCAGGATGATCCCGCCAAACCGGCGGTGGATCCCTTTGATGCCGGCGCGAAGGAGCAGCGTGTGAAGCGCTCCGCCGGCGACGTTATCAAGCTCACCCAGCCGCTCGATGCGGAATCGACGCTCGAAGATCGCTTGCAGGCGAAGGGGACTTTCGAAGCCAACGAGGTTCCGCTCAAGGACTTTGTGGACGCACTGGGAACTGCCCTGGATACGTCCGTGGTGCTGGCGGTCAAGAAGCTGGAAGAAGCGGCGATCAACATGGAAACTCCGATTGTCTACAAGCTGAAAAACGTGAAGGTCCAGACTGCCTTGCGGCTCATCCTGGGAGAACTCGGGCTGACGTATGTGACGCATGACAACGTAATCATGATCACGACGCCGGAGGACGCTGGCTCTCAACTGGTAACTCGCGTCTACGATTGCCGAGATTTAATGAAGCTGCCATCGCCGATCAAGAAGACCAAGCATATTAGAGACGATCCACCTACCGTCGGCGGCGGCTCCGGGATCCACGTTCGCGTGGAGGAAAAGAAGAAAGAAGAAATCGGACCGGACGGAAACTATGAGGTCGACGACCTGATCGACGTCATCACCGCCTCCGTCATACCCGATTCCTGGGATGATGTTGGCGGTCCCGGCAGCATTTCTGACTTCAAGGGACTAGTGACCGTCAGCCAGACACAAGACGTCCACGAGCAAGTCGAGAAGCTCCTCAACATGCTGCATAAGACCAGTGGGCTCGAAGAGAAGGTGAAGGTTGCGCGGTAAAGGAGGCGTCCGCGGAATTGTTCGCGAAGGGGAAGGCTGTCTCATGCGCAGATTGCAGTTAATCGGTTTTGTAGTAATCAGCGGGTTGGCATTCGCACGACTGGCCGAAGCGCAAGAAGCTTCGGCGACCAAACCAGCCAGGCACCGGATAGTGCTCGCCGAACCGCTTGCCGCGGGAAAGACGCTGGATGAACTGCTGGAGGCGAAGGGGACGTTTCAGGCCGAAGCGGCCGCGCTCAAGAGTTTCGTCGCAGCGCTGGAAACTGCGCTCGACATGACGGTCGTCCTGAGAACGAAGAAACTGGAAGAAGCGGCAGTCAGCATGGACACCCCGCTTACATACAAGCTCACAAACGTGCGGATCAAGACTGCGCTCAAGCTGATCTTGGGGGAACTGGGGCTGAGCTATGTCTCAGAGGACAATGTCCTGGTCGTTACGACGCCTGAAGACGCCGGCTCGAAGTACGTCACCCGCGTTTACGACTGCTGTGATCTACTGGACGCCAATGAGGACTCGGCGCAAGGACTCTTCGAGGAGATCACCACGCTTGTCCACCCTGATTCATGGGACTTTTCAGGTCCAGCACCGTCGGCGGACTTCAAAGGGCTGCTCATCATTTCACAGACGCAGGAAGTCCACCAGGATGTCGAGAAGTTTCTGAACCAACTTCATCAGGCGCTGGGGATTGCCGGGAAAGTTAAAGTGCAAAAGTGACAGGGAGCTGCCCCCTGGTTCCACCACTCACCACGTACCACCAGCCACTCACATTACTCCGGCAAATTGTGCCCCATCTTGTCCCGCTTCGTGGCGAGATACCGTTCATTGTGTGGATTAGTCGGGGCGACGATGGGGACCTGGTCGACGACCTCCAGATTGAAGCCGTCGTAGATGAAGGCGCTGGTCTTTTTGGGGTTGTTCGTGAGCAGACGCACCTTGGAGAGGCCCAGATCCTTGAGAATCTGGATACCGACGCCGTAGTCCCGAACATCCGCCTTGAAGCCGAGGGCGTGGTTGGCCTCGACGGTGTCCATCCCTTTCTCTTGCAGCTCATAGGCCTTGATTTTGGCGACCAGCCCAATGCCGCGCCCTTCCTGCGGCAGATAAATGATGGCTCCCGCTCCCGCCTGATTGATGAGTTCCATCGCCATTTGCAGTTGACTGCCGCAGTCGCAGCGGAGGGAGTCGAGGAGGTCGCCGGTGAAGCAGGAGGAGTGGAGGCGGACGAGCGGGGCGTCGACGCTGGCGAGATCCCCTTTGACGATAGCGAGCGGGTTTTGCGACTCGAACTTGACCTCGTAGACGATGACGGTGAAATCGCCGTACTTGGCCGTCGGCAGGCTGGCCGTGGCCAGACGGCTGACCAGCTTCTCGCTGACGCGGCGGTGGGCGATGAGCTGCTCGATGGAGATGATGTGCAGCTTGTGCTTCTTGGCGATGGCCGAAAGCTGGTCGCGAGTCGCCCGGTTGCCGGCGTCGTCCAAAATCTCGCACAACACGCCGAC
Organism: Planctomycetaceae bacterium; assembly: GCA_005778405.1. Classification (GTDB taxonomy): domain Bacteria; phylum Planctomycetota; class Planctomycetia; order Pirellulales; family Pirellulaceae; genus SXOA01. Next base: position 34,685 of record SXOA01000053.1, read on the forward strand.
CGGAGCGAGGCCGGCCATGCGGCAAAGGTCCACGGAAGCTTCCGTATGTCCGGCCCGGCGGAGGACACCTCCCTCTTTGGCCAACAGCGGATGAACGTGGCCGGGGCGGACAAAGTCGGCGGCGGTGCTCTTGGGATTGGCCATCTCCCGAACGGTGCAGCAGCGTTCATCGACGGTGATCCCCGTCTTGCCGCTTCGATGGTCGATCGGCGTCAGAAACCCGGTCCCCAGCGGAGCCGTGTTGGTATCAACAATCGGCAACAGGTTCAGCCGGCGAGCCACATCCGGCAGCAGAGGCACGCAGAATTCCCCGCGCCCCGCGAGGATGAAGTTAATCGTCTCCGACGTCGCCTTTTCCGCCGAACAAATAAAGTCCCCTTCATTCTCCCGGTCCTCCGCGTCCACGACAATGATCACCTCGCCCCGGGCGATGGCATCGACGGCGTCTTGGACGGGGGAGAAGGCCATGGGGGAGGGAAGAGGGCAGGTTCAGAGGTCAGTTAGAACAGCGTGTAAGGAAATGGCCGACGAAAGAGCATTGGATCTAGGACACATTTCATTATAGAGGCAGAGCTTGTTCCTCGTTAGGTCCGCTCGAACGCCGCACGTGCTACTTTGTCCTTCTTAGCCACGCGTTGAAACCTGCGTTTTCCATGGCCGTATTCAGCACGCCAATCCGTACGTAAGTGACCTCTTTAGGGGTTTTGATCCCGCTGCGGCGACTTGCCTGGTCTGAGCCAGGAGACGCATCCTGCCGGTGTGGTGTTACCGAGACTCAACGTTGATTCATGAATCTAAAAGTCCCTGTTGGGGCATGATTGATCAAGCTTGCGGCGAGTGTGAATCACCCTTGTGCTGAAACCACCTGCGGCTACATCGGCGGCGGCAGCCTTAACGTGACCGCTCTGGCGCGTCAGGCAGTTCGGTGAGCCGCGTGGGATGATCGGGGTCGTCCCCGCCATATAGCGGCAGGTAACGGTAATAGACTTCGAGGCAAAGAGTGGCCATCGCCGTGCTGTAGACGCGGCCGCCGTAGTTTCCCCACAGATTGTCGGGGTCCCAGCTACCCACGAGCTTGCCGTCGTGTCGCTGGCGGGCGAGCAACTCTCGCTGCATGGCCCCGTTCCAACGGTCCCAATCTTCTCCCTGCCGCTGGAACATGGCGACCGTGCCGTAGTACCAGTAATAGAGATTAACCGACTCTCGCGTCGGCACTTCTTCCATCACGAATTTAGACGCTTCCGACTGAGTCGCCTGACTGTCTTCGGCGGAGAGAAAGATGCGACAACACAGAGCCTCCGCCGTCATCGTACGCGTCGTGCGGTCGCCGGGGCGATAGCTGGCCAGGCCGCGGTGCTCACCCGAGGAACAACTGTGGAGGAAGCGGCCCATCCGCGTGCGCGTTTCGGCAGGAATCGGCAGACCCGCCATCTCGGCACTCTTCAGCGACATCACCTGCCAGCCGAACTGGCTCAGGTCGCCGGCGTCACCGGGCCGATACCTCCATCCTCCGCCGGAGTGCTGCGAGCGGACAGTGTAATTGATCGCCTTCGTCACCGCGTTTTTAAGCCGCTCATCTCCGGTCATTGCGTACGCTTCGCTCAGGGCCAATGTGGCAATGCCGTGGCAATACATGGCCGCAAACAGCTCGGCGTCACCAGCCAGGCTGCCGTCCGCGGCCTGGCTGTCAAGCAGGAATTCCAGGCCGTGCTGCACGTTCTCGCGATGCTTCCCTTCCAGGTGCGACTCTCCCGCTCCCAGGAACGCGAGCAGAGCCAGCCCGGTGATGCCGGTATCCGCCTTTTTGCCGGCTCCCCCCCGGTCATGCCCCATGATCTTGGCTTCCTTCCCCGCCCCATGCGCGTCTGCATCCCAGCGCCCCTCAGCCGATTGATTGGCCGCCATCCAGTCTAGGGCCGCACCCACAGCCGCTTCGCTGGTAACCGTGCCGCCGTGGCGCTGAGCGATTTTCAGCCGGTCGGCGACACGGGAGCGGAGCATGGCGGGCATCTCTTGGCCATCACCGGCGCGGCGGGGAATGGCGGGTGCGGAGACGTGCAAAGTTTCCGGTGGGGCGGAAGCGATGGAGGGGTTCGGAAGGGGCTCAAAGACCGGGGATTCCCTGGGTGAGGGCACAGGAAGGACTTCCGGCCCCGCAACATCGGTTGCGATTTCGCGCGGCAAAGGCTTCTCTGCGACCAATGTTTTCTCTGCAGGCTCTTGGACAGGCTCTTCCACCGGCGAGGGTTCAATCACCAGAGGCTGCGGCATCGGTGGCTTTGCCTGTACAAGTTCTTGCTTTGGCTGCGGCGCTTCCTTGGGCTTCGGTGGCGCTTCCGGTGGTTTCACTTCGGCCGGAATCAGCGGCGGAGGGGGTTGGCGTTTGGGGGGCTCTTTGACAGGAGAGACGACTTCTGCTGCCCGTGAGACTTTGGGCAATTCCTTGGTGTTGGCGGTTGATTCCGGTCCTTCCTCCACGTCGTCCGTCACGTCCTCAATCCGAACGTTGATGGTGCCATCCGCTGTAGCGCGGCCGGGGGCTTCGAAGAAGACCCGTGTGCCGTAGCAGTAGCAGAGGAGCAGAAGGTGGGCGAAAAGAGAAAGGCCGGCGCATTTGGCGAGCGGCCGGGCCTGTCCCCAGCGGGTCCACATCAGTATGCCCAGGCCGATGGTGACGAGGCCCAGACCGACCGCCAGAACCATCGCCAAAGCCCGCGCGGGGGGGATGCCGGTAGCGGCAGCGAGCATCATGTCCTGAGCCAAACTCACGCACATCCTCCGGATTAGTACGGCTTCGACCTGGCACCACGATCCGCGGTGTGGTTGCTCCCGCTGGGGCTCATCGAGATGCCGACATTCTTGACCCCCGCGCTATTGCAGGCGGCGAGCACCGCGGCCACATGTTGAAAATCAGTCTTGGCGTCGCCACGAATGGTGATGGCCATTTCCGGATTCCGCCGCCGATCGCTGCCGAGCTGCGCCACGAGCTGGTCGAGGGACAGGTCCCGGCCATCGAGGGCGATTTCCCCATTCTGATGGACATTGACCAGCCGCTTGTCTGGCACCGCGGTCATGTTCTCTCCATGTTTGACCTGCGGCACCTTTACGTCCACCTTTTTCTCGGCATCCACGAACCTCGTCCCGACCATGAAAAAGATGATCAGGTTGAAGACTATGTCCAGCATGGGCGTGAGGTTGATCGCCGGCATGTCGTCGTCTTGGGAAGTCTTTAGTGGCATTGTTATCAAATACCCTGCTTCTCAATCTCTCCACGTCTCGAATCTCGAATCTCAGATTTCAAATGCCTCTCGGCCTTACGCAGCTTTGGACTTTTGTTTGGTCGAGGTAGTGCGATTGGCCAAGCCATCCGCGCTGATGAGCTCGACGAGCTGCTGGCCGAGGAAATCGATTTCGGTGATCAGGCCGTCGACGCGGCCGACGAAGTACAGGTAGGCCATCAAGGCGGGGATGGCGACGAACATGCCGGCCGCCGTGGTAAGGAGCGCTTGCGCGATGCCCCCCGCCAAAAGTTCACGTTGTCCCATCGCGTCGGACGAGGAAATGGCGTTGAAGGACATAATCATTCCAACCACCGTGCCGAGCAGACCCAGCAGCGGGCTGACCTGAGAGATGCCGCTGAACAGCCGCAGGTGCCGCCGCAATTGATTGGTGACCCGCTCGCCGGAATCCAGAATGGCCTGCTCGACTTCCACCGAGGCGCGGCCCCATTTCTTGACTGCGGCTGCGAAGACGACGGCGACCGGGCTGCGGTTGTCTTCGCAAAGCTGCAGGGCCTTCTCGCGGTCGAGTTGCCCTTCCCTCACCTGCTCCAAAATACGCTTGACGAACGGCCGCGGAATGACCCGCCCGCGGCGCAGGGCGATAAACCGCTCAAAGACGAAGACGAACAGCACGAACGAGCAAAGCCCAATGGGATACATCAGCGGCCCGCCGTCGTGCATCACGTCGAGCAGATTCTTGGTCGGGATTTTTCCCTGGGAAGCCGCGTCCTCGGCCAGCGAACCCTGAGCGAGGGCCGCTCCCGAAAGCAGCAACCAGCCGGCCAAGACTCCCAAGCAAATCCATCCGCGCTGTGTTTTTGACAGCGGGCTGCGCAGCGTCATGTGCCGCATAGTCAACTTCCCTGTAATACGTCCCGCCGCTAGTGCTAGCAGCAGACTCTCCTCGCGCACCTCTTGCCGACAGCCGGCAGGGCCGCGCTTCTTCTTCATCGGCGGCCCAGGCGGCTGGGAACAATCAAGCCAGCCGAGTCATTCACAGTGGGAAACTGCGGCAAAGTTTGCGGAGGTGGGAAGGCTCTTGCAGACCGCTAACTCTCCGATCACGCCTGGCGTTCTTGGAAGAATTTGCACATTTTTCCGGTTGGTCGGGCAATTCTGTCCGCGGCTGGGCGCTCATTTGTTCGGTAGCGAACTATCATCCCCGCGAGGATCGCCGATTCGCTGAAATTAACCACAGCGACGAAGAGTCCGAACGCCGATCGGTGTGCCGCGAGTTCGGGTCGAAAGGCGACGTGTCAACGGATCAGAGCTTAGTCATTCTCTCGATCGCGTCCGTACGTTAGCAGCGCGTCCTCAATCCGCACCTTTTTCGTCTCGCCTTTGCTGGCGCCGAAGAGCAGGTCCAGATAGGCCTGCATCCGTTTGGGGACGATGTGGTAGAAGTTGTGCTTGCCTTCCCGGCGACAGGCGATGATGCCGTCCTCGCGAAGCAGAGCCAGGTGGTGGCTGACCGCCGGCTGGCTCTGCCCCAGCAGTTTGCAGAGCGTACGGACATTGAGTTCTTCCCGTTGCGTCAGATAGTGCAGCACCCGGACGCGGGTATCGTCCCCCAGCAGCTTGAAGAGCTGCACCAGGTCGCGGGTGGTGGCGCTCGAGAGGGGCGAAAGGCGGGACTCGTCATGCTGCGAGTCGTCGGCCGAGCCTTCCGGGGATGCATTGTTTGAATTGTGCTCGAACATCTTGGGAGCAAGCAAAGTAACCATAAGTTCCTCTTGGAGAACCTTTGAATAAAGGTTCAGGAAATCCCGTCAGAGGATCTGACCTGACTGCCGTTCAGATTTTGTGGGTGGCAATGCAGAACGAGCCTGCCTGGTCCGCCGATTGCCGACATGAAACTGAAAGACAAATCACAACCTTATCGGCCGGCTCGAAGCACCACAGAACGTGGCACTTAGTAAATCCTCGAACCAACCCCTCCTCCATCATGCTCGCCATTGTAAGCCGCCGAGGTGGCCATTGGGAATAGTTCCGGCGGCGAATTGTGCCGGAATTTGCTGAAAAATAGCGGGCCGCAACAACTTTCTCGCGGGCCCGGACGGTCCGTGTTCCGGTTGCGACCTGTCCTTTCCGGCCTTACCATGACGGCAAGCATCCCGCGGCAGTTCCTCCGCGGAAAGTCACCCGGACGGTCACCCCATGCCCTTCCTCCGCAAGGCATTTCCCTATCTCGCTATCGCCCTGGGGCTAGCATCCCTGGCCTGGGCGGTTTCCTTCGGTACGCTGCCGAAGGCGGACTTCACGTTTGACAACGGAAACGAGATCCGCACGGCCGACCCTTCCAAAGCCACGGGCCAGCCGGAAAACCGGGTGATCAATGCCTTGTTCGAAGGGCTATTGCGGTCGCTTCCCGATGAAGGCTGGGAGCGGAAATATGGCCCCGGTGAAAACGTCCCGATGACACCCCAGGGAGCAATGGCGGAGAGTTTCGACGTCTCCGAGGACGGCCGGGTCTATACCTTTCACATGCGAAAGGGGGCGCAGTGGTCCAACGGTGATCCGGTCACTGCCGTGGACTTTGCCTGGTCGTGGCGTCGGATGTTGCACCCCGAGACCGCCAGTGAGTACGCCTATCAACTGTATTACCTCGTTGGAGCTGAAGGTTACAACACGGCAGTTGTCCAAGAGGGAGGACTGGTCGAGGTGGAACTCGACGGCACGCGCCGGGATAAACTGCAGGCCTTTCCACGGGGGACAATCGTGCGGGGCAAAGTGCTGACCATTACGAAACCGCCCGAGCCCCCGGAACTTGCCAAGGACTCCAAGGCCAACGCTGAAGCCAAGTCCAAAGCCGAAGCCACCTGGAAAGAAAGCTGGGTCTATGAGGTGGAGGTCGCCAGCGTGGAGCCCTCGGCCGAAGACCCAGATCCGAAACAGATTAGCACTGGAGGAAAAATCGTTTGCTGCATCGATCCGGCGAAAGCAAAAAGTGTTGACGCCGGTTCACTGGTCAAGATTCTGCACATCCTGCCCGATTTCGAGGAGACGGTCGGCGTGAAAGCGGAGTCGCCAGAGAAACTTGTTGTGACTTTGAAATCGCGGACGGCATATTTCGACGAGCTGGTCGCTTTTTATCCGCTCTATCCTGTGAACCGCAAATGTGTAGAAGAGCATGGCTCCCCAAATTGGACCAAACCTGAAAACTTGGTCTGCAATGGGCCGTACACCATGCAGTTTCGCCGCATTCGGGACCGCATTCGGCTGGTGAAAAACCCTAAGTATTGGGATGAACAGCAGGTGCAGCTTCAAGTGATTGATGCCATGGCGGTGAAGTCCGAGACAACGACTCTCAACATGTACCTTAACGATCAAATTGACTGGGCGACGCAGTTGCCGCCGCCGATGATTCCCAAGCTGAAACAAATCATGCCCAAGGAGTTTCCGTCGGCTCCGATGCTGACGGTTTATTTGTACCGCGTGAACGTTACCAAGCCGGGGCTTGATAATGCCAAGGTCCGCCGTGCGCTGAATCTGGCCATCGACAAAAAGAACATCTGCGAAATCATCACGCGGGCCGGAGAGGTGCCGGCCACGAGCGTCGTGCCGCCAGGGCTTGCCGGTTACACGCCGCCGCCGGGAACGCAGTACGATCCCAAGCTCGCCAGCAAACTCCTTGAGGAAGCAGGTTTTCCGAGCGGCCGCGGCTTGCCGCCGATTGAGATTGTCTACAACGAACTTGACGCCCACAGAACCATTGCGGAGCGGATTCAGCAGATGTGGCGGGAAAACCTGGGGATTGGGGTGCAGCTCCGCGGCGTGGAATGGGGGACGTATTTGGACTTGCAAAACAAGCTCGATTACCACGTCGCCCGCGCCGGCTGGATTGCGGATTATCCCGACCCCAACACGTTCCTCGACATGTGGACCAGCAGCAGCCAGCAGAACCAGACCGGTTGGAAAAACAAAGACTTCGATGCATTGATTGAAAAGGCCGGGACCGAACCCGACCGGAAGAAGCGCATGGAGCTTTTGCGTGATGCCGAAGCCATCTTGATTGAGGAGTCGCCGATTCTGCCCATTTATTGGTATGTCTCCAAGAATTTGGTCAAGCCGCATGTGAAGGGCTGGTTTCTGAACTCTCAAGATACGCACCCGCTGACGCTGCTGCGTGTCGATCACGAGAACTCGCCAATCGGGAGCGCTGGTCCATGAAAGGACTCTTGGCCCCGCTCATCATCCTGGCCAAACGCGCTGCCTGGACTCTGCTCACATTGTGGCTGGTTTACACCATTTCGTTTGCCCTGATGTGGTCGGTTCCTGGGGGCCCCTTCAAATCGGAAAAGAAAATTCCCGAAGCGATCAAACGGAACATTGAGGCTAAGTTTCACTTCAACGATCCAGTATGGAAACAATACCTCGACTATATGTGGGACATTTGCCATTTCGATTTCCGGGCCAGCTTCAAACTGGAAGACTTCACCGTCAACGAGGTCATCTCGCAGGGATTTCCGGTTTCCGCGTCTCTGGGCATCTTTGCCCTCCTCTTCGCACTCCTTTTTGGCACCACGGCCGGCGTCATCTCCGCTTCACGGCGAAATTCGGTGATTGACGTCGCGTTCATGGGGCTGGCCACGATTGGGATCGCCATTCCCAACTTCGTGCTCGCCGGCATCTCGATCATCGTCGTGGTGTTCTGGCTCCATTTGCTTCCCGCTTCCGGCTGGGGAACGATCCAGCAGATTCTACTTCCCGCGCTCTGCCTTTCGGCTCCCTTTGCCGCGTATATCGCCCGCCTTACGCGGGCGGGGATGCTGGAGGTTCTCAACCTCGATTACATCCGCACGGCCTATGCCAAGGGGCTGTTGCCACGGAATGTTGTCATTCGTCATGCCTTGCGCGGCGCGCTGCTTCCTGTGGTCTCGTATCTTGGCCCCGCCACAGCCGGCATTCTGACGGGGTCGCTGGTGGTCGAGAGGTTGTTCAACATCCCCGGCAGCGGCAGCCATTTCATTGAGGCGGCTTTGGGCCAAGACTACACGCTGGAAATGGGGATGGTTCTCGTCTACACGCTGCTGCTCTCGGTAATGAATACGCTGGTCGATTTCTCTTACGCGGTCATTGATCCGCGCGTGAAGCTGGAGTAATCACCGTGGCAGTTTCCACACCCACCCAGCAGGATCTCAGCCGATACGAATTGCTGCTCCAGGAAGCGGCGCAGATTCGCGGCGTTTCCTTATGGATGGACGCCTGGCGGCGACTGCGCAAGAACTGGGCCGCGATGATTTCGCTTTGGTTCCTGGTGGCTCTGGTGATCACCGCCTTTTTCACTCCCTTCCTGCCGCTCCAGTCGCCGCAGTTTCAACTGGCGGATAAGGAACACAAATATCAGCCCCCCAATCTGGAACGCATCGAGCTCAACTTCCAACTCGAAGACGCCAAACAACTGGAGCGCGAAGCGGCGGAACTCGCCGCCCGGCTTCGCCGGCTGCCGGCAGATGCACCCGAAAAAGAGCGAGCTGATTTGCGTTTGGACCTGGCGGCCAAGCGGCGGGACCACCCGTTCAATCGTCTTTGGAATGAGCCTGGAATGCTTACTTCCGCAATGATTCGCGCCCGAGTCGCCATCTTCGGCCGCTGGTGCATTCCTTCCATCTGCGGACGGGACGAACTGGGGCGCGATGTGCTGGCCCGTGTGTTTTGGGGTGCCCGCGTCTCCCTGATCGTCGGAGCCCTTGCCGCACTGGTCTCCCTCGTCATCGGCGTCAGCTATGGAGCCTCTGCCGGCTACCTTGGCGGTTGGGTTGATGCCGCCATGATGCGATTTGTGGATGTCCTCTATTCGATTCCGTTCATCTTCGTGGTGATCTTCCTGATCACTTTTCTCTCCGAGGAAACAACCCGTAACCGCCTGGCTGCTTGGGGAATCGATCAAATCGCCATTTTCTATATCGTCATCGGGGCCATCTACTGGCTCACCATGGCCCGCGTTGTTCGTGGACAGATTATCTCGCTCAAGCACGAACAGTTCGTTGACGCCGCTCGAACCGGCGGCGCGGGATCAGGCCGCATCATCTTCCGGCACCTCATTCCGAACGTGATGGGAATTGTGATTGTCTACCTGACGCTCACCATTCCCAGCGTCATGTTGTTTGAAGCGTTCCTCTCGTACCTGGGCCTGGGAGTCAAACCCCCCGATGTCTCCTGGGGCCTCCTGATGAATGAGGGTATCAAGGTCATCACCCCGGTGGCGATTTTCTGGTGGCTGGTGCTGTTTCCGGGTTTGGCGCTGGCGATGACGTTGTTTGCGTTGAATTTCCTCGGGGATGGCCTGCGGGATGCGCTCGATCCGAAGATGACGAACAGGTAGGCGAGATGGCCGACGCATTGCTTCAAGTTCAAGACCTGCACGTTCATTTCAAAACGGACGATGGGCTCGTGCGCGCGGTGAATGGGGTGTCGTTTGATTTGCAACCGGGGGAGACGCTGGGGATTGTGGGGGAATCGGGGAGCGGGAAGTCGGTGACGTGCCTGGCGGTGATGGGGTTGGTGCCGCGGCCGCCGGGGATTGTGGCGGGGGGGAAGGCGATCTATGAGGGGCAGGATTTGCTGCGGCTTGATCACGCGGGACTGGCGAAGATTCGCGGGCGGAAGATTGCCATGATCTTTCAGGATCCCATGACCGCCCTGAATCCTTTTCTGACCATTGAGGAGCAACTGACGGAGGTGACGCGACTGCATTTGGGACATTCGCGGCAGCAGGCGCGGAAGCACGCGATTGGGATGCTGGAGAAGGTGGGGATTCCCGCTCCGGAGCGGCGGATTGATGATTACCCGCACCAGTTTTCCGGCGGGATGCGGCA